>NZ_JBWKQE010000032.1:0-77868 GCF_059418605.1 Duganella sp. GW821-FHT07G03
CTTCGCCATCCAGTTTGAAGACCGGGTGCCGCAGGCTTAAACGAAAACCCGTTTACACAGAATACAGTACACCCCCTTATTTCCGACAGAAGAAAGGCCTTTTTCTTCCACGGTACGCTTCCATAGCTGAGAACCACGCCGTCCTCAATTTTTATGAGCGGAGTTCTTCCTTGATAGATTCCAACAACTATGCCGAAAATTCCGACAACACAGAGCAGTGCTACCGCAAAATAATAAAAAAGATCAGGAATTTCTTTCTGGTGGCGCAGCCAAATGCTGAAGAACTGCGGGATAAATATCAAGAGGAAAATAAATCTAACAGAAGCCTGATTGACATTTTTCCAGCGGCGCAGAACTGAGTCCTGGGCGACGTTGGGATCTCGAGCTTTGTATAGCAATTGATCGCCTATCACGTCAACCTGTTCTTTTGATAGCATTCTTGATTCCGATTATATTCAAAGGGGGATAGCTAAACGAGATCGCCATCACGGTCCCATCGATACATATGATTCGCATTGGGTGCCACCTCAATGTCCGTTACTGGCCGAACTCGGCCGGCACGGTTCGGCTGAACAATTGTGCAGCCAATTACTCAAAAGGCCCTTGAGAAAAAACTACCTCACCGGCGCGGTACTCCCTAACCCAAACATCTCGCAGTTCCTCTCCACGGCCTTGCAGGCCAAAAGCAGCGTCAGGTTGCAATCTCGAAGTAAAAAGAAAGATGTCATCAACCATAGATGTGCATAAACGAAACGTTGCCTCACGGTCAATAAATAGTTTTTCCACATCTTTAAGTACATCATGATGAATACCATTTTCATCCAATTCCATTGTCAGTGGCACTCTTATTGATTCAAAGTCCAGCTCAACATCATCTATATACTGTAAATTAACCCAGTTGTAAAAGCTCATAAATTTTCCTTGCAGTACTTTTATAATTAAAATTCAGAGGTCTGATTTTAGCTGTGGATTCACGCGCGCTCACGCATGTAACTGCTGATTGCCTTGCCGTTCAGTTCAGTCTCCATTTCGTAGCTCATTCCCAGGCGCTCGGCAACGCGTCGCGATGCATCATTGCCAGAACTGATAAGAGCCCTGACTTTCAATTCGCGGCGAACCTCGAACACATAATTCAAAACTGCCGCGGCCGCCTCGTTCGCAAATCCTTTTCCCCAGAATGCGCGGTAGGTATTCCATCCCATTTCCATCATGGTTGATTGTTCGCGAAAGAAGGCTCCCACACTGCCGACGAGTTGGCCGGTCTGCTTGTCCTCCATAGCCCACCACCCAGCGCCGTCCACGAGCCACAATCCTGAATGTGACGTGAAGATTCTCCAAGCCGTTTGGCGGTCAGCTGAGCCCAAATGAGCGGAGCTTTCCGGATTCGCCAAATGGTCTGCAAATAAGTCGAAATCGGCGCGCCGATATTCACGGAGCGTCAGTCGTTCCGTCTGAAGGTGTGGTACCGAAATGGTAAACGCGTGATTCATCAGCGGTGTCCCTTTGTGTGTGAATGTTGATTACCAGTCCGGTACTGGCCGAATGCTGGCCTCCCTCAGGAGCTATCGCGCCACCCGGCGTCGCGACCATTCATCAGCCACATCGCCCATGTTCTTCGCAGCTCCGTTGCGCACCCAGGCCATCAGTTCACGGTCGAACTTGAACTCCGGCCCGCACTGACGAATAAGAAAGCGCCGCACGTTTTGCGTGTTCCTGTAGTCGGAATCAACTTCGGTTGCACGCGAAATTTCTCCACCATGCCAATCAAATGTCATATTCCAGAACTCCCTTGACTACTTCTGATCGCGCAGGAACTTCCAGCCGGCGAGTCCGCCGAACACGGCGGCAAAGCCCAGTTGCACCGCGATCGGCGCCAGTACGCCGCCCAGCCCCAGGCCGCGCCAGGTGACGGCGTCGAAACCGTCGACCGCCCAACGCGTCGGCACCACCAGCGTGAGCTGCTGCATCCATTCCGGGAAGATGAAGGACGGCACCCAGGCGCCACCCAGCATCACCATGATCAGCGTGGCGAAGGTGGCGATGCCGCGCGCCGCTTCCGGCGTCTTGCCGAAGGCGGCGATCAGCAGGCCGAAGGCCGCCGTCATCAGCGCAAAGCTGGCCGCCATGCCGAGGAAGCCAGCCACGCTGCTGATCTGCACCTTGAAGATCAGCATGGCGCACACAAACATCGCGCACATCAGTCCCAGGGCGATGATGGCGCCGGAAATGGCGCGCGCCATCAGCACCGTGGCCAGCGACACCGGCGCCGCCAGCAGGCGGTTCCAGATGCCCATGCGGCGCGCCAACAAGATGCCGATGCCCATGTCGATGCCCATGAACAGGATGAACTGCACGCCCATGCCGGCAAACGAGTGCGCATAGCCGTTGTACTTGGGACCGCTGCTAAGCGCCTGGTCCTGCGTGGTGTAAGGCATGCTCATGCCGGCCGGCGCCTCGGCCGGCGCCGGCTTGCCGCTGGCCTTGGCGGCGGCTTCCTTCTCGGCGTCGGCAGCCACGCGCTGGTCCTGGTATTTCTTCAGGCTGGTGAGGAACTCGCTCAGCTGCGCCCTCTCGGGATCCTTGGCGGCCGTGTCGCGCAGCTCGGCCAGCTGCCGTTCCGTGGTCTTGTTGCCCTTGGGGCTCATGGCGGCGGCGCTGGTCACTTGCATCACCTGCTGCGTCAGCAAGCCCTTCACCATGGCCAGCATGGTCGATTGCGAGGGGTCGTAGTAGACCGGCAGTTGCGGCTTGTTGTGGCCGCTGAACAGCGCGTCGGCGGCCTGCTCGCCGAAGCCGGCGGGGATCACCACCGCCACCGACAGCTTGCCGTGGCGCACCCGGTCCTGGGCCTCGGCGTCACTCAGTTCGATGATCTTGAGCGCGCTGTCGGCTTGCAGGCCGGCGGCGATTTTCTTGCCGCTGTCGGACTGGTCCAGCTGTACCAGGCCGACTTCGATCTTGCTGGTCTTGGCTTCCGAGCCGCCGCCAAACAGCGAACCGAAGAAGGCCGCCAGCACCACCGGCATCAGCAGGTGCAGCATCAGCGCGCGCTTGTCGTTGAGATAGAGGATCAGGTCCTTGCGAACCAGGGCGATCAAAGCAATCATGGTGTTCCTATCAGTCGCGCAGGTTGCGGCCGGTCAGGTTGAGGAAGATGTTTTCCAGCGAAGTCTTGGCGGTGGCGAAGTGCAGCAGCGTCACGTCCTGCGCGGCCAGCCAGGCCAGCGTGGCCGCCGCGTGCGCGGCGTCGGCCAGGCCGATGTCGAGCGCGTTGGCCTCCCTGTGCACGCCGGTCACGCCGGGCAGCGCCTGCACGCCGGACAGCAGCGCGGCCGACGGCGCGGCGGCCAGCTCGGCGCGCAAGGCGGCCTGCGCCGGCAGGCGCCGGTACAGCGCGGCCGGGGTTTCGTCGGCCAGCACCTTGCCGTGGTCGATGACGACGATGTGGTCGGCCAGGCGCTCGACTTCCTCCATGTAGTGGCTGGTGTAGATCAGCGAGCGGCCTTGCGCCTTCAGCGCTTCCAGCGTGTCGAAGATGGCGTTGCGGCTTTGCGGATCGACGCCGACGGTGGGCTCGTCGAGGATCAGCAGCTGCGGATCGTGCAGCAGCGCGGCGGCGATGTTGAGGCGGCGCTTCATGCCGCCCGAATAGGTCGATGGCCGGTCGTTGGCGCGGTCGGCCAGGTTGACCAGCGCCAGCGCCTGCTCGCAGCGCTGCTTCAACAGCGCGCCCTTGAGGCCGTACAGCGCGCCGAACAGCTTGAGATTTTCCAGCGACGACAAGTCGTCATACAGCGCCAGGTCCTGCGGCACGAAGCCGATCTTGCGCTTGGCCTCGCTGGAGCCCTGGCCGATGGGCGCGCCGTCCATGACGATGCTGCCGCTGTCGGCGCTGAGCAGGCCGCAGATCATGCCGACGGTGGTGGACTTGCCGGCGCCGTTGGGGCCGATCAAGCCGACCGTCTGGCCCTGCTGCACCTGGAACGACACGCCATCGACCGCCTTGCGCGCGCCGTAGGATTTGGAAACCTGATTCACGCTGAGTAAAACCGATGCCATAAGCCATACCACCATATGTTTTCGATAAGGGGCAAGCATAGCGGCGAGATGCCTGAATGGCAAGGCCGGAGCGGCTGGCGTGAACTTTTGCGTTGTTGCGCGGCCTAAGAATGAACGCCGCCATCCGGCGGCAGGTGTTGACTAGTAACCAGGGAGGCAGATATGGCAAACAATCTGGCAAACAATCCATCACTCAAACGCTGGCAGGATCAGCTGATCCTGCTGCTGGGGCTGTGGTTCTTCATCTCACCGTGGGTGTTCGCTTATCCGATACCGTCGATCCAGGCATGGACCGCGTTCATTTCCGGCGCGGTGGTGGCGCTGCTGGCGGCGTTCGATCTGTACAAGACCTACTTCTGGGCCGTGGTGCTCAATCTGCTGGTGGGGATCTGGGTGGCGGCGTCGCCGTGGGTGCTGAAAATCGCCGACAACCGCGAGCTGATGTGGAACTCGGTGGTGGTCGGCATCGCCGTGGCGGTGCTGGCGCTGTGGGAAATGCGCACCGATCCCGAGCTGCACAAGCACTGGCCGGGCGCCGGCCACGCGACGTGACCTGACGCAAGCCACGTCCGGCGTGGTGCGTTACAGCGCGTAGCGCACCACGTTGTCGCTCCATTCGAAGGCGGCCATTTCCAGCTCCACCAGTTCGTCGGTGGACATGGCGAGGTCGCGCAAGGTCGGCACGATGTGGTCGTCCATTTCTTCGATGCGTTCGATGCATTCGGCCAGCTTGAGCAGGTCGCCGAAGAAGCCGCCCCGGTACAGCAAGGCTTCCGACACGTCCTCGTTGACCGGGATCTGCGACAGGATCTCGGCCATCGGGATGCCGAACAAGGTGTCCATCAGCGACATGATGCCGACCGTGAAGGCGACATCGGCCGCCTGCCGCTGGCTGGGACGCAGCTTGCCGGCCAACAGCTCCAGCAGGCGGCCGCGGGTGGTCGCCAGCATCAGCAGCGGCGTCATGCTGTGGCCGCGCTTGCTCGGCTCGGCGTACAGCATGATTTGCAGCCAGCGTTGCAGCTGGCGGCGGCCCAGGATCGTCACGGCCTGGCTCAGCGAATCGATGCGCTGGCGGGCGCCGACGGCCGGCGTGTTCACCAGGCGCAGCAGGTTCAAGGCCAGCGACACGTCGCGCTTGATGGCGCGCTCGATCTCCAGGTTGTCCGCATCCGAGGTGACCAGCGTCATCAGCTCCATCACCGCCAGTTGCGACGGCGACAGCTTCTTGCCGCTCATGATGACCGGCTTGGCGAAATAATAGCCCTGGAAGAAATCGAAGCCCAGGTCCAGGCAATTCTTGAATTCTTCGCGGGTCTCGACCTTTTCCGCCACCAGCTTTTTCTTGTCCTGACGGAAGCGCGGGGCCAGCTTCATCAGCGTGGACAGCGGAATATTGCGCATGTCCATCTTGACGTATTCGGTCAGCGGCAGCAGCGCGGCCACGTTGGGGCTGTCGCCGGTGACGTCGTCCAGCGCGAAGCTGAAGCCGTGGCCGGCCAGTTCCGTCATGCGCGCCAGCACCTGCGGCGTCAGCGGCATCGACGCGGCCACTTCCAGCACCACTTTTTCGCGCGGCAGGAAGGAGAAGATGTCGGTCATCAGGACGTCGGCATCCACATTGACGAAGCCCAGGGCGTCGCCGATGGTTTTTTCCATGCCCAATTGCGAGGCGTGGGCGATCACGGCCGCCGTGGCCGACAATTCGGTGGTGATGTGTGCCGGGCCGACCGGAGCGTTGCGAAAAAGCAACTCGTAGCCGAACAAGGTCTGGTTGCGGTCCAGGATAGGCTGGCGGCCCAGATAGAATTCGCGCACGCGCAGGCTACGCGGGCCGGTATCGTGTAGGGAGAGGTCGATCATCGCTTCTATCAGTACAAAACATGGGGCTAATATTTCGCCGTACTAATATTTTGACAGCAATACTTGCCCCTGTCTTGGATAATTTGGCTAGGCCTGCGGCACGCCGTCGATGAACAGTTTCAACTCGCCGGCGGCGAACGCCGTCCATTGTTCGTTGGTCGTCAACGGCTGGGTGACGATGATGGCGACGCGATCGTTGGGCGTGGTCACCTGCGAGAAATCCACGGTGACGTCCTCGTCCGACAGCTTGGCGGTGTCGAACGGATGCTGGCGCACCAGGTAGTACAGATGGGTCGAGCAATGGGCAAACAGCTCGCCGCCGGACGACAGCAGCATATTGAAGGTGCCGTAGCCGGCGATCTCGCGCGCCATCTCGGCCAGCGCCGCGCGCAGCTCGGCCAGCGGCGGGCGCTGCTCGCCGAAGCGGGCGCGCAGGTGCTGCAGGATGTAGCAGAACGCCTGTTCGCTGTCGGTCGTGCCGACCGGGCGGTAGGCGCCGTTGAGCACCGGCGCGAACTCCTTCAGGTCGCCGTTGTGGGCGAAGACCCAATACTGGCCCCACAGTTCGCGCACGAAGGGATGGCAATTCTCCAGCGCCACCTGGCCCTGCGTGGCCTTGCGGATGTGGGCGATGACGTTGGTGGACTTGATCGGGTAGCGCTTGATCAGCTCGGCGATCGGCGAGGCGATCGCGGCCTGGTGGTCGACGAAGTGGCGCACGCCGGCGCCTTCGAAAAAGGCGATGCCCCAGCCGTCATGGTGGGTGTCGGTCTGGCCGCCGCGCATGGCGAAGCCGGTAAAGCTGAACACAATGTCGGTCGGGACATTGCAGTTCATTCCTAGAAGTTGGCACATGGTCTGGTTCTCTGTTGTTACAGCAGAACCATACCATGCGCCGCCCGCTTTTTTCAGTGCAGCAGCACCGGATGGCTCATCAGCTCATCATAACTGCCCAAAAATTCATCGATTTCCGCCATCGTCGGTTCGCCGGCGATCAGTTCATTGACGTCGCGGCGAAAATTCTGCGCCAGGATGCCGTTGATAAAGATCTCCCGCTTGCCGCCTTTGTCGACGATTTCGTAGCCGCCGAAGCGCAGCGCGTCGAGGGTACGGTCCGCGCCAAATTCGACAACACTGTATTGCTCGCTGTTATAGATGAGGTTCATGTTGCTTCCTTTCACAAGGGGCGTAACACTTATCGGTTGCGCCTTCAGTACCGAAATGGGGCTGAAAGCGGACGATTCAAGGCCAAATCAAGGCCGATCAGCGGGCGGGGGAAGTGAACCGTTCCGCATAAACCGGGGGCGCCTGCCGCGCAGGCAACGCACATGGCTGCGTTACAAATGCTCGCGATAGCTCGCTATCGCTGCGCTTTGCGCCTTGCCCTGCGCGCCGCCCGCACGTCCTTCGCCCCCAATTTATGCGGCCCGGTCCACTACGCCGCGAGGTCGGATTGCAAATCCAGCAACTCACCGTAGGGCGCCTCGGACAGCCAGGAACGCAGCGGTTCGAGGTGCTCGGCGGATGCCAGGCTGATGTAGAGCCGCGCGGGAGGACGGCGCAACACACGATTCAATGTTACTCGCAAAATGAGATTGCCGCTGCAATGAAGACAGCCTGGGGCAATACGCAACACTTGCGGTACGGAATCTTGTTGTAGGGAATCTACTGCGGGGGGACGGTCGGCGGGGTCGAAGGCCAGTGCCGAACTTCCGTCCGACAGGCCTTCCAGGATAACGACGCTGGGCACACCGGTTGCCAGGTGTGCGGCGATGGCAGCTTCGCGCTCGCGGGCGCGGGAGCCAATGACCAGCCAGGTCGGCACCGGCGCCCGCTGGGGGGCTGCACCGGTGGACATGGGTCCGGTCACGGGCTCAGGCGCCCTTTTTTGCGAGTTTGCCCGGCTCCACACCCAATTGCTTGAGTTTGCGGTACAAGTGCGTGCGTTCCAGGCCGGTCTTCTCGGCCACACGGGTCATGCTGCCGCCTTCGCGGCCCAGGTGGTGTTCGAAGTACATGCGCTCGAAGGCGTCGCGCGCCTCGCGCAGCGGCAGGTCGAACGACAGGTTGAACATGTGGTTGTCGGCGCCGGCCACGGTGGCGCCGCCGCGCACGGAGATCGCCGCCGCCGGGTTGGGCTGGTTGAAGCCGGCGTTTTGCGCCTCCTCGACCTGGGCCGCCGCGATCGGACGCGGCGCCAGCGCCGGCGCGCGCACCGTTTCCTGGGCGCGGGTCAGGCCTTGCTGGACCGCCTTGAGCAGTTTTTGCAGGGCGATCGGCTTTTCCAGGAAGTTCAGCGCGCCGATGCGGGTCGCCTCGACCGCCGTATCGATGGTCGCGTGACCGGACATCATAATCACCGGCATGGTCAGCAAACCGTCGCGCTGCCACTCCTTGAGCAGGGTGACGCCATCGGTATCCGGCATCCAGATATCGAGCAGCACCAGGTCGGGCGCGCCTGCGGCCCGCGCCTCACGCGCCTGCTGGGCGTTTTCCGCCAATTGTATTGCGTGTCCCTCGTCGCTCAAGATTTCCGAGAGCAACTCGCGGATACCCATTTCATCGTCCACTACCAGAATGTTTGCCATCTTCCCTTGCCTTCCTCATTTCGCCAGCTCATGGCCGACAATGATTTTTTTAATCAGTGATACTTAGGTATTTTGCGACGTCGGTGCTAACTTTAACAGCAAAATCAATACCGACGCGCCACTTCTATCGACATGGTTCTGGATATCGATCCGCCCCCCATGTTCATCGATAATTTTTTTCACCATCGCCAGGCCCAGGCCGGTGCCTTTGGCCTTCGAGGTGACATACGGTTCGAACGCCCGCGCCAGGATTTTCGGCGCGAATCCCGGCCCGTTGTCGGCGATCGCCAACCGCACCGCGGTGCGCGTGCTGCCGTCCGCGCCCTGATAATGAATGGCTTCGCTGATCACGTCAATGTGCGCTTGCGGCGCGCCCTCCGGCCGCTCGGCCATCGCGTCCTGGGAATTCTGCAGCAGGTTGTGGATGACCTGGCGCAGTTGGGTCTGGTCGCCCATCACCATCGGCAGGCCGGGCGCCAGTTGCGGGTGGATGATGTCGTCGCCCTCGCCGCGCAGGTACAGGTGCAGGATCTCCTCCACCAGCGCGTTCAGGTCGAGCGGCTCGAGCACCGCCGGCGGCGTGCGCGCGTAATCGCGGAAATCGTCGACCATGCGCTTCATCGCCGCCACCTGGTTGACGATGGTGGCGGTGCCCTTGTTGAGCAGCTCCATGTCGGCCGGCGACAGCTTGCCTTCCAGTTTCATTTGCAGGCGCTCGGCCGACAGCTGGATCGGCGTCAGCGGATTCTTGATCTCGTGCGCCAAACGGCGCGCCACCTCGCCCCAGGCGATCGAGCGCTGCGCCGAGATGACGTCGGAAATATCGTCGAACACCACCAGGTAGCCGCTGCCGCCGCTTTCGACCGGCAGCCGCGAACCGCGCGTGAGCAGGGTCTGGTCGTTGTCGTCCAGGCTGGCGGAACGGCGCGGCACCTCGATCTGGCGCTGCCAGTGCATGCGCTGCAGGTTGCGCCCGGCCGCCGACTGCGCGCTCTGCGCCGCGAACGCCGCCACGATGGCGCCGCCGAATTCCTGCAAGCCTTCGATCTCGTCGAGCTTCTGGCCTATCATCGTCACGCCGGCCTGCTGCAGGATGCGCTCGACCGAGTCGTTGCAGCTGATCAGGTGGAATTCATGGTCCAGCACCATCACCCCGGCCGACATATTGGCCAGCACCGATTCCAGGTGGGCCTTGGCGTTCTGCAGCGCCGAGCGGTTGCGCTCGACGGCGCTGCGGGCGTCCGACAGCTGGCGCGTCATGGTGTTGAACGATTGCGTCAGCGTGCCCAGCTCGTCCGAGGTGGCGACGATCGGTCGCGGCGACAGGTCGCCCTCGGCCACCGCGCGCGTGCCTTCGGCCAGCAGCAGCAGCGGCTGGGCCAGGTCGCTGGCGATCAGGAAGGCGCTGGCGATGGCGCCGAACACCGCCAGCAGCAAGGTCAGCGTCAGGGTGACGATGTACATCTTGCGCAGGCCGACGCGCGCCACGAAGCGTTCCTTGTAGTCCGAATAGGCGCTGCGGATGGTCTCGCCGTCGGCCGCCAGCTGGGCCGGCGCCAGCTGGATCAGCTGCAGGTAGCGCGGCGCCAGGTGGGTGCCGTTGGCCTGCACCCGGTCCGGGATCGCCATCACCACCCGCAGCCGCAGCTGGCTGGTGCTGTCGACGGTGCTGACGGGGGCGTTGATCAGGTTGCTGCGCAGTTCGCTGCCGCCCTCGGGCGCGCCGTAGTTGTCGCTGTCCTTGGCCTTGGCCATCATTTCGCGGGTCGGCAGGTCGGCGCTGAGATTGCCGCTGCGGTTGGCGCGGGCGCTGATGATCAGGCCGCCCTCGGCGTCGACCACGATGGCGTTCTGCATGCCGGCCTGTTCCTTGACCAGCCCGGCCAGCGCGGCGCGCTCGGTGCCGTAGGGCTGCTCGGCCAGCTGCTGCACGGTCTTGCTGGCGGTGGCGGTCAGTTCCTTGAGCGCCGCGTCCAGGCCGGCGCGGCTGAGGTTGATGCCGGACTCCAGCGCCTCCTCGACCGGCACGTTGAACCACGATTCAATCGAATGGGAGACGAACTGCACCGACACCAGGAAGATCACCAGCCCCGGCAGCACGCCGATGGCGGCGAACAGCAGCACCAGCCGCGTCATCAGCTTGGAGCCGAACTTGCCGCTCTTGTAGCGGCCGTACAGGCGGAACAGCGAGACCGCCACCAGCAGCAGCAGCGCGCCGGCCACCGCCGCGTTCAGGCCCAGCAGCCAGGCGTAGTAGCGGTCGAAGAAGCCGGAATTGTCGGACGCGGAAGCGAGCAGGAACAGCAGGATACTGATGATGGCGCCGCCGACGACGGAAAAATACCGCAGGGCAGTGCTCACTTACTCCGCCTTGTACTGGAAGATTTTCTTGTCGGACGCCAGGCGCCATTCCGCGCTGTTGAGGGCCGTGACCTTGAGCGGCTTGGAGACATAGTTCGGGTCCAGCCCCATGCTCAGCTTGACGTTGTAGGTCTTGCCGACCTCCAGCGCGCCGCGCGGCGCCACCACCCAGCGGTTGGGGCTGCGGATCAGGAACAGCGCGTCGTCCAGGGTCGAGAAGGTCTGGCGCACATTGCCGTCGATGGTCACATGGTATTGGCGCGTCAGCACGTTGTAGTACAGGCTGATGGTCTGGCGCTTGACGATGGCTTTCTCGTCGAACCAGTACCAGCGCGGGCGGGTGAATTCGATTTCGGTGGTGAAGTACAGGGTCACGCCGTATTGCAGCGTGTCTTCCATGTCGTGGGTCAGCTCGAAGCTGTACTTGGCGTTGAGGCGGTAGCCCTCGTCGCTGGCCTCGATCTGCCAGCGGCGGATGTCCACGCCGTCGGCGGCGCCGGCCGTCTGCGGCAGCAGGCAGGCCATTATCAGCAGCAGTGGTCCGATCAGGAGGCGAAAAAATCGTGATGTCACGTGGGGGCCGGTGTTCAAAAGGTCCGTCGTTAGCGTATTGGCAAATATGCGGGTAACTAAGCGGGCAAAACGGTTACGCATTTTTCTGGAACAGCGCGTAGAACAAACCATCGTGATCCTGTCCTGCGCCACCGGCGGGGAGCAACTGGCCGGGCGCATCCAGCCGCACAGCCTGGTTGCGCACGGCAAAAGCGGCTGCCTGGGCTTCGGATTCCTGCGGCCACAAGGAACATGTCACGAATAGCAATTTACCACCCGGTGCGAGCATCTGCCAAAGGTTGTCGAGGATTTTGGACGAAAGTGTTGCAAGTTGGAGCGTGTCGCCCTTGCGGCGCAACCAGCGGATATCCGGGTGGCGGCGCACGATGCCGGAGGCCGTGCACGGCACGTCGGCCAGGATGCGGTCGAACGGCGTGCCGTCCCACCACTCGGCGCTCTGGGCGTCGGCGGCGCGCAGCGTGGCCTGCTGGCCGAGCCGCTCCAGGTTCTCGCCGACCCGGGTCAGGCGCTTGGCGTCGGCGTCCAGCGCCGTCACGCTGGCGGCGGCCAGTTCCAGGATGTGGCAAGTCTTGCCGCCGGGGGCGGCGCAGGCGTCCAGCACGCGCATGCCGTCCCGCACGTCGAGCAGCGGCGCGGCCAGCTGGGCGCCGGCGTCCTGCACCGACACCAGGCCGTCGGCAAAGCCGGGGATCAGGGTCACGCCGACCGGCTTGGCCAGGCGCACCGCGTACGGGCCGATCTGGGTGGCCGCCATGCCGGCCGCGTCCAGCGTGGCCAGGTAGTCGGCCATGCTGGTCTTGCGGACATTGACGCGCAAGGTGAGCGGCGGCGCGGTGTTGCCGGTCGCCAGCACGCCCTGCCAGTCCTGCGGCCAGGCGGCCTTGGCGGCGTCGATCCACCACTGCGGGTAGTTCCACTTGGCCACCGGCTGCAGCAGCGCGGTCTCCAGCAGCGTCTTGCGCTCGCGCAGGAAGCGGCGCAGCACGGCGTTGACCATGCCCTTGGCGCGCGCGGTGTCCGGATGGGCGTCGGCCGCCGTCACGGTCTGGTCGACCACGGTGAATTCTTCGTAGGGCTGGACTTCGTCCGGCGCCGTCATCAACGCCAGCGCGCAGGCCAGCAGGGCCGCCACCAGCGGCTCCGGCGCCTTGGGCGCCATCAGGCCGATCAGAATCTCGCTCTGGCCCAGCTGGCGCATGCAGCGGTAGGCGATGTCCTGCATCGCGCCGCGCGCCTGCGGGCTGGCGTCACCCTTGGACCAGACCTGGGCCAGCGCCTGCGGCAGATTGGTGCCGGTGCGGACCTGGGCCACCGCCTGGGCGGCGCCGATCAGGCTGTACGCCAGCGAATCAGGCTTGAGGCCGGTCTGGAAGCTGGTTTGCAGCGCCGGCTTGAGCTCGCGCGCATGGCTGGCGCGCAGCTTGGGCGCTGCCGCCTTGACGGGGGACTTCAGGGAGAGCGTCGGGCGCTTGTTCATATGCTAATTCCAGGTATTGCCGGCGGGCGTGATCGCGCAGTATACAGCAGTGCATATGACAAGGCGATGAAGCAAAGTGTAACGCTACATATTTGCCCCCTCCGCCGCCCCGCTGCCGTCCGCCAACGCCGCCCCGGCCGCGTCGCCGCGGCGGCGGTCCGACACCACGACGCCGCGCTCGAGCGTGATCACGCGGTCGGCGGCGGCGATGGTTTCGCGCCGGTGCGCCACGATCACGCGGGTGATGGTCAGCGCGCGCAGCGCGGCGTTGATTGCCGACTCGCGCTGCATGTCCAGGTGGGAGGTGGCCTCGTCCAGCACCAGCAGGCGCGGCTGCCGGTACAGCGCCCGCGCCAGCAGCACGCGCTGCTTCTGGCCGCCCGACAGCGTGGCGCCCATCTCACCGATGAAGGTTTCCACCCGCATCGGCATGCGCAGGATGTCCTGCTCGATGGCGGCCTGCTCCAGGCAGGTCCAGACCCGCTGGATGTCGATGTGTTCATCGAAGAAGGCGACATTCTCGGCGATCGTTCCGGCCAGCAGCTCGTCGTCCTGCATCACCACGCCCAGCGCCCGCCGCGACGCCTTCGGCCCCCACGACTCCAGCGAACGGCCGTCGAGCAGCACCTGGCCGGCGCTGGCCGGGTACAGGCCGCACAGCACCTTGAGCAGGGTCGACTTGCCGGCGCCCGAGGCGCCGACGATGGCGACGAACTCGCCCGGCTCGATGGCGAACGAGACGTCGCGCAGGATGGGCGGCTCCTGCGGCGCATAGGCAAAGCCGACGTGAACGAATTCCAGCGCGCCGGCGATATGCGGCTGCGCCACGCTGGCCTCGTCGATGCGCGCTTCCTTGGGCGTAAGCACGATGTCGGCCAGCCGGTAGGAATACATATCGGTCAGGCGCCAGTGGATGATCTGGTCGAACAGGGCGCTGGCGCGCGCCGAAAACTGCGCCTGGTAGGACATGAAGGCGTACAGCAGGCCGACCGACATGCTGCCGTCCATCACCGCGCGCGCGCCCAGGTAGATCAGGATCACGGTGACGCCGGTCTCCAGCAGGTTGTGGATGCCGCTGAAGCACAGGTTGGCCACGTTCTGCGCCTGCTCGCGCCGGATGGTGGCGGCGAACTTGTTGGCCCAGTCGCTCTCGCGCGTGCTTTCCGCGCCCATCACCTTCAATGTCTGGATCGCGCGGATGGTTTCGATGCGCTTGCCGTTTTCGGCGATGCGCGCGCCCAGCGCCTCCATGCCGAGGCGGATCGTCACCGGCAGCGCGGCCAGCCGCACCACCAGGTACAGCAGCACCGCCGCCAGCACCACGCCGGCCAGCTGCGGCGCGAACAGATACATCATGACCAGCGTGGCCACGGTCAGCAGGCCGTCCACGGCGGTGGTCACCAGGCTGCCGGAAATGAGGTCGCGCACCGGCGCGATCGAATCAAAGCGCGACAGCACGTCGGCCAGCTTGCGGCGCTGGAACCACGGCAGCGGCAGCCGCACCATGTGGCGGAACAGGCGCAGCGTCATGTCCCAGTTCAGCAGCGCCGACAGGCGCAGCGTGACGATGGCGCGCAGCGCGTCGGCGCCGGCGTTGAACAGGCCGAACAGGCCGAAACCCAGCGCCAGCGACATCAGCAGCCCATGGTCGCCCTTCAGCGCGGCCTGGTCGATCGCCAGCTGCATGTAGAACGGGCTGGCCACCACATACACCTGCAACAGCAGCGACAGCAGCAGGATCTGCAGCAGGCTGGCGTGCATGCCGGGCGCCAGCCGGAACCACGACCACAGGCTCAACGGGCTTTTCTGCTTGCGCCGCTTGAACTCCGGCGCCGGCGCCAGCTCCAGCGCGACGCCGGTGAAGAAGCGCGACACTTCGTCGATGCCCAGCTCGCTGCGGCCGCTGGCCGGATCGCTGATGCGCACGCTCGAGCCGCGCACCCGCTCCAGCACCACGTAATGCTGCAGCCCCCAGTGCAGGATGGCCGGGCAGCGCAGTTCGCCCAGTTCCTTCAGTTCGCAGCGCACCGCGCGCGTCACCAGCGCGTTGGCGGCGGCGATGTCGGCCACCTCCTTGAGCGTCAGCCCGCGCGAGGACACATGGTGCTTGCGCCGCAATTCGGCGATGTCGACCGGCGCGCCATGCGACGCCAGCACCAGCGCGACACAGGCCAGGCCGCATTCGGCCGCTTCGGATTGAAATGCTTGATACATAGTCGTCTGGCTCTCTGGTGGCAGGCGACGCCGCCCCGCCCTGCGGCGGCGTCGCACAGGTCGCTTAGCCTTTACCGGTCAATACCTTGCAATCGAAGCTGGGGCTCTGCTTCCACTCGCCGCCCAGCGAGCCGCCGCGGATCGATTTGAACAGCTCCAGCGAGACCGACACGCTGTAGCCGGGATTCAGGCCGCAGCTATAGGCGGTGGTGCCGTTCTTGTCGGTGGTGGTGACGATGAAATGCTCGGCATTGCCGGACACGCAGACTTTGCTGCCGTTCTCGGTATTGCAGGTGAGCTTGATGTCGCCTTTCGGATTGGCTTCCGCCTTGGCCAGTTCGATATCGTTCTGGGCATTGTCGACCGGCGCATCCGGGTCGCCGATTTCATTGCCGTGGCCGTCGTCGCCGCCGACATCGCCGGAGTCGTCGCCGCCGCTGGCGCCGGTATCGCCGCCACCGCCATCGCCGCCGCCGTCGCCGCCGCCACCATCGCCGCCGCCGCCATCGCCACCACCGCCGTCACCCGGCTCTTCCGGCTCTTCCTCTTCCAGCGTATGCAAACCGCCAAATGGCTGGTGTTTGGTTTTGGCTTTAGGCGCTACGGCGCGCGCCGCCACCGTGTGTCCTTGGCCGCCAGCGACAGCATCCATTTCATCGTCGTTCAGATTTCGCATTTTCACTCCAATTAGTTGGTAAAAAAACAGACGTGGTGCAACAGTCCGCTGAGCGCTCAACGGACAAGGAACCGGCGCCGGCGCGAGAAAACCCGGCCGTCACCAGAAAAAGAACCGGGGGAGGCGTCAGGGGTCGGGCGGTCTCGGCGGCAAACCGGCGGCGCCGGCCAGGTCGGCGGCGCGCTCGGCGCCGACCTGGCGCAACGACGAGACGCAATGCTGTTCAGGGCCCAGCATGCCCTCGCGTTCGAAGCAGACGGACCAGACTTCCTGCGCCTGCGACGGCGCCATGCTGAGCACCCGGTAGCTGGTCGAGTCATCGCTCCAGCCGCAGCCATAACCGTCGCCGTCGCGCTGGCAGCCGCCGGCGAGCCGGCGCGCGGCCGGCGCCGGCGTCGCCTGGACCGCCGCTGCCGGCAGCCGGGCCAGCACCGCGCCCAGCTCGCGCCGGTCGCGCAGCAGCGCGACGCTGTAGCCGGCGGCGCGCAACAGCGTGACCAGGCCCGGCCCGGCCGGACCGTCGGCGAAATGGGCCGCGCCCAGCGCGTAGAACGGCAGCCGCTCGCGCGCCAGCACCGCCGGCAAGCCGGCCACCCATGCCTGGCTGCGCGCGACGATCAGGTAGCGGGTCATCGTCAGTTCGGCCGGCGTCCACGCCCGCGCATAGTTCGCATTGCCCGCCGACGGCGGCGGCGCCGCGACCCGGCCGGCCGGGAACGGTGCGTTCAGGGTGGCGCGCAGGTCGGCCAGCGCGCGCTGATAGCTGCGGTCGGTGTCGCGGTCGGTGGCGGCGCGCAGCTGGTCCGGGGACTGCTCCGCGTCCGCCGGATCGGCCGCCGCCGCGCTCTGCGCGAGGGTGTCGGCGATCAGCGACGCCCGTTGCGCCGGCGCCATCGCGCAGTAGGCCTGCAGCCAGGTCCCGCCATCCTCGACCGAGGCGGCGCGGCGCGGCGCCCCGGCCAGCAGCACGCCGGATTGCGCGTTGCGGATCCGGAAGCTGCGCGCGGGCGCCGCCGCGTCCGGCAATTGGCCATAGGCGCGCTTGTGGGCGTTGACGAACAGCCAGTGGAAGCGGATGAAGCGGCCCAGCGTGTCGAGCCGGTCGAGCGGCGAGACCGCCTGCAAGGCCGGCGGCACGGCCGGCGCGTGCCGGCGCAGCGCCGCGTTGAGCGCCGGGTCGAGCGCCGCCTCGGCCGCTCCCTCGTCCGCGCAGCTGGACTGGTAGTAGCTGCTGTCGAACCACGACACCGTCGAGCGTTCCGCCAACAGCGCGCTGCTGGCGGCAAATGCCGGCCGGATCACGCCGCGGAAGTAGGCGTCGTCCTGCGCCGGCGAACCGACATGGCTCTCCGGCAGGAACAGGGCGGCGCGGCTGTCCTTCTGCACCAGCAGCAGGCGGGGGCCGAGGCCGGTGTCGGCGCCGGCCGCGCCGGCCAGCGCCAGCAGCCCGGCCAGCAGCCAGCCGGCGCGGCGCGCGGCGACGCCTGGGATCAGGTGCTCGCCCATGCTCATAGCCCCTGCCGCTTGGCGCGCAGCGGATCGAGCAGCCATTCGAGCAGCGTGCGCTCCTCCAGCACCAGGTCGGCGCTCAGGCGCATGCCGGGCGTCAGCGGCCAATCGCGGCCATACGCCGTCAGCGCGGTGCGCTCGAGCGCGACGCGGATGCGGAACAGCTGCTCCTTGGTCTCGATCGGCACCGGCAGCTCGTTCGGCATCACCGGCGCGCTGGCGATCTCGCGCACCACGCCGCGCGCGACGCCGAAGGTCTGGTAGGGGAAGGCGTCGTACATCAGGTGCACGCGGGCGCCGGGACGTATCATGCCGATCGCCCGCGACGGCGCCCACAGCTCCACCTCCAGCGCGGGCAGGCGCGGATCGTGGCCCTTGGGGATGATGATGGCCAGCGTCTCGTTGGCGGTGACCGGCGCGCCGGGATGGGCCTGCAGCGCGCTGACCACGCCATCGGCCGGCGCCGTCAGATGGTCGGCGTAGGTCGCCTCCGACACCATTTGCCGCTCGGCCGTCTGCGCCTCGGTGTTGTCGGTTTCCGAACGCACCATGCGCGATTCGGCGTTCAGGCGCGCGGCCTGCGCCGCCAGCTGCACCAGCAGGCTTTGCTGCTGGGCTTTTTCGCGCTCCAGCCCGGCCAGCGTCTGGCGCGCCGCGATCAGCTCGTCGTCGCGGCTGCGGGTCGCCAGCGGCGACAGCATGCCCTGCTCGTTCAACGCGTGCGCCGCCGCCACCGCCTGCTGCTGGATCTCGAGGCGCGACTGCTGCAGGCGCCAGGCGTCCTGCAGCCTGATCACGTCCTCGGCGACGCTGCGGCGGCGTTCGGCCACCTCGTCGAGCTGGCGCAGCAACTGGTCCAGCCGCGCCCGCGCCTGCAGGCGCTGCGCCTGCAGCTGGCTGTCCTGGTTGTGCCGCAGTTGCTCGCTCAGCGTGCCGCCCAGCTGCAGGCGCGGCGCCGACGAGATGCCGATCAGCTCCTGGCCGGCCAGCACGGCCTGCCCCTCTTGCACCAGCACCTGCTGGGCGATGCCGCTGCGTCCGGCGATGATGCGCAGGCTGCCGGCCACCGGGGTCACCTGGCCGAACACGTTTTCCTTGTGCGCATAGCGGGTGGTGCAGGCGAACACCGCGGCCGCCAGCAACAGGGCGACGAAAAACAGCGTCATCGCCCAGCCGGCCACGCCCAGCAGCTTGACCGGCGCGCCCAGCCGCGAGCGGGCCTCGTCGAGCGCCTCCGGCCGGAACAGCGGCGGCGCGGCGTGCTGGGCGCTGTGGGCGGGCAAGGCCAGGTCGGGCTTCATGCGGCGGGGTTCGGCGGGCTCAGGCGGCCAGCGCGCGGCCGGCAAGGGCGACGGCGGCGGCGTGCCGTTCGGCGTGGTAGTCGTCCAGCTCCAGCGCGAAATCATCCAGCGTAAACAGGCTCTGCACCCTGACCCGGCCGATCGACGTCGCGATATACGGCGGCACATGGCTCTCCTGCTTGCGCACCAGCACATAGGCATCGTCGGCCAGCGTCATGCCGTGCAGCGAGATCGCATGGACCGCATGCCAGAAGGCGTTATGCTGGGGCGACGTCAGGTCGTCGATGAACAGCACCGGCAAGTCGCTGGGCTGGCCTTCGATCAGGTTGCGGCGGCCATAGGCCTTGCGGTCCTTGCGGATGGTGAAGGCGTTCAGGGTGATGCCGCGCTCCGCGGCCGAACACACCAGCGCCGTGATGATGGGCACCGCCGCCGACTCCACGCCGGCGATCTGGAACGGCTCGGCCTCGTAGGCGGCGGCGTAACGGCTCCAGAAGTCGGCGCAGATGGTGCGCAGGCTGCGCGCATCGAGCAGCGCGGCGCGCAGGTAGAACTGCCAGGTGTAGTAGCCGGCCCCGTTCATGGCGGGCAACTCCTTCGACTTGGGCGGCAGCCGGTAGATGCAGTGGTCGTTGATCTTGTCGCGCAATACGGCTATCTCGTTCCGGTCCAAATCCGCCATGGTCATTCCCTTCTTCATCAAGTCATTGAAAAGTGTCTTTTTGGAATGTTTTATATTTTTAGATTCTTTTTTTATAACATCGATCCATCTTATTTTTAAAGCGGAGCGGTCGCAACCAGTACGACATTACTGTTTTGTAATGGCACGATTGAATGCGGCGATTGACTCGATGGGGTATTGTTGCTATCGGACGCGCGCGCGCGTGGTCCGTGTTCAGCGATGACCCCGCTGCGGCAAACCAGTATAATTACCGCTGTTTGGCCGGTGCCAGAGTGCCGGCCGTTTTCGCTTTTGGATGTTTTTACACACGCGGTTCGGCCGCCACTTTGCTCATGCTCGCCCAACAAAAACAAGATATCACCGCCCTGTTCCAGGCCGCCCTCGCACCTATCCTGGCCGGTATCGACGGCGCCGCCACGCTTGTTCCTCATGTGGTGCTGGAGCGACCGCGCGACCCGTCGCACGGTGACGTGGCCTGCAACATCGCCATGCAACTGGCCAAGCAGCTGAAAATGAACCCGCGCGAACTGGCCACCAAAGTAGTCGATGCGCTGCTGGCCAACCCGGCCGGCAAAGGCCTGGTCGAATCGGCGGACATCGCCGGCCCCGGCTTCATCAACCTGCGCGTGAGCGACGCCGCCAAGCAGGCCGTGGTCAAGGCCGTGCTGGCCCAGGGCGCGGCCTTCGGCAGCGCCGCCGCCGGCGCCGGCAAGAAAGTCATCATCGAATTCGTCTCCGCCAACCCGACCGGCCCGCTGCACGTGGGCCACGGCCGCCAGGCGGCGCTGGGCGACGCGCTGTCGTCGCTGTTCGGCTCCCAGGGCTACGACGTCACCCGCGAGTTCTACTACAACGACGCCGGCGTGCAGATCCAGACCCTGGCCAACTCGGTGCAGGCGCGCCTGCGCGGCCACAAGCCGGGCGACGCCCACTGGCCTGAATCGGCCTACAACGGCGACTACATCGCCGACATCGCCGCCGACTTCCTGCTCAAGAAAACCGTGTCGGCCTCGGACGGCACGCCGGCCACCGCCTCGGGCGATATCGAAGACATCGAATCGATCCGCCACTTCGCCGTGACCTACCTGCGCAACGAGCAGGACATCGACCTGCAAGCCTTCGGCGTCAAGTTCGACAACTACTACCTCGAATCGTCGCTGTACGCCGACGGCAAGGTCGACGCCGCCGTCGACATGCTCAACAAGTCCGGCAAGACCTTCGAAGAAGAAGGCGCGCTGTGGCTGCGCACCGAGGACTACGGCGACGACAAGAACCGCGTGATGCGCAAGAAGGACGGCACCTACACCTACTTCGTGCCGGACGTGGCCTACCACATCGTCAAGTTCCAGCGCGGCTTTACCCAGGCGATCAACGTCCAGGGTTCGGACCACCACGGCACCATCGCCCGCGTGCGCGCCGGCCTGCAGGCGGTCAACGTCGGCGTGCCGCAAGGCTTCCCGGACTACGTGCTGCACAAGATGGTCACCGTGATGAAGGGCGGCGAAGAGGTCAAGATCTCCAAGCGCGCCGGCTCCTACGTGACCGTGCGCGACCTGATCGAATGGTCGGGCGGCGGCGACATCGAAAAAGGCCGCGACGCGGTGCGCTTCTTCCTCATCTCGCGCAAGGCCGACACCGAATTCGTGTTCGACGTCGACGTCGCGCTGAAAACCTCGGACGAGAATCCGGTGTATTACGTGCAGTACGCCCACGCGCGCATCTGCCGCATGCTGGAACAATGGACCGGCAACGAAGCCGACCTGGCCAACGTCGACCTGTCGCCATTGACCGCGCCGACCGAAGCGACGCTGCTGGCAACCCTGGCCGCCTACCCGGAAACGCTGGCGCGCGCGCAAGCGGAACTGGGTCCGCACCAGATCGCGTTCTACCTGCGCGACCTGGCCGCCAACCTGCACAGCTTCTACTTCGCCGAGCGCGTGCTGGTCGACGACGAGGCACTGAAGGCGGCCCGTATCGCGCTGATGGTGGCCACCCGCCAGGTGCTGCGCAACGGCCTGGCGCTGATCGGCGTCTCCGCTCCCAACAAAATGTAATTGCGAAGGACATCCCGCACAATGAATTTCCGCACCAGCCCTCGCTCCACTCCACGTTCGCGCCAGCACGGCAACACCATCATCGGCATCGTCATCGGCCTGGTCATCGGCCTGGCGATCGCCGTCGTCGTCGCCCTGGTGATCAACAAGGGCTCGACGCCGTTCACCGACAAGGGGCGTACCAGCAAGGTTGCGGAACCGACCGCGGGACAAGCCGCCGATCCGAACAAGCCTATGTACGGCAACAAGGAAGCGGTACGCGAAGCGGCCAAGGACTTTGCCAAGGAACCGCCGAAGGCGCCGCCTCCGGCCGATCCGCTGCAAGCGGTGGTCGACAAGATCCAGGCCGCGCCAACACCGGCGCCGGCCCCGGCTCCGGTTGAAAAGCCCAAAGCCGCGCCGCCAGCCGTTCCCGCCGCCGCCAATGTGGCGCCGACGCCGGCCAAGCCTGCCGCTGCCGCCGACGCCGGCGACGACAAGTTCATCTACTACCTGCAGGCCGGCGCCTTCCGCGAAGTCGCCGACGCCGAAAGCGCCCGCGCCAAGCTGGCCCTGTTGGGCTTCGAAGCCAACCTGTCCGACCGCGCCACCGACACCGGCGTGCTGCATCGGGTGCGCCTTGGCCCGTACAACCAGGTCGAAACGATGAACAAGGTTCGTAGCAAGCTGTCCGAAAACGGCATCGACGTCGCCGTCGTGCGTAATCAAAAATAAGCAAAAACAAGCAAAAACAAGCCAGGAGTATTCAGATGCGATTCATGAAATATGTAGTCGGTGCATTGATGTTGAGCGTTGCAGCCCTGTCGTCGGCCTCCCCGGCCGATCCGAAGAACGGCGTCGAATACAAGACGCTGCCGACGCCGCAAGCTGTCGATAGCGGCAAGAAGGTCGAAGTCATCGAATTCTTCGACTACGCCTGCCCGCATTGCTTCGCTTTCGATCCGACGCTGACGGCCTGGGTCAAGAAACAGGGCGACGCCATCGTCTTCAAGCGCATGCACATCTCGCGCAGCGGCACCGACCTGCCGCAGCAAAAGCTGTTCTTCACGCTCAGCGCCATGGGCCTGCTGAACGACACCATGCACACCAAGATCTTCACCGAGATGCACGTCAACCACAACCGCATGAACCGCGATGAAATGGCTTTCGACTTCGCCGCCAAGCAGGGCGTGGACCGCCAGAAGTTCATCGAGACCTATCGCGGCCTGGGCGTCGGCGGCAGCGTGCGCCGCGCGACCTCGATGATGGATGCCTACGGCGTCGATTCGTGGCCGATGATCGCCATCGACGGCAAGTACGTCACCTCGCCGACCATGGCCAACGAAGGCACCAAGGCCGCCACCACCGAAGCCGAGCTGCACGCCGAAGCCGTGCAAGTGATGGACTTCCTGGTCGCCAAGGCGAAAGCGGAAAAGAAATAAAGATGAGCAAACAGGGCGCCGGGCCGGAGCGGGTCTTCATCACCGGCGCCTCAAGCGGCCTGGGTGCGGCCCTCGCCGCCGAATACGCGGCGCAAGGCGCCACACTGGGCCTGCTGGCCCGCCGCAGCGCGATGCTCGACCAGCTGATCGCCACCCTCCCCAATCCTGAACGCCACCGCGCCTACGCGGTCGATGTGCGCGACCACGCCGCCATCGCCGCCGCCGCGCAGGCCTTCATGGCGCACGCCGGCGGCATCGACGTGGTGATCGCCAACGCCGGCATCTCGGTCGGCACGCTGACCGAGTTCGCCGAGGACCTCCCCGTATTCGAAGCCGTCATCGCCACCAACGTGGTGGCCACCGCCGCCACGTTCGCGCCGTTCATCCCGGCGATGAAAGCACAGCGCACACCGGCGCGGCTGGTCGGCATCGGCAGCGTGGCCGGCATCCGCGGCCTGCCCGGCGCCGAGGCGTACAGCGCCTCCAAGGCGGCCGTGATCAGCTACTGCGAATCGCTGCGGCTGGAGATGAAGCCCTACGGCATCCGCGTCGTCACTCTGTGCCCCGGCTACATCGACACGCCGATGACGCAGGTGAATCCCTACCCGATGCCGTTCCTGATGGCGCCCGCCACATTCGCCGCCAAGGCCGCGCGCACCATCGCCGCCGGCAGCAGCTACAAGGTGATCCCGTGGCAGATGGGCGTCGTCGCCAAGCTGCTGCGCATGCTGCCCAATCCAGTCTACGACCTGGCGTTCGCCAAGGCACCGCACAAGCCACGCAAGGCCGCGTCATGAGCACGCTCACTGCGGACGCCATCCGCCTGCACTGCGCCACCAGCGCCTCGCACGTGGCGATAGAAACCGTCGCCGAAACCGGCTCCACCAACGCCGACCTGCTGGCGCGCATCGACACGCTCGAAGGTCCGGTGCTGCGCATCGCCGGCAACCAGACGGCGGGACGCGGCCGCGCCGGCCGCAGCTGGCTGTCCGCGCCCGGCGCCGCGCTGATGTTCTCGCTGGCCTGGCGCTTCAAGGGCCCGCTGCACCGCATGTCCGGCCTGCCGATGGCGGTCGGCGTGGCGCTGGCCGAGACCATCGCCTCGCTCGGCGTGCCGGTGCAGATCAAGTGGCCCAACGACCTGCTGCGCGACGGAAAAAAACTGGCCGGCATCCTGGTCGAAACCCAGGCCGCCCGCAAGGACGGCGACGGCGCCATCTGGGCCGTGATCGGCGTCGGCATCAACCTGCTGATGCCGGACGAACTGGAAGCGCAGATCGGCCGCGAAGTGGCCGCCGCGCCGTGGCTGGCCAAGATGGACCGCAACCAGCTGATGGCCGCGCTGCTCAGCCGCCTGGCCGCCGTGCTGGCCGAATTCGACGACACCGGCTTCGCCCCCTTCGCCGAGCGCTGGAACCTGCTGCATGCGTGGCAGGGTCAGGACGTCGTCATCCTCGACCAGGGCAAAGTGCTGCAACAAGGGCGCGCCGCCGGCGTCGACGCCATCGGCCGCCTGATGCTCGACACGCCACAGGGCCGCGCCGAAGTGCTGTCCGGCGACGTCTCGCTGCGCCTCTCTTCTTTTATCGGACTATCATGATTCTACTGATCGACGCCGGCAATACCCGCGTCAAATGGGCCTTGGCCGAACCGGGCACGGAACTGGGCGCATGGATCGCCCACGGCGCCGTCATGCACGCCGACCTGCAGCAGCTGGAGCTGCACCTGAGCGAAGCGGTGGCCAACCGCGGCGTCGACCGCATCCTGATCGCCAACGTGGCCGGCGGCGCGCTGCGCGTGCAGCTGGAGTACGTGCTGCAACGGACCTTCCCGGCCATGCTCCCGCCGGAGCAGTCGATCGAATGGTTTGCCTCGCTGCCGGCATTGGCCGGCGTGACTAACGGCTACCGCAATCCGGCGCAGCTGGGCTGCGACCGTTTCGCCGCCGCCATCGCCGGCCACGCGCTAGCGGCCGGACGCGAAGTCATCGTCGCCAACTGCGGCACCGCCACCACCATCGACGCCATCACGGCCGACGGCATGTTCCTGGGCGGGATGATCCTGCCGGGGCTGGGCCTGATGGCCAGTTCGCTGGCGCGCAACACGGCGCAGTTGCCGCAAATTGCGCAAGACGGTAAGCTGCCGGACGGATTCGCCGACAATACCGACGACGCCATCCTGAGCGGCTGCCTGGCCGCGCAGAGCGGCGCCATCGAGCACGCGTTTGCGCGGCATGGCGCGGCGGAGTGCATCATCTCCGGCGGCGCCGCGCCGTATATCGCGCCGATGCTGAAGGTGCCGTACCGTATCGTCGACAATATCGTGTTAATCGGTTTGCATGCTGCCGCCGGCAGCGCCGACTAAGGTTGCAAGGGAAGCTCCGTGCTGAAATTTATTTTCTGGTCGCTGGTCGCCATCAATGCCGCGCTGTTCGCGTATGGCAAAGGTTATCTCGGCCATTTCAGCGGCAACGAGCGCGAGCCGGAGCGCCTGCTCAATCAACTCAACGCCGACAAGCTGGCCATCATCTCCCCCGAGAAGGCCAACGACGCATCGGCCGCCGCGGCCAGCGCCGCCGCCAGCGCCAAGCCGGCGCCGGAAGTGCTGGCCTGCGTGGAGATCGGCAGCTTCGTGCTGGCCGACGCGCGCCGCTTCGAAGCCCAGCTGGCGCCGCTGAACCTGGGCGACCGCCAGTCGCGCCACAACCTGCCGGGCAACGAGGTATCGAGCTATATCGTTTATATGCCGCCGCAGGGCAGCAAGGAAGGCGCCGACAAGAAGGCCGGCGAACTGCGCGCGCTGGGCGTGACCAACTACTTCATCATGAACGACAACTCGCCGCTGCGCTGGGGGATTTCGCTGGGCGTGTTCAAGACCGAAGGCGCGGCGCAGAACCAGCTGGCCATCCTGATGAAGCAAGGCGTGCGCACCGCGCGCGTGGCCCCGCGCATGAGCGGCAGCAAGCTGCTGGCCTTCCAGTTCCGCGATGTGGACACAGAGCTCAAGGCCAAGCTGGAACAATTCCGCGCCGGCTACCCGAGCGCGGAAAACCACGCCTGCAAATAAACGCCCCCTAACGCAACAGCTTGGCGGACGCCGAAGACGGTCCACTGGTGCGACCACTTATGCCCACGCTGGCGACCACGCTGTCCGCCTCCACGAGCGGATCGTTGAAGGTCCAAAGGGGAACGGTGCGGATATTGCCGAGATCAGCGAAAGCGTCTGGCGGGTCAACCTCATTCGGTCGATCGACCCGCAATGCCGCCGCAAATTCCTTGCCAAAACCGTCAAAGCCATCGGGGTCCAATTCGCACAGATGAATCTGATTCCAGTCCATCGTCATCTCCGGGACACGGTGGAGGATTACCGCAGTCTCCATTGCCCTGAACGTCCCAAACCTGTCTTGCTGGACAAGCTTCATCGCGGCAACGCCGCAATAATCTCGCATGACCTCCCTGTACCTGCGAAGGTGTTTCGGCTGCACTTCGATATATTCCAGTGATACCTGTCGCTCAGGTCGATCGACTGATCCCCGCCAGTCTCGAGGCAAAATAAAAGACGAGGGTGTGGTCAGTAGTATCTCTGCGCGCAACAGATAAACGCCTCTCGACTGCTGGTCAAGCACGAGTTCCGAGATGACTTCAGCGGGAACTATGTCGTGAAAGTAGCTGAGTTCGACGTGGCTCCACACTGGCGCCGCTGCGGCATTGTGAAAGACGGCGCGGTGCCTATACAGCGACTGGCCGAGACATTGATCCCCGAAGCGCGCCCAGTTGACGGCGCCTTCCATGAGTGTGGTCTCTGCTTGCGAGTCGCTTACCTTTATCATTCGGGCAAGCACGACCAGCCGGTCATCGGGTTCGATTCCAACCGGATGTGGATCTGGTGGACGATGGGTTTCTTCAGACATACAAGTCCCTCGATGGAAGGGTTAGGCGGTTTGCTCCCCAAGCGCCAATTTTGCCAGGAATCGCTTCATCTGCGGGTCTGCGCGCCCCAACGGAACTTGGTCGAACGGGA
The DNA here is from genome assembly GCF_059418605.1 of Duganella sp. GW821-FHT07G03. Classification (NCBI taxonomy): domain Bacteria; kingdom Pseudomonadati; phylum Pseudomonadota; class Betaproteobacteria; order Burkholderiales; family Oxalobacteraceae; genus Duganella; species Duganella sp. GW821-FHT07G03. Next base: position 26,799 of record NZ_JBWKQE010000032.1, read on the forward strand.
ACCAACGAACGTCTTCAAACTCACGCTCGTCAAACTTGATGCTTTGCTGTCGGCTCGCTCGGACCACGTACCACAAGGAGACATCTGTGTGGCCGGCGGTCAGGCCAACGGTCGCGGTCACGGTCACCAACAGAGGCGGCCCGATGGGATGGGGCGCCGCAAAACCAAGCTCCTCTTCCAATTCACGCGCCACCGTCACGCGGGGATGCTCGCCCGGTTCGACATGGCCGCCAGGCGGCAGCCACAACTTGGCGTTCCGATGGTCAACCAGCAGCACATGCCCGTCATCGACGACGGCAAAATAGGACACCAGATGCATAGGCGGCGTTGCCGGCTTCGCGACACGGCACAACTCCACGCCCGAGTCCACCCATGCAAGGCAGTTGGAAACGTCACGACGCTCCAGATCGTCGAAAGGGGAAATGGATAAAATTTCGTCTCGAATTTTCTGGCGCATGCTCTCAGGTAGTCCTTCTTAAAATTAGGCCGGAACAGCTAAACATTATGCAACAAATCTGGCAAACTATCGGTTGATCGCTCACACGCCTTTTTATATGGAACAATTCATCGTCCTGATTTTCCCGGTGTTTTTCCTGCTGATCGTCGCGGAATTTGCCTACGGGTGGCTCAAGCAGCGCAACACCTACCGCCTCAACGATGCCTTGAGCAGTCTTAGCCAGGGCTTGATCAGCCAACTGGTGGCGGTGCTCACGCAGCTGTTCCAGATCGGCCTGTACACCTGGGTGTTCGACCAGGTGCGCATGGTGTCGCTGGCGGACTTCTGGTCTTCCTGGTACGGCTGGATCGCCGCCGTCGTTTTGTTCGATTTCTGCGATTACTGGCTGCACCGCATGGGCCACGAATGCGCGCTGATGTGGGCCGCCCACCAGGTGCATCACCAGAGCCAGGACTTCAATTTCTCCACCGCGCTGCGACAGGAGAGTTCCGTGGTCTTTATCGGCTGGGTGTTTTACCTGCCGATGGCGCTGCTCGGCGTGCAGCCGGAGCAGTTCGCGGTGGCCGGCTTGATCGTGCTGCTGTACCAGTTCTGGATACACACCGAACATATCGGAAAGCTGGGCTGGTTCGACCGGGTATTCTCTTCGCCGTCCAACCACCGCGTGCACCACGCCGTCAACGATCAGTACCTGGATAAAAACTATGGCGGCATGCTGGTCGTCTGGGACCGCCTGTTCGGCACCTTCGCCGAGGAACAGGAGCCGTGTGTGTATGGCACGCGCAGCCCGTTGAACAGCTGGGATCCTGTGTGGGCCATCGTGTCGGAATACTCGGTCTTGCTCAACTTGTCGCGGCAAGCGGAGCGCTGGTCCGACAAGCTGAAGATCTGGCTGAAGCCTCCGGGCTGGCGTCCCGCCGAGCTCGCCCTGCCAGGCAAGCCGTTCGACCTGGAAGCCGCCCGATTGCGCTACGATCCGCCGCTGTCCGGTCGCAAGCGATACCTGGCGCTGGCGCAGTTCGGCCTATGCGCGATGGCCGCCGCGGCGTGCCTGTGGCATTCGGCCGCGCTCTCCCACGCCCGCTGCGCGCTGGCGATGACGACGGCGTTGGGCGGCTTCTGGGCGCTGGGCGCCTACATGCAGGGACGCCTGTCGGCGGCCTACCTGTTTGCCATCGACCTGGTCGAGGTGGTGACAACCGCCGCGGTGTTGTGGCCCGTCTTTTGACCGGGTCAGCGCTGGACGACGATAGGCTTCAGGTTCAACGATGAAGGCAAGCCTTGCGCCGCCTGGATCGCTTCCTGGCGCGTGGCGAACGGGCCGGTGAACAAGCGGTGCACGGAACCGCCCTGCACCACTTCCAATCCGTTCAGGCCTTTGCCGGACAGCTTGTTGCGCACGACTTCCGCATTCTCGGCGCGCGAGTAGGCGCCCAGTTGCAGGTAGAAGCCTCCTTTGGCGGTGCTGGCCGCCAGCGCTTCGGCGTTGGCCGGCGCGCGGTCGGTCAGCATCAACGCTTCCGCGTCGGACGAGGGCGCGCCAGGCATGGCCTTGGGCGCCAGCACCAGCGGCTCGCTCAGCGTCGCCGATGGCGTCAGCAGCAGCGGACCGCCGCCGTTGTTGCCACCCAGGCCGCCGCTCGACGCCTTCCGCTGCGACGACTGCGACTGCAGGCGCGGCGACACCGTGCCCGAAACGCCGGCGCGCGTGGCCAGCATGCGGTCCACTTCATCCGGCAGGATGCGTTCGATCTGCAGTTCGTGGCTGCCCTTGCCCAGCAAGCCCAGTTTCAGCGCCGCCGTGTACGACACGTCGATGGCGCGGTTGGCATGGAACGGCCCTCGGTCGTTGATGCGCACGATGACCACCGCGCCGCTCACCAGGTTGGTCAGGCGCGCGTAGGAGGGAATCGGCAGCGTCGGATGCGCGGCCGTCATCTTGTACATGTCGTAGATCTCGCCGGACGAGGTGCGCTGGCCGTGGAACTTCTTGCCGTACCAGCTGCCGACACCGATCTGCGTGAACGGCTGGTTGCCGCTGATCGGCGTGTAGGTCTTGCCAAAGACGACGTAGGGACGGTTGGAATACGGCAGCAGCGGATCGTTGCGCACATCGGCGTCCGGCACGTCGGCCAGGTTGGCCGGCGGCGCGTCGCCGGGACCGTCGTCCTGGTAGTAGCCGCCGCGTCCCGAATTCGCCGGCGGCAGCACCGGCAGGCTGGTGTCCGGCTTGCCGCTGGACGGCGCCTTGAGGACCGGGCCGGAGCTACGCGGCGCCTTGGGCGTGGTGGTGGTATCGGTCACTGTCGGCGCAGTGCCGCAGCCGACCAGCGCCAGCAAGGCCAGCCCGGTACAGACATTCAAAATACGGCTACGGTTCATACGCATCACTTCTTCCTTACGGTTTTTTCCGCGCCGGCGGCACTGGCTGCGTGGCCGGTGCCGCGACTACCGGCGCGGGTGCGGTCGGCGCCGATGGCACCGGGGCGGCAGGTACGGCCGCCACAGCGCCAGCGGGCTGCGTCGGCGCGCGCCGTTCGAATTCGGCCGCCGCTGCTTGTTCTTCCAGCGTCTGCCCTTCGACCGGCAGCACCGTTTCCGCATCTTCCTTCGGCACCTTGGTGGTGTCTTTTCCGGCCGGGCGTTTGCCCAGCAGGTAGTAATCCAGCGCCTTGCGCGCGATAGGCGCCGCTTCGGCGCCACCTTTACCGGCGTTTTCCACCACCAGCGCCAGCACGATGCGCGGCTTGTCGGCCGGCGCAAAGGCCGTGAACAGCGCGTTGTCGCGCAGGCGTTCGGCCAGGCGCGCGGCGTTGTACTTCTCGCCGGAGCGGATGGTGATCACCTGCGCGGTGCCGGTCTTGCCGCCCACCGTGTAGCCGGCGCCGGCGAAGGCGCGCACGCCGGTGCCGCCCGCCTCGGTGGTCACGCCGACCATTGCGCTCTTGATAACGTCGATATTCTCCTGTTTGAGCGGTATCCTGTAGCTCTCCTTGGGCACTGTCAGCGTCCGGGCGCGCGTTTTGCTGTCCTCGACGATCTTGACCAGGTGCGGCTTCATCACCACGCCGTTGTTGGCCAGATTGGCCACCGCGTGCGCGATCTGCAAAGGGGTGTAGGCGTTGTAGCCCGAACCATTGCTGACCGAGATGGTATCACCACCCATCCACTTGCCCGCCGCACCCTTGAAACGCTTGCGCTTCCACTCCTGCGACGGCAGCACGCCGGTCTTCTCGTTTTCCAGGTCGATGCCGGTCTGCTGGCCGAAGCCGAACGGCTTCATAAACCCGCTGATGGCGTCGATGCCCATGTCGTGGCCGAGCACATAGTAGTAGGTATTGCAGGAGACGACGATGGACTTGTGCATGTCCACCGAGCCGTGTCCGCCCGCCAAATCGTCATTGAATCTGTGGCCGAGGTAGTAGAAGCCCGGATCGTAGGTCACCTGGCCGGGCGTGCGCTTGCCCAGCTCCAGCGCAGCCAGCGCCATGAAGGGCTTGAAGGTGGAACCCGGCGCATAGGTGCCGGATAGCGGACGGTTCACCATCGGCCGGTCCAGCGAGGTATTGAGCTCGTTCCAGCTTTGCGCATCAATGCCGTCGACGAACAGGTTGGGGTCATAGCCGGGCCGCGACACAAAGGCCAGGATGTCGCCGGTCGACGGCTCGATCGCCACCAGCGCGCCGCGCCGCTCGCCGAAGGCTTCCTCGACCACCTTTTGCAGCTCGATGTCGATCGACAGGATCAGGTTACTGCCCGCCACCGCCGGCGTGCGCGACAGCGTGCGGACGGCGCGGCCACCGGCCGACACTTCCACTTCCTCGTAGCCGGTGGCGCCGTGCAGCTGCTTCTCGTAGCTTTTTTCCAGGCCTTCCTTGCCGATATGGTCGGTGCCCTTGTAGTTGGCGGCATCGTCGGTGTCTTCGATGGCCTTGGCCTCGGCACGGCTGACGCGGCCGATGAAGCCGATCACGTGCGACGCCGTCTCGCCCAGCGGATACTGGCGGAACAAGCGGGCCTGCACCTCCACGCCGGGGAAGCGGAAGCGCTGCGCCGAAAAGCGCGCCACTTCCTCGTCGGTCAGGCGGGTGCGTAGCGGCACGCTCTCGAAGCCCCGCGATTCCTCCAGCAGCTTCTTGAAGCGCTTGCGGTCCTTGATCTCGATCTCGATCAGCTTGGACAGCTCGTCGATGGTTTCATCCAGCGTCATGACCAGCTTGGACGGCGTGATCTCCAGCGTGAAAGCCGAGTAGTTGCGCGCCAGGACCACACCGTTGCGGTCCAAAATCAGGCCGCGATTGGGGACGATGGGCACGATGGCGATGCGGTTCTCCTCCGCCTTGACGGCGAAGTCGTTGTACTTGACCACTTGCAGCCAGATGAAACGCGCCAGCAGCAGGCCGAAACAGATGAACACCATCGCCCCCAGCACCGTGACGCGGGCGCGGAACTGCTGGAGCTCGCGCTCCGTATCCTTAATCTCCATCATGCGGCGGCTCCCCACGCGCGCGCGGAGGCGCCGCCGCGCACGCCGCGGCTATGGTGCTGGATGCTCATCAGGATGCCGGCGCCCAGGCCCAGTGTCATCAAGGCGGTGCCGCCATAGCTCATGAACGGCAGCGGCACGCCGACCACCGGCACGATGCCGCTGACCATGCCCATGTTGACGAAAGCGTAGGTGAAGTAAATCATGGTGATGGAGCCTGCCAGCAGGCGCGTAAAGAAGGTGGAAGCATTGACGGCGATATTCAAACCACGCACGATCAGCAGCAGGTACAGCACCAGCAGCACCAGGTTGCCGGCCAGGCCGAACTCCTCGGAGAACACGGCGAAGATAAAGTCGGTGGTGCGCTCGGGGATGAATTCCAGGTGGGCCTGGGTGCCGTGGGTCCAGCCCTTGCCGCCCATGCCACCCGAGCCGATGGCGATCATCGACTGGATGATGTGGAAGCCCTTGCCCAGCGGGTCATGATACGGATCGATCAAGGTCAGGACGCGGTCGCGCTGGTAGTCGTGCATCACGGTCCACAGCACCGGCAGGCTGGCGCACGCGGTCGCGCCCAGCGCCGCCATCGCCTTCCACGACAGGCCGCCGAGGAAGATCACGCAAGCGCCGGCCGCCACCACCAGCATCGCCGTGCCCAGGTCGGGCTGGCGCGCGATCAGGCCGACGGGTATCGCCAGCAGCAGCGCCGCGATCAGATAGGAATGCCAGCGCAGCTGCCCCTGCTGCCGCTGGAAGAACCAGGCCATCATCAGCGGCATGGCGATCTTCATGAATTCGGACGGCTGCACCTGCACGCCGAAGGTGAGCCAGCGGCGCGAGCCGCCCTTGATGGTGCCAACCAGCGCCACCGCCACCAGCAGCGCCACGCCCAGCGCATAGGCCGGCACGGCGACGCGCATCATCATCTGCGGCGACGTGTTCGCCGCCATCCACATCACCAGGAAGGCCATGCAGATATTGCGCAGCTGGTCGGTCACCTTGCCGGGAATGGCGATGCCGGCCGAGTACAGCGTGACCAGCCCCACCGACAGCAGCATCAGCATGACGATGGCCAGCTGCGCGTCGAACACAGTGAAATAAGGCCGCACGCGCTGCCACAGCGTGCGCCCGTCCTGCAGGCGCATCAGGTCTGCACCAGCTTGCGGTGGCGCTGTATGCTCATCAGGATGCCGGCGCCCAGGCCCAGCGTCAGCAACGCGGTGCCGCCGTAGCTCATGAACGGCAGCGGCACGCCGACCACCGGCAGGATGCCGCTGACCATGCCCATGTTGACGAAGGCGTAGGTGAAGTAAATCATCGTGACCGCGCCGGCCAGCAAACGGGTGAAGAAGTTGGGCGCGTTCCCGGCGATCATCAGGCCGCGGCCGATCAACAGCAGGTACAGGAACATCAGCACCAGGTTGCCGGTCAGGCCGAACTCCTCGGAGAACACGGCGAAAATAAAGTCGGTGGTGCGTTCCGGGATGAACTCCAGGTGGGCCTGGGTGCCGTGGGTCCAGCCCTTGCCGGTCATGCCGCCCGAACCCACCGCGATGGTGGACTGGATGATGTGGAAGCCCTTGCCCAGCGGGTCGGAGGTCGGATCGATCAGCGTCATCACGCGCTCGCGCTGGTAGTCGTGCATCACCGACCAGATCACCGGCAGGCTGGCGGCGGCGGCGACGAACAGTGCGATCAGCGCCTTCCACGCCAGGCCGGCCAGGAAGATCACGCAGAAGCCGGCGGCCACCACCAGCAAGGCGGTGCCCAGGTCCGGCTGCTTGACGATCAGCCCCACCGGGATCGCCAGCAGCACGGCGGCGATGCCGTAGTCGTGCCAGCGCAGATGGCCGGCGCGCTGCTGGAAGAACCACGCCAGCATCAGCGGCATGGCGATCTTCATGAACTCGGACGGCTGGATGTCGATGCCCACATGCAGCCAGCGCCGCGCGCCCAGCTTGATGGTGCCGAACAGCGCCACGCCGATCAGCAGTGTCACCGCGATCACATACGCCGGCACGGCGATCCGCATCATCATCTGCGGCGACACATTGGCCACGAACCACATCACGATGAAGGCCAGGCAGATGTTGCGCAGCTGGTCCTCGACCTTGCCGGGGATGCCGATGCCGGCCGAATACAGCGTGACCAGGCCAACCGACAGCAGCGCGCAGATGATCAGCATCAGCGGAAGGTCGAACACGGTGAAATAGGGGCGAAGGCGGCGCCACAGGGAACGCCTTTCGTTGATGCGCATGCGGGTCCTTTATTCCTTGTTGCCTGGCGTTTCAGCGCCCGGCTTCTTGTCGTCGCTGACGCCCTGTTCCGCCTGGACGTCCTGCACCGAGCGCAGCTCGGCGTCTTCCTTCGGCACGCGGGTGGTTTCTTTTTCGTTCGGGCGTTTGCCCAGCAGGTAGTAGTCCAGCGCCTTGCGCACGATGGGCGCGGCCACGCCGGCGCCGAAGCCGCCGTTCTCCACCACCACCGCGATGGCGATGCGCGGCTTGTCGGCCGGCGCGAAGGCGGTGTAGAGCGCGTTGTCGCGCAGGCGCTCGGCGATCAGGTTGGCGTTGTACTTCTCGTTCTTCTTGATCGCCACCAGCTGCGCGGTGCCGGTCTTGCCGCCCGAGGTGTAGCCGGCGCCGGCAAAGGCGCGCGCCGCCGTGCCGCCGGTGGTCACACCCACCATGGCGTTCTTGATGATGTCGATATGCTCCTGCTTGAGCGGGATGCGGTAGCTTTCCTTGGGCACCGTCAGCTTGCGGGCGCGCGTGACGCTGTCCTCGATGATCTTCACCAGGTGCGGCTTCATGACGATGCCGTTGTTGGCCAGGTTCGATACCGCGTGCGCCATCTGCAAAGGCGTGTAGGTGTTGAAGCCGTTGCCGATGGCGATGGAAATGGTGTCGCCGCCGACCCACTTCTGCGCCGCCGGATTCTTCTTGAAGCGGTTGCGCTTCCATTCCTTGGACGGCAGCACGCCCTGCTTCTCGTGTTCCAGGTCGATGCCGGTCAGCTGGCCGAAGCCGAACGGCTTCATGAAATCGCTGATGGCGTCGATGCCCAACTCGTTGCCGAGCATGTAGTAGTAGGTGTCGCAGGATTCGACGATGGACTTGTACATGTCGACCGTGCCGTGGCCGCCCGGCTTATCGTCGCGGAACTTGTGGCCGCCCAGCGTGAACGAACCCGGATCGAAGATGGTCTGGCCCGGCGTGCGCTTGCCCAGCTCCAGCGCGGCCAGCGCCATGAAGGGCTTGAAGGTGGAACCGGGCGGATAGGTGCCCGACAGCGGACGGTTCACCATCGGCTTGTCCAGCGAGGTATTGAGGTCGTTCCAGCTTTGCGAGTCGATGCCGTCGACGAACAGGTTGGGGTCGTAGCCGGGCCGCGACACATAGGCCAGGATGTCGCCGGTCTCCGGTTCGATGGCGACCAGCGCGCCGCGCCATTCGCCGAAGGCTTCCTCGATCACCTTTTGCAGTTCGATGTCGATCGACAGGATCAAATTGCTGCCCGGCGTGGCGGCCGTGCGCGACAAGGTGCGGATGGCGCGGCCGCCGGCCGACTTCTCCACTTCCTCGTAGCCGGTGATGCCGTGCAGCTGCTTCTCGTAGCTTTTCTCCAGGCCTTCCTTGCCGATATGGTCGGTGCCGTTGTAGTTGGCGGCGTCCTCGGTGTCGGCGATGGCCTTGGCCTCGGTGGTGTTGATGCGGCCGATGTAGCCGATCACGTGCGAGGCGATCTCGCCCAGCGGATACTGGCGGAACAGGCGCGCCTGCACCTCCACGCCGGGGAAGCGGAAGCGCTGCGCCGAAAAGCGCGCCACTTCCTCGTCCGTCAAACGGGTGCGCAGCGGCACGCTCTCGAAACCCTTGGATTCCTCCAGCAGCTTCCTGAAGCGCTTGCGGTCCTTGGTTTCCACCGTGATCAGCTTGGACAGCTCGTCGATGGTTTCGTCCAGCGTGGCGCTCAGCTTGGACGGCGTGATCTCCAGCGTGAAGGCCGAGTAGTTGCGCGCCAGGACCACGCCGTTGCGGTCCAAAATCAGGCCGCGATTGGGCTCGATCGGGACGATGGCGATGCGGTTCTCTTCGGCCTGGGCGACGTAGTCGCTATGCTTGTAGACCTGCAGCCAGATGAAGCGCGCCAGCAGCGAGGCGAAACAGAAGAACACCAGCGCGCCCAGCACCGTCAGGCGCAGGCGGAACTGGTGCAGCTCTCGTTGGTTGTCCTTGAGTTCAGTCATGGTGCTCAGTCACTGCCCGACCGGGGCGTCAGATCGGGCGCGTGTGGTCGCGGTCGACCGCGCGGCGCTGCGGCGCCAGCAGCAGCCAGGTCGCCAGCGGCCACAGAGCCACGGCGATCACGCTTTCGACGAAGTAGAACCAGCCGGGGAATTTGCCGGACACGAAGAAGCGCACCACCAGCTGCACCGACTGCGCCATCAGCAGCAGCGGGAACACGTGCATGGCCTGCGTCAGCAGCGGGAACCACAGCACCCGGCGATGCAGCATGATCGCGAAGTAGGACAACAGCGTGTAGGCCAGCGCGTTCTCGCCCAGCAGCGTCGAGTCATGCACGTCCATCAGCAGGCCAAGGAAGAAGGCGGTGCCGATGCCGACCTTGCGCGGCTGGTGCACGCCCCAGAACACCAGCACCAGCGCGACGAAATCCGGCACGCCGACGAAGTTCCCCCAGGGGAGCAGGTTCAGTAGAAACGCGCAGAACAGGCTGAAGGCGATGAACAGCGGGCTGACCGGCAGCAGGATATAGTGGGGACGGTTCATCGTGCCGGTTCCTTCGGTGGGGTGGCAGCTGGCGCGGGCGAGGTGGCCGCGGCGGCCGTTGCAGCCACTGGCGCGGTTGCCGGCGTGGTGGCGGCGGCCGGCGCTGGCTTGGGCGCGGGCGGCGGCATCACCGGCATCAGGCCGGGCGGACCGGCCGGCACAGGCGCCGGTGCGGCGGCGGGCGCCGGGTCGACGCCTTCTTTCGGCGCCTCCTTGATCGGCGCCATCTTGTTGTTATGCTTCTTGAGCGCGCGCAGCTCTTCCTCCGGCGGACGCGGAGGCATCTCCGGCGCCGACATCAGGATCAGCAGCTGCGTATTGTTGGAGATGCCGGCCAGCGGCTGGCACACCACGCCGCCGAAGGAACCGGCCGCGCTGTTTTCCACCTGGCTCACGCGGGCCACCGCCAGGCCGGCCGGGTAGACCCCGTCCAGGCCCGAGGTGACGACGATGTCACCGACCTGGATGTCCGCGTTGGGCGCCGTGAAGCGCAACTCCAGCGCGCCGGACTTGCCGCGTCCATAGGCCACGCTGCGCAAGCCGTTGCGCAGCAGCTGCACCGGTATGGCCTGCTCCTTGTCGGTCAGCAGCGTCACTTCGGAAGTAAAGGGGAACACGCGCGTGACCTGGCCGACCACGCCCTGGTTGTCGATCACCGGCAGGCCGAGCGCCACGCCTTGCTGGGTGCCGCGGTCGAGGATCACCTTGCGGCTGTTGACGTCGCGCGCGTCGTACAGGATCTCGGCCAGCATCGACTTCACCGGCAGGTGCTGGCGGGCGTCCATCAGGCGGCGCAGCTGGCCGTTTTCCGCCGTCTGGAGCTGGGCTTGTTGCAGCACCAGCGCGCCGGCGATCTGCTGGCGTTTGAGCTCGCGCACCTGCTTTTCCAGCGCCGACAAGGTAGAGAAATAATCGCCGACGCCGTAGATGGCGTCGCGCGGCAGCAAGGCTGCCATTTGCAGCGGATACAGCACGGTGGCTGCCGCTTTGCGCACCGTGGTCAAGGTGTGCATGCGTGAATCGACCAGCAGCAGTGCGATCGATATGCACGCGAATACCGTCATCTTGACGCGGGCGGAGGCGCCTTGCTTGAAAAGTGGCGGAGGACTGTATTCCATGACTTCCAATAATCCGGCGCTCGCGCGCCAACGAGACTGTCAACTCATCCCAATGCATCGGGGCCGCTGTTTCGCGGCCCCGTCTTGTCAGATCATTCGTAGGAGAAGATCGAGCCCAGCTGGTCCATCCGCTCCAGCGCCATGCCCGAGCCGCGCACCACGCAGGTGAGCGGATCTTCCGCCACCAGCACCGGCAGGCCGGTTTCTTCCATCAGCAGGCGATCGAGGTCGCGCAGCAGCGCGCCGCCGCCGGTCAGCATCATGCCTTTTTCCGCGATGTCGGCGCCCAGTTCCGGCGGCGTTTGTTCCAGCGCGTTCTTGACGGCCGAGACGATGTTGTTCAGCGGGTCGGTCAGCGCTTCCAGGATCTCGTTGGACGAAATCGTGAACGAGCGCGGGATGCCTTCGGACAGGTTGCGGCCCTTGACTTCCATTTCCTTCACTTCCGAACCAGGGAAGGCCGAACCGATGGCCTTCTTGATCGCTTCCGCGGTCTGTTCGCCGATCAGCATGCCGTAGTTGCGGCGGATGTAGTTGACGATGGCTTCGTCGAACTTGTCGCCGCCCACGCGCACCGAACCTTTGTAGACCATGCCGCCCAGCGAGATGATGCCCACCTCGGTGGTGCCGCCGCCGATGTCGACCACCATCGAGCCGGTAGCATCGGACACCGGCAGGCCGGCGCCGATCGCCGCCGCCATCGGCTCTTCGATCAGGTAGACCTGCGAAGCGCCGGCGCCCAGCGCCGATTCGCGGATCGCGCGGCGTTCAACCTGGGTCGAACCGCACGGCACGCAGATGATGATGCGCGGCGAAGGACGGAAGAATTTGGAATCGTGCACCATGCGGATGAACTGCTTGAGCATCTGTTCGGTGACGGTGAAGTCGGCGATCACGCCGTCTTTCATCGGGCGGATCGCCTCGATGTTGCCAGGGACCTTGCCCAGCATCTGCTTTGCTTCTTTGCCGACTGCCTGGATCGTCTTCTTGCCGTTAGGGCCGCCTTCCTGGCGGATCGCGACGACCGACGGCTCGTCCAGGACGATGCCCTGGCCGCGAACGTAGATCAGAGTGTTGGCCGTGCCCAAGTCGATGGCCAGATCGGTGGAAATATACCTGCGTAAAAAACCAAACATGTGTGTCCTGTGGCGCTACTGATGTGCGCGTAAGCCGTTAGAAAGAAATCCTGTGGTGACGCGGCGGCAGCAATGATTCAGCGCCGGCAACGCATCAACCCGCCATTCTACCTTATAATTTGAATGCGATTTGCCGAAAATCCCGCCAAAAGTGTATCGGTTGAGTCCGCGAGTTAAGCGGTAATCCTTTGCTTTTGCCAGCGAAAAGGCAGAATTTCCAGTTTTTTATCAATATAACAATTAAACCTTGCGCGGCCCGTCCGCGCCATTCGCCATGTCCCTGACCCTATCCGACGTAACACGCATTGCCAAACTGGCACAACTTGAGATGAGCGAGCAGCAGAGCGCCACCGCGCTGGACCAGTTGAACGGCATTTTTGCGCTGGCCGAACAGATGCAGGCGGTCGACACCGACGGCGTCGCCCCGCTGAGCCACCCGCTGGCGGCGCACATGAACAACATCGCCCTGCGCCTGCGCGAAGACGTGGCCACCGAAGCCAATCGCCGCGAAGACTACCAGGCCGTCGCGCCCAAGACCCAGGACGGGCTGTACCTGGTGCCGAAGGTGATCGAGTAAGGGCCGTTGTGTCCTTCTCCCTTCCCGATCACCGAATCTGAATTGAAACGCCATGCACACCAAAACCATTAAAGAGCTGTCCGCGCTGCTGCAAAGCAAAGCCATCACCGCCACCGAACTGGCGACGCACTTCCTCGACCGCATCGAAAAGAGCGACCTGAACGCCTTCCTGCACGTGGACCGCGCGCTGACGCTGGCGCAGGCGGCCGAAGCGGACGCCCGCATCGCCGCCGGCACCGCCACCGCGCTGACCGGCGTGCCGATCGCCCACAAGGACATCTTCGTCACCCGCGACTGGCGCTCGACCGCCGGCTCGAAAATGCTGGCCAACTACGTCAGCCCGTTCGACGCCACCGTGGTGGAGAAGTTCCGCGCGGCCGGCATGGTCACGCTGGGCAAGCTCAATTGCGACGAATTCGCCATGGGCTCGGCCAATGAAAACTCGGCCTTCGGCGCCGTGAAAAACCCGTGGGACAAGAACGCCGTGCCTGGCGGCTCCTCGGGCGGTTCCGCCGCCGCCGTGGCCGCGCGCCTGGCGCCGGCCGTCACCGGCACCGACACCGGCGGCTCGATCCGCCAGCCGGCCGCCTTCTGCGGCATCACCGGCATCAAGCCGACCTACGGCCGCGTATCGCGCTTCGGCATGATCGCCTTCGCCTCGTCGCTGGACCAGGGCGGCCCGATGGCGCAAACCGCCGAAGACTGCGCGCTGCTGCTCAACGCCATGGCCGGTTTCGACGAACGCGACTCGACCTCGCTGACGCCTGAGATGGGCGGCATCGACGAAGACTACACCCGCGAACTGGGCCAGCCGCTGGCGGGCCTGCGCATCGGCGTGCCGAAGGAATACTTCGGCGAGGGCCTGGCCAAGGACGTGGAAGACGCCGTGCGCGCCGCGCTGGCGCAATACGTGACCCTGGGCGCGACTTTGGTCGATATTTCGCTGCCGAACACCGCGCTGTCGATTCCCGCCTATTACATGATCGCACCGGCCGAAGCCTCGTCCAACCTGTCGCGCTTTGACGGCGTGCGCTACGGCCACCGCACCGCGCAGTACAAGGACCTGTCGGACATGTACTGCAAGACCCGCGCCGAAGGCTTTGGCGCGGAGGTCAAGCGCCGCATCATGGTCGGCACCTATGTGCTGTGCCACGGCTACTACGACGCCTACTACCTGAAGGCGCAAAAGATCCGCCGCCTGATCGCGCAGGATTTCGAAGCGGTGCTCAACGGCCCGAACGCTGTCTGCGACGTCATCATGGGACCGGTCGCGCCGACCGTGGCCTGGGACCTGGGCGACAAGTCCGACGACCCGGTGGCCGCCTACCTGGCCGACATCTACACGCTGTCCACCAGCCTGGCCGGCTTGCCTGGCATGTCGATCCCGGTCGGCTTCGGCGCCAAGAACCGCCCGGTGGGATTGCAGATCATCGGCAAGCATTTCGGCGAAGCGAAACTGCTGAACGTCGCCCACCAGTACCAGCTGGCGACCGACTGGCACACCCGCGCACCTGCCGGCATCTAATACACCAAATACAGCGAGAACAATATGGAATGGGAAGTCGTCATCGGTCTTGAGAACCACGTGCAGCTCACGACCGAATCTAAAATTTTCAGCGGATCGCCGATCAAGTTCGGCGCTGAAGCCAACACCCAGGCCAGCCCGGTGGACCTGGCGCTGCCTGGCGTGCTGCCGGTGATGAACAAGCAGGCGGTGGACCGCGCGATCCGCTTCGGCCTGGCGGTCGGCGCGAAGATCGCACCGGCATCCATCTTCGCCCGCAAGAACTACTTCTATCCCGACCTGCCGAAGGGCTACCAGATCAGCCAGTTCGAAGACCCTGTGGTCATCGGCGGCTCGCTGACGTTCGGCTACGAGAAGGACGGCGAATTCGTCACCAAGACCGTCAACCTGACGCGCGCCCACCTGGAAGAAGACGCCGGCAAATCGCTGCACGAAGACTACGCCGGCATGAGCGGCATCGACTTGAACCGCGCCGGCACGCCGCTGCTGGAAATCGTCTCCGAGCCGGAAATCCGCAGCGCCGCCGAAGCGGTGGCCTACGCCAAGGCCCTGCACTCGCTGGTGATGTGGCTGGGCGTCTGCGACGGCAATATGCAGGAAGGCTCGTTCCGCTGCGACGTCAACGTCTCGGTGCGTCGTAAAGGCGATGAGAAACTCGGCACCCGCTGCGAGATCAAGAACCTGAACTCGTTCCGCTTCATCGAGGAAGCCGTGCACGTCGAAGTGCGCCGCCAGATCGAGTTGATCGAAGACGGCGGCAAGGTGGTGCAAGCGACCCGCCTGTACGATCCGGACCGCAAAGAGACGCGCGAAATGCGCAGCAAGGAAGATGCGCAGGACTACCGCTACTTCCCGGACCCGGACCTGCCGCCGCTGGTCATCTCCGACGAGTGGATCGCCAAGGTCAAGGCTTCGATGCCGGAGCTGCCGGCTGCCATGCGCGAGCGCTTCGTCAGCGAATACGCGCTGCCGGAATATGACTCGCTGGTGCTGACCGCGTCGAAGGCGATGGCGACCTACTTCGTCGCCGTGGTGGACAAGGCCGGCAAGGAAAACGCCAAGGCCGCCGCCAACTGGCTGATGGGCGACGTCGCGTCGACCCTGAACCGTGAAGGCGTGGACATCGCCGACGCACCGGTCTCGCCGGCGCAACTGGCGCTGATGCTCAAGCGTATCGCCGACGGCACCATCAACAACAAGACCGCGAAAGAACTGTTCGGCGACATGTGGGCGGCCAAGTCGGCCGACGACAAGCTGGTGGACGTGCTGATCGACACCAAGGGCCTGAAGCAGATCTCCGACACCGGCGCGCTGGAAGCGATCGTCAACGAGGTCATCGCCGCCAACGAGAAATCGGTGGAGCAGTACCGTGCGGGCAAGGAAGCGGCGATCAACTCGCTGATCGGCCAGGCGATGAAAGCCTCGCGCGGCAAAGCCAACCCGGCGCAACTGACCGAGCTGCTGAAGGCCAAGCTGGCAGGGTAGTGCCTTTGGCGATGTGTTTGCGGACGCCTCACAGTTAGCCAACTTGTGAGGCGTTTTTATTAGCATCCGAATATGCTAGACTTTGCATACAGGAGTCGGCAATGGATACCCGGTACATCAAGAGCGATCCAGAAATCATGAGCGGCGTTCCTTGCTTTCAAGGGACACGAGTTCCCGCGCAGAACCTTTTCGATTACTTGGTTGGACCTTCCTCGCTTAATGAATTCCTGGCAGATTTCCCTACCGTCTCCCGAGAAATGGCCGTGGCAGTCATAGAGGCAGCAAAAGGCCAGCTGCCGCTCCCTCGGCCTCACGCAGGCGCTAGCTAGCCTGCCACCTCTCGCGATCACTCGAATCTCTTGATCTCAGAACAGTAGCCTTAGCGATGAAACGCGAGCACTGTGAGAATGCGCGAGTATTCGCGGATCGCAAACTGCTATCCTATTTAACCTTACGACTAAAGAATCAACGCAATGACCGATACGAGAATACGCTTGGCCGTTCCTGAAGACGCACCCGCCATCGCCGCGATGGCCGTGGCGCTGACCGAAGAAATCTCCCTGCGCCTGGGCGTGAAGACCTTCAACTTGGACCCGCAGAAGACCGCCAGCTTGTGCCACGCCCTGCTGCGCGAAGAGAAATACCTCGCGCTGATCGCGATTGCGGAAGGTGAAGCGATCGGCTTCGTCGGCATCTCCGAAGGCCGCGCGCTGTACGCGGAAGGCGCGCTGGCGACCATGCAGGAATTCTTCGTCGCCCCGCCGTTCCGCGCCAACGGCGTCGGCGGCCTGTTGCTGAACGCCGCCGCCGAACTGGCGCGCAAGCGTCGCTGGAACCGGCTGGAAGTATGCACGCCGCCGCTGCCGGAATTCGACCGCAGCCTGGCGTTCTATGAGCGTCATGGCTTTGAAATCACCGGCGGCCGCAAACTCAAGCGCCTGTTTGCGGAAGCTCCATGAAAAACCTGATTGCCCTGCTGGCCCTGACGCTGTCGATGCTGGCCCACGCCACCACGATCGACTGGCCGTTGAGCTACGAGGGCAAATCGAGCAATGCCTTCATCTGGGACAAGCGCGCCAAGCCGCTGATCGAGACTCGCCTTCCCGGCAAATTTTCCAGGGAAGTGCTGACGGGACTGGGCGGCCCGCCGGAGCCGGTGTTTGTGGTCGATAAACGCTATGTCAGCATATCGGCCTGCGAGGCGCACGCCTGTCCGTTCAAAGGCTTCTTCTGGATCGACACCCAGACCGGCCAGGGCCTGGGCGCGAATATCATCGACGGCGAACTGCGCCTAGGCTCCAACAGTCTGTCCGCACAACAGATTCCAGCACCGGCACGCCGCGCGCTGATCGACTGGATGAGCGCAAACGACGTGACGCCCGTCAGCGTAGAATTCATCGACCGCGCCGGCGCCAGCGCCAGCATGGACGCCGCACAATTCAAGCCGACGGCACGCTTCGAGCCGGCGGCCGACGGTCCGTCCTACGATTGCAGGGCCGCCGCCACCAAGGTTGAAAAAACCATCTGCGCCGATGCGGCATTGGCCAAACAGGATCTGGCGCTGGCCAAGCTGGTCAAGGAACTGCGCCAAGGCCACGACACCATCGACGCCCGCAACCAGCTGCGCGACTTCCAGCGCAAATGGCTGAAAGAGCGCGACGCCACCTGCGCCACCGCCGCCGACATCAACGCCTGCCTGGGCAAGCAGTACCAAACCCAGAACGACCGGCTGATGAACTGGATACCGGCGCATTAAACGACGGGGTCAGCGATAGGCCAGCAGATCCAGCACGGCGCTGCCGTTCTCGCCGACCAGTTGCAATGCGGCGGGCGCGGTGTCGGCCGATGCCAGCGCCAGGCCTTTGTAGCTTCCTTCGACGGCACTGCCGCAACCGCTGGCGGTCAAGGTCAGCGCCGCTGCGCCGCCGTAGGTGGCGGTGAAGTCGACTTTGCCGGTCAGTTTGCAATCACTGGCGCCCGCGCTGATCGCGCCGTCGGCGGCCATCGTGAACAGCACTGGCTTGCCGCCAATGAGCACCTGGTAGCTGCCGGCCGCATTGGCGGCAGATAGCGCGTTCAGCGCCACCGCCTGCGTGCGGTCGTAGGCCAGCGTGACCATGCCGCCAGCAGCCACCGGGACGCGCCGGCCCTTGCTGCCATCGACCACGTGAATCACCATGGCGGCGCCGTCGCCGTCGGCCGACAGCAGCACGTAACCTTTGCCGTCCTTGTTGGTGTAGATGCTGGCGCCGGACACCGTGTCGCCATTGGCATAGCCTTGCAACGCGCCCTCGCCCAGCACCGGCACGCTGCTGGTCGGCGGCGGCTCGCTACTGGTCGAGCCATTGCATCCCGCCAGCCCGGCAACCACGGCCAGCAAGGCCGCCTTCATCGAGTTGTTCATTGCGCGATCCCGTTCAATTTGATCTTCATCGCGTCCTCAAAGGCGCGGCGCGCTTGCGGCACGCCTTCGACCGGAGAAATCGTCACCGCCGTTTTCGTGGCGATCACATTGTCTTCGGACGTCGCTGCGGTATCCTTGGGCAGCGTCACGCCGCTCGGCAGCACCGTGCCGCCAGTAGCCAGGCTGATACCCGGCACCGGGAAGTTGACGCCGGAGGCCACGGCCAGCGGGCTGTCAGACAGCTTCTCGTAGAACGCCGGCAGGTAGCTACTGGCCTTGCCGATGCGGGTGAAACGGTACGGCAGTGCCGCGCCGGCGCCGGCGCTGAAGTCCGGCACGTTGACGTTCAGGCCCACGCCTTCCGGCATCAGCAGTCCGCCGGCCTTGGCCTTGTTGGCGATCAGCGTGTCGACCAACTTGACGACGATGCCGGCAACTTCGTACGCGCGATGCGACGCGGGCAATGCGCCGCTCCAGGTCACCTGGGTGGTGGTGGCGTCGCTGACGGCCATTGCCGGCAAACCGCGATTGATCATGTAGACCAGGTTATTGAACGTGCCGCTGCTGGCGTTGATGGCGCCGGTGTTGTTGCCTTCGTTGGGGCCGGAGATTACCAGGTCCGGCGCACCGCCCCACTTCTTCTTGGCCAGTACATCGACGCCGTACAGGCAGGCCGCAACCGGCGTGCCGTTGACGTAGGAGACATCGGCATCGCCGGCATCGACACCGACGCCAGGAGCGCCAGCGGCCAGGCCCAGCGCCACCGCGCCGCGTTCCTTGCCGGTCAACGCGCCGATCGGGGTCAGGAAGGCGATGTAGCCACCGCGTCCCGATTGATTGTCGATCGGCGCGGCCACCGCTACGCTGTGCCCCGCGGCGACCAGCTTCGATTTCAGCGCGCGCAGGTTGGCGGCGGTGATGCCGTCGTCATTGCACAGCAGGATGTTCAGCGCGGAGGCCGGCGCGGCAGGCAAGGCAAAGACGCAGCACAAGGCGATGGCGCGCGCGGCGCTGTTGAAGCGGGAGGATGGCATGGCACTTCCTGTCGAATGAATAAGAACGCGGAAGTGTATTGACGCCGTGTGACGACAGCGTGACACGAGCGCCAGCCATGCTTATACCCGCTATCACTCGAGTAGCGCGGCTATCGCCAACGGGGTGCTGCTGGTGACGATCTGTCCCGCTTCCGGCAGCGCCGCAAAACGATAGACGAATACCCTGAAGGTTGCGATGACGTCGCCCGTGAACGCCGGTCCCTCTTTCGCGGCCAGCATGCTGACGGCGCCGCCGGCGGCATGGAACTGCACCTGCGAACTGTCATTCTTCGGATATGAGAACTGCACGCCGGCGCAGCTTTTTCCCGCGGCCTCGCCGGAGTAGCGCAGGTAGGCCAGCAACTGATCGCAGGCGGTGCGCAGATCGGCGGCAGCGTAGACGCCGTCCGGCCGCGTGACGATCGATACCCAGGGGCCGGACTTGAGCTGTCCCGCCTTGCGGTTCACTGTCAATTCCGCGTTGTCGTCATACGCCGCTTTGGAGAATGGGAACACGGCCCGTCCCAACGCATCGAGCGGCAGCGCCAGGTGCGAGGCTTTGCTGTTGAGCGTCAGCCGCAGGCCGTCCGTGGATACGCTCTTGTCGCGCGGCCGGATCCGGAAGTGATTTTGCAGGAACTGTTTGGGTTTGCCGTATTTTTCGAACCAGATCATCTCGCGATAGGCGTCCCGATACTCGATCCAGTCGGAGTCCTCCTGCGCGCTGGCGAACGCCGGCAGCAAGGCAAGACTGAGCAGGAGGAGTTTGAACATGCCGTTTAAAACCGGTAAGCCAGTCCGCTGGACCAGGTAATGAAATTGCGGCGACCAACAAAGGGAGCGTTGGCCGGTCCGCTACCCAGCAGCGTGCCGGTCAACGAGCTGTTGACCAGCCATTTGCTACTCATGGCCCAGTTCCAGTTGACGCCCGCGTTTACGGCCGTCACGCCGGCGGACGGCCGGTAGTCGCGCACGCCACCGGCGGCGGCGCTCACTTCATACTGTTCGCGCATCACCTGATCGCTGGCCAGCGAAACACCGGCCGACAACGTCACCGTGTGGTGTGGCGCCGGCGAAGGCAAGGTCTTTTGCAGGCCAAGCTGGGCACGGAAGCCGCGCGCGCTGGTGTCGTATATCAGGTTCGAGGTGATGCGGGCCTCGTCGCCGAGATAGTAGTTATAAAAACCGCCGACATCGGCCGAGCCCCGGATCGGATGCGTGCCGCGCAGCCGCCAGCTGTCGCCGGGAGCGCGCGTATTGCTGCCAACGATCAGCGGCCCATATTCCACGCCCGTCGTTTGGGACAGATGCATGCCCAGCACCCCGCTGGCCGACGCAAAAATCCCGTTACTCCACTGGACCTGGAACAGCGGTCGCAGCATCACCTGCCGCACCTCGCCCTCCTCCACCGAGGTCTTGGTGCTGAAGGCCACCCCCGCATACATATCCTTGCTCCCATCGGGCATCATCAACTCGGTGGTGTTTTCGGCCAGCGCCGGACCGCACGCGGCCAGCAGCAACAATAACGGGGATAGCTTGTTCATGTATTCCTTAAAATCCTAAGCGCACGCCCAGAGCGATACGATTCGGGTTGGCGGTGAAGCCTTCGTGTTTGAGTTTAGCGGTGCGTTCAAATTCCAGTTGCAACGCCAAGTCTTTGCTGATCAGGTAAGAAGCGCCCACGCTAAGGTACAAGCCGGTCTTGTGCTCCGACACGCCCGACGGCGCGTCCTTGCCGCTGACATCGAGCTTCAGGCGCCCCTGCGCCAGACCCGCCTTGCCGAACAAGGACCAGTCCTCGCTCAGCTTCCACGTGCCACGCGCCGCCAGATAGGCCGTGCTGACGCGCGTCTTGAGCTGGTAGCCGGGCGAGAGGTCGAAGCTGGTCGAGTTGCTGTCGATGCGATAACCGGCTTCCAGCGCCCACAACGGCGACAGCTCATATCCCGCAAACAGCCCCAATGGCGTCGCCTTCTTGACCTCACTGCGATCGGTCGTCACGCCGTTCTCGGTAAATTTGACATTGCCATTGGTCTGCGGGCTGATATTGGCACCGACATACAAGCCTTCGGCATGCGCCACCGAGCTTGCGGCAAGAACGATCAGGGCACTGCATACAATCTTTTTCATGTTCGGATTCCAGGTTGAAGTAAGAGCCTCAAATGGTAGGCACCCTTCGCCGCGCAATCCGCCTCGGTCTGTCGTTCAATTGTCCTCAATTTGTAGGCGACATTTGTATAGAAAGTGTACGAATGTGTACCCGATTGTCGAAAATGCCACTTCGGCGCCGCGCTCCACTACAATACCTGCGAAATGGAGGCGCGATGCAGCGTGTAATGCTGGTGGAAGACGATGCGCGGCTCGCCGCGCTGGTCAAGGAATACCTGGACGAATACGATTACGCAGTCGACGTGGTGACACGCGGCGACCGCGCGCTCGACCACTTCCGCGCTACCCAGCCGAACCTGGTGATACTCGACCTGACCCTGCCGGGCGTCGACGGCCTGGTGGTGTGCCGCCAGCTGCGCCAGCTGAGCGCCGTGCCGATCCTGATACTGACCGCGCGCGAAGACAGCTTCGACGAAGTCTCCGGCCTCGAACAGGGCGCCGACGACTACGTCAACAAGCCGGTGCAGCCGCGCGTGCTGCTGGCCCGCCTGCGCGCGCTGCAACGGCGCGGCAGCGGCGCCGCCAACAGCGACATCATCATCGGCCAGCTGCGCATCTCGCGCGAGAACCGCGCCGTCTACTGGCGCGGCGAGGAAGTGGCGATGAACAGCGCGGAGTTCAAGCTGTTCGTGATCCTGGCCGACGCCTCGGGCAAGGTCATGTCGCGCAACGACATCCTGGTCAAGATGCGCGGCATCGAATTCGACGGCCTCGATCGCAGCATCGACAACTGCATCTCGCGCCTGCGCCGCAAGTTCGGCGACGGCGGCGCGGAACGCATCAAGACCGTCTGGGGCGAAGGCTATCTGTTCAGCCCCTCGGCTTGGGAATGAATCGTCTCTTCTGGCGCTTCGCCCTGCTGGTGATGCTGGCCATCACGCTGGCGACCTGCGCGATCTACTTCACCTTCAGCCGCCTGTTCGGCGATCCGCTGGAGGAGATCGCGCGCCGCCAGGCGGCCGGCCAGATCTTCCTGCTGGAGCAGTACATCGACCAGGCGCCCAGCGACGAATGGCTGCCACGCCTGAACAAGGTACGCGAAGTATCCGAAGCCACGCTGGAACTGCAACCGCTGCCGGCGGCGCTGGCGGCGCTGCCCTCCTCCAAACGCGAGCAGCTGCTGCAAGGCGCGGTGGTCATCGACGTCGGCGGCAAGGCGTTCTATCGCCGCGTCGACACCACCGGCGCGCGCTACATCGGCAGCGACGACGACGTGATCCACGCCCAGCGCCTGCCGATCGACATCGGCCTGGCGCTGGGCATGGAGGCCATCCGCTTCGGCGTGATCGCGCTGTTCCTGCTGGTGCCGATAAGCTGGTGGACGCGCCGGCACTGGCGCGGTTTGCTGGCGCTGTCGAAGGTGGCCGACGATTTCGGCCGCGGCAACCTGGCGGCGCGGGCCGAGGTGCGGCCGGCGTCGAGCATCGCGCCGCTGGCCGGCCGCATCAACGACATGGCCGAGCGTATCGGCCTGTTGATGGAAGCGCACAAGAACCTGCTGCGCTCCGTGTCGCACGAGCTGCGCACGCCGATCGCGCGGCTGGAGTTCGGCCTGGAGCTGCTGCGCGAGCGCCATGCGGCCGATGACCCGGCGCTGCAAAAGCGCGTCGTGGCGATGGAGACCGATGTCGACGAATTGAAAACCCTGGTCAACGAACTGCTAGGCCTGACGCAGCTCGACCAGGCGCAATCGATGCCGCGCCAGCTGTTCGCGCTGGCGCCGCTGCTGCAAGGCTGCGCGCCGCCGCCCGGGTCGGCCACAACACCGGCGCAGCAGTTCAGCGCCAGCATCGCCGACGACCTGGGCGAGCTGCAAGGCGACGCCCGCCTGCTGGCGCGCGCCGTCAACAACCTGCTGGGTAACGCCGCCAAGTACGCGGCCTCGCGCATCGTGCTGTCGGCCGTACGCGATGGCGCCGCCGTGCGCATCACGGTGGAAGACGACGGTCCCGGCATCCCGCCCGAAGCGCGCGAGCGCGTGTTCGAACCTTTCTACCGGCTGGCCCGCGAACAGGACTACGCCGCCAGCGGCTACGGCCTCGGTCTCGCCATCACCGCCAAAGCCGTCCAGCTGCACGGCGGCGCCATCGCCATCGACGGTTCGCCGCTGGGCGGCGCCCGCATCACCATCACCTTATAGCTCAGTGCTTGGCGTCGAGCCCCATCCAGCCCAGGATGTCGGCGAAGATCTGCTCGCGATTGAGCTCATTGAAATTCTCGTGGTAGTTCTGCGGATGCCGCTGGTAGGTCAACAGCGCCGGCGGCACCGATTTCAGCATCTTCTCCGCCGCATCGGCGTCGGCCAGCTTGTCGTCGCCGGCGACGACGGCAAACAGCGGATGCGTCCAGCCAGCCATGCGCGGCGCCAGTCCTTGCTGCGCATGGGTCAACGCGTTGCCGAAACGGACCGTGATTTCGGTGGCGCGGATGCCGTCGCGCTCATCGTCGTGATGGCGGGCGGTGATGGCGCTGTCGTGGGTCAGCATGTCGGTCAGCGGCGCCAGCGGCACTTTCATGCGCGGCGCCAGCGCGCCCAGCACGCCGGCCAGCGCCAGCAGCACCGGCGACACCTTGATCGCGTTCACATAGTACGGCGACGACAGGATGAAGCCCTTGATGGCGGCATCGCCGGCGAAGTGGCCCAGGCCCAGATGGGTGGCGATCAGCGCGCCCATCGAATGGCCCATCACATAGATCGGCAGGCCCGGATACTGCTGCTTGACCCACTGCAGGAAGGCCACGCTATCGTCCAGGAAGACGCCAAAGCCGGGAATGTCGACCCGGCGCGCATCCTGGTGGCCGCACAAGTCGTAGGCCACGGTGGCGATGCCGTGCTGGCGGAAGTACAGCGCCGGCGTGACGTAGTCGCCGGCGTGCGCCATGCCGCCGTGGATGGCCAGGATCACCGCGCGCGGCGCGGCCGGTTCCCAGATGTGGACGCGGCGCTCGGCCTGCGGACCGGCGCGGAAGCTGGCCAGGCGGTCTTCGGAAAACCGCATCAGGCCGTGATGCTCAGGTTGATGCCCATGTCGACCAGCAGCTTCAGGTCGGCCAGCGTGAAGTCCAGGCTGGGGGTCGCTTCGCCGCGCTCGGTGGTGAAGGAGATGCGCAGCTCGGCCGCCACATCGGACCGCTCGAAATGGATGCCGCGCGCCTGGCACTCGGCCAAGTAGTGGCGGATCTGCTTGAGCAGCTGGTCCGGGTTCATGTCGGTGCCGACGGCCACGTAGAAACCCGAATCGAGGCGTACCCGGCCGTCGGGCTTGACGTCGCCCTTTTCCCAGTCGCTGTCCGGCTCGGTCGGCAATCCGTCGCGGATGTCGTACAGGCCGTCGTCGTCGCCGTGCACCTTCAGTGTTGCGATGTTCATGGGTTTGCCCCTTGTCTCCGGTATACCGAATGAGGTTACATCAAAGAAATTTCAAAGTCTAGCAATATGGCTAGTTAGGCAATGCCGTAGCGGCTGCGGTAGGCTGCCACGGCGTCCTTGTATTGCAACAGTTGCGGGTCCGCGCCGGCGCCGTTCAGGTAGCTGAACAGGTCGTCCAGGTTGCCGATCGAAATGACCGGGATGTTGTAGGCCTTGGCCACTTCCTGCACCGCCGAGCTGGGCGACAGCTGGTCGTCCTTGCCCGAGCGCTCCATGCGGTCCAGCGCGATCAGCACGGCGCACGGTTCGGCGCCGGCGGCACGTATCATGTCCACCGATTCGCGCACCGAGGTGCCGGCCGAGATCACGTCGTCGATGATGACGACCTTGCCTTGCAGCTTGGCGCCGACGATGGTGCCGCCTTCGCCGTGGTCCTTGGCTTCCTTGCGGTTGAAGGCGAACGAGGTGTTGCGGCCCTTGCCGGCCAGCGCCACCGCCGTGGCCGAGGCCAGGGTGATGCCCTTGTAGGCCGGGCCGAACAGCATGTCGAACTCGACGCCGGAGTCCAGCAGCGTTTGCGCGTAGAACTGGGCCAGCTGGGCCAGGGTCGCGCCGTCATGGAACAGGCCGGCATTGAAGAAGTACGGCGACTGGCGCCCGGCCTTGGTGGTGAAGTCGCCGAAGCGCAACACGCCGGTCTGGACCGAAAATTCGATAAATTGCTGGCGCAGGGGGTTCAGTGGGTTCGTCATACTGCCTCATTTCTGTAAAGTGCCTGTATTTTAACGCTACACTAGCGCATTCCAAAATTTACGCATCGAATCGACCATGCCAAAAATCATCTCTGCCAATCTGAACGGCATCCGTTCCGCCAACACCAAGGGCTTTTTCAAATGGATGGCCCTGCAGGACGCCGATTTCGTCTGTGTCCAGGAATTGAAGGCGCAGGCGCCGGACATGACGCCGGAATTCCTCAATCCGGGCGGCTACCACGGCCACTTCCACTATGCCGAGAAAAAAGGCTATTCCGGCACCGGCGTCTACAGCAAGATCGAGCCGGACCGCGTGGTGATCGGCTTCGGCTCGCCGGAGTTCGACGCCGAGGGCCGCTACGTGCGTTGCGATTTCGGCAACCTGACGGTGATTTCGGTGTATTGCCCGTCCGGTTCGTCCGGTCCGGAGCGCCAGGAAGCCAAGTTCCGCTTCATGGACCTGTTCCTGCCGCACCTGCAAGCCTTGCACGCCGAGGGGCGCGAAGTGGTCATCTGCGGCGACTGGAACATCGCCCACAAGGAAATCGACCTGAAGAACTGGAAGGGCAACAAGAAGAATTCCGGCTTCCTGCCGGAGGAGCGCGAATGGATGACGCGCATCTTCGACGAAGTCGGTTATGTTGATGTGCACCGCGGCCTCGATCCGCGCGAAGAGCAATACACGTGGTGGAGCAACCGCGGCCAGGCCTACGCCAAGAACGTCGGCTGGCGCATCGACTACCACGTCGCCACCCCGGGCATCGCCGCCAAGGCCACCACGGTAGCGATCTACAAGGAAGAGAAGTTCTCCGACCACGCGCCGTTGACGATCGAATACGCGGGCATTTAAGCCCTCGCCTCCTTCGCATTAATCATTGATCAAGAACCGGCGATCTGGTAACTTGGAATGAGGGAGACGCCACAAAATGGACCTCATCGGAACAGGTTTTTATCCACTGAGCCAAGCCGCAAGGCTGGTTGGCGTGGAGCCACGCGCGCTGCGCCGATGGCTGCTCGGCTACTCGCGAAAATACCACGGCGAACACGTTCGTTCGGAACCGCTCTGGACCACACAACTTAAGGATGAGGGGCTGCCCGGAGACATCATTGGCTTCCGGGATTTGCTTGAAGCACGCATGGTGACCGCATTTGTCCGCCATGGTGTTGACCTCAAAGTTATCCGCGCAACGATTGAGTCGGCGACGCAGCATTTCGGCATTGCCTATCCGTTGACGCAACAACAGTTCCTCACGGATGGGAAACGCATATTTTTGGAAGCCATCGAGCAGGCCACCGGCGAACCAAAAATGATTGACGTGGTTCGAAAACAGTTCGTTTTTTCCGACATCATCAAACCTTCCCTATACGCAGGCATTGAGTACGGCGACAAGGGCGCGGTACGCTGGTTCCCATTCGGCAAACGGAGAACAATAGTCCTGGACCCTGCCTTGCAGTTCGGTACGCCGGTCGTTACCCAAACCGGCATCCCTACAGACACCATTTATGCGTCCTACCTTGCAGAAGGTCGCGACAAGGGGATGGTAGCCCGCGTATTCGACATTACGTCCAAGATGGTCAGCGACGCAGTGGAATTCGAAGAGAGACTTGCGGCTTGAAGTTCTTCTTTGATAGGGGCGGCGCGTACCGAGACCCTTGGCAGCACTTCCCTGCAACCAAACTACAGGCGATCGCATTCTAGCGACTACAAACTGCGGCGGCTGCTGAATTCGCGGCGCTCGCCGCTCAGCGGGTCGGTGAAGGCGATGCGGCGCGCCAGCAGCTTCAGCGGCTGCGAGACGTCGTCCTGCTTGCACGGCAAGGCCACCGGGTAGAAGGCGTCGTTGATGATGGGGATGCCCAGCGACGACAGGTGCACGCGCAGCTGGTGCTTGCGGCCGGTGTGCGGATGCAGCCGGTACAAGGTGCAGTCGGCGCGGTGCTCGATGACGTCGATCAGCGTTTCCGAATTCGGCTCGCCCGCCTCCTCCTTCATGATGAAGAATTTGTCGCCGTCGACCATGCGGCTGCGGTAGGTAAAGGGGAACTCGCGTCCGTGCAGGCGCGGCGCCAGCGCCTCGTACTCCTTCTCGATCACCCGCTTCTGGAACATCGACTGGTAGGCGCCCCGGCTATCCTGGCGGCGCGAGAAGATCACCACGCCGGCCGTCTCGCGGTCGAGCCGGTGGATCGGCGTCAAATCCTGCTCGCCCAGCTTTTTCTTCAGCCGCACCAGCAGCGTCTCGTGCAGGAAGCGCCCGGTCGGTATCATCGGCAGGAAGTGCGGCTTGTCGACCACCACCAGATGCTCGTCCATGAACAGCACTTCCTCCTCGAATGGAATCGGCGTCTCGGCGTCCAGCTCGCGGTAGTAGAAGATGCGCATGCCGCGCCGGTAGGCGCTGTGCGGCGCCAACTGGTTGCCGTCGCCGTCCACCACTTCACGACGTGCCATGCGGTCGCGCCACGACGCTTCCGTCACGTCGGGATAGCGCGCGATCAAAAAGGTCAGCAGATCCGGCCACCGCCCTTCCGGCAGCCACAGATAGCTGGGCGCGACACCATCGCGCATCGGCAGCGGTGCGCGCGACATTATGACCGCGGCAGCGCCAGCGAGTGATACGGCGGCAGCGCGTCAGGATTCAGTCCCTTGGCGCGCGCGTACACCGGCAGCACCAGGTACATATTCTTGTTCATGTCCTCGATGCGCTTGCTGCCGCTCGGGTGGGTCGACAGGAAGGGCAAGGGCTGGCTCTTGTTCACCGCGCTCATCTTCTGCCACAGCGCGATGCCGGCGCGCGGATCGTAGCCGGCGCGCGCCGCCAGGTCCAGGCCGACCAGGTCGGCCTCGCTCTCGTCGCCGCGCGAGAAACTCAGCGCGGCGCCCTGCGCCACCATGCCGGCCGCAGCATCGCCCAGGCGCGGGTCGACGCCGAAGTAGGCCGAGCCCACCGCGCCAAGTATGCGCGTACCGACCGAGGTGATGGTGTTCTTGCCGGCCTGCTCGCGCGCGTGCTCGCGCAGCGCGTGGGCGATCTCGTGGCCCATGACCATCGCCACCTCGTCGTCGGTCAGGTTCAACTTGGTCAGGATGCCGCTGTAGAAGGCGATGCGGCCGCCCGGCATGCAGAAGGCGTTCACCGTCGCCGAGTTAAGCAGGTTGACTTCCCACTTCCAGTTGGCGGAGTCGGGGTTCCAGCGCGCGGTGAACGGGATCAGGCGCTTGGCGATGGCGCGCAGCCGTATCAGTTGCGGATTGCGCTCGGTGGCGACGGCGTCCTTCTGGTGGGCCTGGGCCAGCATCTGGTCGTATTGCAGCTTGGACTGCTGGTCGAACTGGCGGGCGTCGCCGCCCAGGCCGCGCAGGCGCGACATGCTGCTGACGGGGATGCCGTCGTCCTGGCCGCCGGCGGCCACGGGGGCGACGGCGCCGGCGCAGCAGACCAGCGCCAGCAAGGCGGCGTTTAATTTAAGCTTGTTCATTCCTGGTATTCCATGGGGCGATTTTAGGCAGCATCATCATGGCAGGAAACGCCAGGATGAAGCAC
The DNA here is from genome assembly GCF_059418605.1 of Duganella sp. GW821-FHT07G03. Taxonomy (NCBI): domain Bacteria; kingdom Pseudomonadati; phylum Pseudomonadota; class Betaproteobacteria; order Burkholderiales; family Oxalobacteraceae; genus Duganella; species Duganella sp. GW821-FHT07G03. Next base: position 55,647 of record NZ_JBWKQE010000032.1, read on the forward strand.
ACGATAAAGAACCAGAACCAGCCGGTTTCCGCCACTATATACCCGACCGAGGAATTGATGAACGTGCGCGGCACCGCGGCCAGGCTGGAAAACAAGGCGTACTGGGTAGCCGTGTAGCGCGGATCGGTGGCGCGCGACATGAACGCCACCAGCGCCGCCGCCCCCAGCCCCAGGCTGGCGAAGGCTTCGAAGCCGAACACGGCGCTCAGCAACAGCGGATCGGGCCCGGTCTTGGCCAGCCAGGCGAAGCCCAGGATGGCGATCGCCTGCAACACGCCGAACACCCACAAGGCGCGGTTGATGCCCAGCTTGATCATCCAGATGCCGCCGACGGCGCCGCCGGCCAGCGCCGCCCACCAGCCGGTGGCGTTGGCCGCCAGGCCGATCTGCTTGGTGGTGAAGCCGATATCGAGGAAGAACTTGGTCGACAGCGCGGTGGCCATGCTGTCGCCGATTTTATACAGCAGCACGAAGCCGATGATCAGCAAGGCCTGGTTCCAGCCGTCGCGCCGCACGAACTCGCGGAACGGCAGCACCACCGCCTCCTGCAGGTTCTTCGGCGGCGCGCCATACACGGCGGGCTCCTTGGCCAGCAAGGTGCAGACAAAACCCGGCAGCATGAAGGCGGCGACGATCCAGAACACGGCCTGCCACGACATGCTGTCAGCCAGCACCAGCCCCAGCGCGCTGGGAATCAGGCTGGCGGCCTTGTAGGCGTTGACGATGATGGCCGCGCCCAGGCCCTGCTCGTTCTCGGCCAGGATCTCGCGGCGGTAGGCGTCGATCACCACGTCCTGGCTGGCCGACAGGAAGGCGATCAGGAACACGCAACCGGCGATCATGGTCAATTCCAGCTTCGGGTCCAGCATACCGAGGCCGCCGATCACCAGGAACAGCGACAACTGCGTCAGCGCCATCCAGCCGCGCCGCCGGCCCAGCGAGCCGATGGCGTAGCGGTCCATCAGCGGCGCCCACAGGAACTTGAAGGTGTACGGGAAGGTCACCAGCGCGAACAGGCCCAGCGCCTTCACGTCCAGTCCGGACTTGGCCAGCCACGCCTGCATCAGGTAGATCAGCGTGTACAGCGGCAGGCCGGAGCTGAAGCCCAGGAACAGGATGGAGACGGTGCGGCCGTTCAGGTAGGTGCGCCAGCCGGGCGCGCTCGTTGGCTGTTCCTGGATCGTCATCAGTGGCTAACCTTTTTACGCAAGCGGAACACGGCAAGGTCGCCGCGCAGGTTGGGCAGGAACGAGACGCGGTGGCCGTCGGCCAGCGCCACGCATTCGATCACTTCCAGGCCGCATTCTTCGGCCAGGTCGCGGAAATCGGTGATGGTGGCGCAGCGCATGTTCGGCGTGTCGTACCACTCGTAGGGCAGCGATTCCGACACCGGCATGCGGCCCTTCAGCAAGGCCACGCGGTGCGGCCAGTAGGCGAAGTTGGGGAAGGAGACGATCGCCTCCTTGCCGACGCGGACGATGTCGCGCAACAGCGGCTCTACATGCTTCATCATCTGCAGCGACGACAGGCACAGCACCGTGTCGAAGCTGTTGTCGCCGAACAGGGCCAGGCCGTTCTCCATGTCCTGCTGGATCACGCGCACGCCGCGCCTGGTGGAGTCGAGCACCTTGTCGTCGGCGATCTCGATGCCGTAGCCGCTGCACCGCTTGTCGCTTTGCAGGTAGTCCATCATCACGCCGTCGCCGCAGCCGACATCGAGCACATGTGCGTTCTCCGGCACCCAGTGGGCGATGAAGGCCAGGTCCGGCCGGGCGCTGCTTAATTCGTTGAAGTTCATGCTGCCACTTTCTTGTTAATGTCGTTCCACACCTGATCGTAGTAGGCGCGCACCAGGTTCATGTAGCGCGGGTCTTCCAGCAGGAAGGCGTCGTGGCCGTGCGGCGCGTCGATTTCCGCGTAGGTGACCTGGCGGCGATTGCAGATCAGCGCCTTGACGATTTCCTGGCTGCGCTCCGGCGAGAAACGCCAGTCCGTGGTGAAGGAGGCCAGGAAGAACTTGGCCTTGGTTCCCGCCAGCGTCTTGGCCAGGTCGCCACCGTGCGCGCGCGCCGGGTCGAAATAGTCGAGTGCCTTGGTGATCAGCAGGTAGGTGTTGGCGTCGAAGTATTCGCTGAACTTGTCGCCCTGGTAGCGCAGGTAGGATTCGATTTCGAAGTCGACGCCGAAGCCGAACTTGTAGTCGCCCGCCTCCGCAGCGTCCCTCAGCTTGCGGCCGAACTTCTCGGCCATGTCGTCGTCGGACAGATAGGTGATGTGGCCGACCATGCGCGCCACGCGCAGGCCGTTCTTCGGTACCACGCCGTGTTCGTAGAAGTCGCCGCCGCGATAGTCGGGATCGGACAGGATGGCCTGGCGGGCGACGTCGTTGAAGGCGATGTTCTGCGCCGACAGCTTGGCGGTCGAGGCGATCACCACGCAGTGGCGCAAACGGTCCGGGTACATGATGGACCAGGCCAGCGCCTGCATGCCGCCCAGCGATCCGCCCATGACGGCGGCGAACTGCGTGATGCCCAGTTGATCGGCCAGGCGCGCCTGGGCGTGGACCCAGTCCTCCACCGTGACCACCGGGAAGGCCGCGCCATACGGCTTGCCGGTGGCGGGATTGACGTGCATAGGCCCGGTCGAGCCGAAGCAGGAGCCGAGGTTGTTGATGCCGATGACGAAGAAGTGGTCGGTGTCGAGCGGCTTGCCGGGACCGACCATATTGTCCCACCAGCCCAGGCTTTTCGGTTGGCCTTCGTATTCGCCGGCCACGTGGTGCGAGGCGTTGAGCGCGTGGCAGACCAGCACCGCGTTCGATTTGTCGGCATTCAGGGTGCCGTAGGTTTCATACATCAACATGTAGTCGTGCAGCGACGCGCCGCTTTGCAGCGGCAGCGGCTGCGCAAAATGCATGGTTTGCGGAGTAACGTATCCTAAGGATGGCATGTGGTTTAATTTTTATAGGGGTCGGCCCCGCGGGCCATCTATCAAGGTGGGACCGCGAGGATGGGTCCCACCACTTAGAGGGTGCTACAAAATGCTCACAGCTAGGCATGGCGACGAAGACAGTACGTTAGTACGGCGAGGAGCCATAACGACGCTGTGGGCATTTTGTAGCACCCTCGGCTACAACAACTGCAATTGTTCGACCGCGTCTGCAATCACGTTGGGTTCCATCGAGCGCATGATCTTGCGGGTTTGCGGCATCAGCCGCGCAAGGTCGCTGTTCAGGATTTCCTGCTTGACCGACAGCAGCTGCGCCGGATGCATCGAGAATTCGCGCAAGCCCATGCCCAGCAGCAGGCGCGTGAGCTTGATGTCGCCCGCCATCTCGCCGCACACGGCCACGTCGATCCCGGCTTTATGCCCGGCCGCAATCGTCATCGAGATCAATTGCAGCACCGCCGGATGCAGCGGATTGTAAAGGTGCGCGACCTCATAATCAACCCGGTCGATCGCCAGCGTGTACTGGATCAGGTCATTGGTGCCGATCGACAGGAAGTCCATGCGCTTGACGAACATCGGCAGCGCCAGCGCGGCGGCCGGGATTTCGATCATGGCGCCGACGTCGACGTCGTCGTCGAACTTGATGTTCTGTTCGCGCAGCTCGGCCTTGGCCTGGGCGATCATCGCCAGCGACTGGTCGATCTCGAAGGCGTGCGCCAGCATCGGGATCAGGATGCGCACCTTGCCGAACGCCGACGCGCGCAGGATGGCGCGCAGCTGCGTCAGGAAGATCTGCGGCTCGGCCAGGCAGTAGCGGATCGCCCGCAGGCCCAGCGCCGGATTGAGCGCCGTGTGTTCGGTCTGGTCGAGCGGCTTGTCGGCGCCGATGTCGAGCGTGCGGATGGTGACCGGCCGGCCCTTCATCGCCACCACGGCCCTCTTGTACTGTTCGAACTGCTCGTCCTCGGACGGGATGCGGCTGTTGCGGCCCATGAACAGGAACTCGGAGCGGAACAGGCCGACGCCGTTGGCGCCCGCCTCCATCGCCGAGACGCAGTCGTCCGGCAGCTCGATGTTCGCCATCAGCATGATCTCGACGCCGTCCCTGGTGATGGCGGGCGTCTTCTTCAGTTTATTGAGCTTTTTGCGCGCGCGGGCGGCGGCGCCCTGGCGTTCGCGGTACTGCTCCAGCACCAGCGCGCTCGGATTGGCGATCACCACGCCGGCGTCGCCGTCGATGATCAGCCAGTCGTCCTGTTCGATCAGGGTCGAGGCGCCGGACATGCCGACCGCCGCCGGGATGTCCAGGCTGCGGGCGACGATGGCCGTGTGCGAGTTCTGGCCGCCGACGTCGGTGACGAAGCCGATGAAGGAGCGGTCGCGGAATTGCAGCATGTCGGCCGGCGAGATGTCGTGGGCGACGATGATCATCTGCGCCTGGAAGCCGTCCTCGCCGGTCGTGGCGGGCAGGATCTGGGCGGTGCCCATCAACACCTTCAGCACGCGCTCGGCGACCTGCTGGATGTCGGCCTTGCGCTCGCGCAGGTAGGGGTCTTCGATTTCGTCGAACTGCGCCGACAGCTCGTCGATCTGGGTCAGCAGCGCCCACTCGGCGTTGTAGTGGCGGGTGCGGATGATGTCCAACGGCGCCTCCGAGATCATCGGGTCGGACAGGATCAGCGCGTGGACGTCGATGAAGGCGCCCAGTTCGGTCGGCGCATCCTTCGGCAGTTCGTTCCACAGCGTCTGCAGTTCCTTGTGCACCTGCAGCAGCGCCTGCTGCAGGCGCGACACTTCGGCTTCCAGATGCTCTTCCGCCACCAGGTAGTGCTTGACGTCCAGCGCCGCCGGCGCCAGCTTGTGGGCGCGGCCGATGGCGATGCCGCGCGACACCGGGATGCCATGCAGCGTGAAGGAAGCCATGGCCGGGCCGGTGGGGGTGCGGGGACGGCTGCGTTCCGCGGGCATTACTCGCCTTCGCCGAACTTGTCGTTGACCAGCGCCGTCAGCGCGGCGATGCAATCGCCCTCATCGGCGCCGTCGGCTTCCAGCGTGACCTTGGCGCCCTTGCCGGCGGCCAGCATCATCACGCCCATGATGGACTTGGCGTTGATGCGGCGCGCGTTGCGGGTCAGCCAGACGTCGCTTTGAAATTTTGCTGCCAGTTGGGTGAATTTGGCGGAGGCACGCGCATGCAAACCAAGCTTGTTGATAATCTCAAGTTCTTGTTGAATCATTTTTCTTTTGTCTCAATCAGAAATGCGCACTGCAAAAAATAATTCCGGAGTCAGGATTGCCCGACCCGGATTCGGTTGTCGACGCGCACTGCCCCACTCTGCGCGCCGGCGAGAGCCATTTCCACCACCACGTCCAGCGCGTCGCGGCGGTAGGTGATGGCGCGCAGCAGCATCGGCAAACTGATGCCCGCGATCACCTCCACCCGGCCGGCATCCGCCAGGCGGTTGCAGCAGTTGGCGGGCGTGCCGCCTTTGACGTCGGTGATGACCAGCACCCCGTCGCCGTCGTCGAGACGCTTGATCGCCGCCGCCGCCAGTGCCTGGACTTCGCCGAGGTCCTGGTCGGCGATCACGTCGATCGCCTCCAGCCGCTCGGTGGGACCACGGAACACATGGGCGCAGGCGGCAATGAAGGCCTGTCCCAGTGGTGCGTGCGTCATAAGCAGTATGCCAACCATATTCTTAAACCGCCAGTGAGCGCGGACGTTTTTTGACGTCCCGCGCGTATTAATTGTTAGTTATTTAGCCTGCACGGCCGCTTCGACGGCGTCGACGAACATCGCCGCCACCTGGAAACCCGTTTGCTGGGTGATTTCCTGGAAGCAGGTTGGGCTGGTGACGTTTACTTCCGTCAGGCAATCGCCAATAACATCTAATCCTACCAGCAACAGGCCACGGGCGGCCAGTATCGGGCCCAGGGTATTGGCAATTTCATAATCGCGCTCGGTCAGCGGCTGGGCCACGCCGACGCCGCCGGCCGCCAGGTTGCCGCGCACTTCGCCGTTCTGCGGGATGCGCGCCAGCGCGAACGGCACCGGCTTGCCGGCGATCACCAGGATGCGCTTGTCGCCCTTGACGATCTCGGGGATATAGCGCTGCACCATGATGGTGCGGGCGCCGTTGTCGGTCAGCGTTTCGATGATGGCGCCCAGGTTCATGCCGTCGGCCGCCACGCGGAACACGCCGGCGCCGCCCATGCCGTCGAGCGGCTTGAGGATGATGTCGCCGTGGTGCTTCTGGAAGGCGCGGATGCGCGCTTCGTCGGCCGTCACCAGGGTCGGCGAGGTGAACTGGCTGAACTGGGCGATGGCCAGCTTTTCGTTGTGGTCGCGGATCGCGGACGGCTTGTTGAACACCTTGGCGCCCTGCTTCTCGGCCAGCTCCAGCAGGTAGGTGCCGTAGATGTACTCCATGTCGAACGGAGGATCTTTGCGCTGGATGATGGCGTCGAAGTCGCCCAGATTGGTTTCGTGGGCGGGCGCCGCGCGGTACCAGTCGTGGCTGTCGCCGGTGAGGGTGATCGCGGCCGCGTTGGCATAGACCACGCCGCTGTCCAGCGCCATGTCTTTTTGCTCGAAGGCGTAGACGGCGTGGCCGCGCTTGGCCGCTTCCACCATCATGGCGTAGGTCGAATCCTTGTAGGTTTTGAAGCTGGCCAAGGGATCGGCGAGGAAAGCTATTTTCATGGGCGCATCCATTCTGGGTAATGCCTGATTTTAGCCGAGATTCGCCTGCCGCACCGGGGAGCGGAGCAGTCCGCTCCCCGGTGGCTTAATAGACTTCCGGATTGGGATCGGTGCGTTCCATTTCCAGCGACGCCGCCAGCAAGGCCAGCCGCGCCACCACGCCGTAGACGTAGAAACGGTTCGGCGCCGCCGTGCCCGGCTTGGCCTTCAGGTCCGGCACCGCGTGCTGCTGGGCGAACGCCAGCGGCACGTACTGCGAACCGGGCGCGTTGAGGTTCTGGTCGATGCCCTTTTCCGCATGCACGCGGTAGAAACCGCCCACCACGTAACGGTCGATCATGTAGACCACCGGTTCGGCCACCGCATCCTTGATGCTCTCGAAGGTCGGCACGCCTTCCTGGATGATGAAGTCGGTCACTTCCTTGCCATCCTTGATGACGATCATCTTGTCGCGCTGGGCCTGGCTCAAGTCCTTGATTTCGCTGGAATCCTTGATCGTCAGGATGCTGGTGCCGTAGGTTCCGGCGTCCGGCTTGACGATCACGAACGGCTTCTGGTCCTTGATGCCGTATTCCTTGTACTTCTTCTTGATCTTGGACAGCAGCGCGTCGATATTCGCGGCCAGGCAGTCGTAGCCCTCGCCGGTGCGGAAATTGACGGCGTCGCACTTGGCGTGGAAGGGGTTGAGCATCCACGGATCGACGCCGATCAGCTTGCCGAACTTCTTGACCACCTCGTCGTAGGCGTTCATGTGGTTGCCCTTGCGGCGCACGGCCCAGCCGGCGTGCAGCGGTGGCAGCAGGCTTTGCTCGTGGATGTTCTGCAAAATGTCAGGAATGCCGGCCGACAGGTCGTTGTTGAGCAAGATCGTGCAGGGATCGAAATCCTTCAGGCCGACGCGGCGGCCGTTGGCCGAACGCACCAGCGGCTCGACCACCAGCATATTGCCGTCCGGCAGGGCCAGCGGGGTCGGCTGGGTGATCTCCGGCGACAGCGAGCCCAGCCGCACGTGCAGGCCGGTCTGGCGGAAGATCTGCATCAGCCGCGCGACGTTCTGCCAGTAGGTCGGATGGCGCTGGGTCACTTCCGGGATCAGCAGCAGGTTGCGGGCATCCGGGCAATATTTGTCGATCGCGGCCATGGCGGCCTGCACCGACAGCGGCAGCATTTCCGTGGCCAGGTGGTTGAAGCCGCCGGGGAACAGATTGGTGTCGACCGGCGCCAGCTTGTAGCCGGCATTGCGCATATCGACCGAGCAATAGAACGGCGGCGTATGCTCCTGCCACTCCAGGCGGAACCAGCGCTCAATGGCTGGCGTTGCCGCCAGGATCTTTTCTTCGAGGTCGAGCAGCGGTCCGGTCAGGGCCGTGACAAGATGGGGAACCATGATTACTTCCTTAAATGATGCGGGAGGACGACCCTCCAGGCACGCAGAACATCAGATATTACCGTGCAGATACCCCAAATCGGGGCGAAAACCCTATTTTAAAGGCGGGAAATAAAAAAAGCGCCTCTTTTGGAGGCGCTTTTCGGTGAGCCCGCCGAGGCGGGCCGATACAACATTACCAATTAAGCATAGGATTAAGCGTGATACGCGGACTCGCCATGGCTGGTGATGTCCAGGCCTTCGCGTTCCTCTTCTTCCGGCACGCGCAGACCGATGACGATGTCGACCAGTTTGTAGGCGATCAGCGAAACGATGCCCGACCAGATGATCGTGGTACCGATGGCGGTGCCCTGGATCGTCACTTGGCTGACGATCGAGTAGGGATCTGCCGACATCTTGTTGGTGACGTAGTCGAAGATGCCCTGGCCGCCCAGCGATGGCGAAGCGAACACGCCGGTCAGCAGCGCGCCCAGGATACCGCCGACGCCGTGCACGCCGAACACGTCCAGCGAGTCGTCAGCACCCAGCAGGCGCTTCAGGCCGTTCACGCCCCACAGGCAGATGACACCGGCCAGCAGGCCCATGATCAGCGCGCCCATCGGACCGACGTAGCCGCAGGCCGGGGTGATGGCCACCAGGCCGGCAACGGCGCCCGAAGCGGCACCCAGCATCGAAGGTTTGCCTTTGATGATCCACTCGCCCAGCAGCCAGGACATGGTGGCGGCGGCGGTAGCCAGCAGCGTGTTGACGAAGGCCAGTGCGGCGACGTCGCCCGCTTCCAGCGCCGAACCGGCATTGAAACCGAACCAGCCCACCCACAGCAGCGAAGCGCCGATCATGGTCATGGTCAGCGAGTGCGGCGCCATGGATTCGCGGCCGTAGCCGACGCGTTTGCCCATCATGTAAGCGCCCACCAGGCCGGCGACTGCGGCGTTGATGTGCACCACGGTGCCGCCGGCGAAGTCCAGCGCGCCTTTTTGCCACAGGAAGCCGGCTTTGGCGGTTTCGGTGGCCAGCGTCGCGGCATCCTTGATCGCGTCAGGACCGGTCCAGAACCAGACCATGTGGGCGATCGGCAGGTAAGCGAAAGTGAACCACAGCACGATGAAGGCCAGCACCGCGGTGAACTTGGCGCGTTCGGCGAAGGAACCGACGATCAGGCCGCAGGTGATGGCGGCGAAGGTCGCCTGGAACACCACGTACACGAACTCCGGAATGACCACGCCTTTGCTGAAGGTGGCGGCGGTGGCGAAGGTGGCCTTGGCCGGATCCCAGATACCGTTCAGGAACAGGCGGTCGAACTTGCCGACGAAGGCGTTGCCTTCGGTGAAGGCCAGCGAGTAGCCGTACACGCACCACAGCACGATGATCAGCGCGAAGATGGTGAACACTTGCAGCAGGATGGACAGCATGTTCTTGGAACGGACCAGGCCGCCGTAGAACAGCGCCAGGCCGGGAATCGACATCATGATGACCAGGATGGTCGAGACCATCATCCAGGCGGTGTCGCCTTTGTTCGGCACGGGAGCTGCGGCCGGGGCGGCCGGGGCAGCTTCCGCCGGCGCGGCGGCGGCTGGCGCGGCAGCCGGTGCAGCGGCTGGCGCGGCGGCGACAGGGGCCGCTTCAGGCGCCGATGCGGCCGGAGCGGCAGCGGAGGCGACCGGGGCCGAAGCGGCCGGTTTGGCATCCTCGGCGTGCACCGGCGCGGACAGCGCGAACAGGATGGATACCCCAGCCAGCAATGTTGTTATAGTTTTTTTCATCAAGCTTCCCCTTAAAGAGCTTCGTTGCCGGTTTCGCCGGTACGAATGCGTATGACTTGTTCCAGGTTGTACACGAAGATTTTGCCGTCGCCGATTTTGCCGGTGCGGGCAGCGCCTTCGATCGCTTCTATCGCTTGTTCGACGATGGAATCGTCCACCGCCGCTTCGATCTTGGTCTTGGGCAGGAAGTCCACCACGTATTCCGCACCGCGGTACAGCTCGGTGTGGCCTTTCTGGCGACCGAAGCCTTTGACCTCGGTCACGGTGATGCCTTGCACGTTGATCGCCGACAGGGCCTCGCGGACCTCGTCGAGCTTAAACGGCTTGATAATGGCGGTAATCATTTTCATGCTGGCCTCGCTTAGAAGGTTTTGGAAATGGTCAGGACAGCCCCGGTTTTGGCCAGGTTCTTCCCGTCCGGTCCGACGTAGGCTTTCGTGTCGGCATAGACCGCCGCCAATGCCACCGTCACTACGCCGAAATCTTTGGTCACGCCCAGCTTGTAGTCGGTGTAGCTGGAGGCGCCGTTGTGCTTGACGTTCTGGTGGCCGGCGTGCACGTTCAGCACGTAGCCGTCGACCAGGTCGAAATTGCCGGATGCGTCGACGTAGCCGCTGTTCTTGCTGTCGGCAAAGCCGAACAGGTTGGTCGTCGATTGCGAGTATTTCAGCGTGACCGGGCCGTAGCCGATCTGGCCGTACAATTCGAAGGTGTTGGCGTTAGGGTGCAGGCCGTTCGAAGGGTAGAAGTAGTACAGGCCGCCGACGTCATAGCTCACGTCCTTGACGATCTCGCCGCGTTTGCCTGCGTACAGATCCCATTCGACATCGCCGTCGCCGCCCGGGGTGTCCTTGATCCACTTGATGGTGGACAGCCAAGTGCCGGCGTACAGGCCGGTTGGGTTGTTGGTGTAGTCTGCGCCACCCTGCAGTGCAGGTTTCAGACGGGTTTGCGATACGCCGCGGTAACGGTAGTCGCTGACAACGGCAGCGTTGAAGCTGACTTCATTGTCCGGTTTCGCTTCGGCCGCGGGTGCCGCGTCTTCGGCGCGCGCCATGCCGGCGCTCATGGAGGCGAATGCTAAAGTCAACGCTGCGATCAGGGTGAAGTTCTTGCTCAAGTTTTTCATCGTTGTTTTCCTTGTGTAGTTGAACTTAATTAGCAGTTGCGGTTTAAAATTCTGGTTGTAGCGAAGCGGTGTATGCGTTCATAGCTTCTGTAGCAGAATGCGTGCCAGCTAATGTTGTCGAGCTGATAGCTGCTGTATCAACTAGGGCAACGGGACCGCATTGGAAAGAATGTGAGAATGGGATGGGTGCGGCGGTGATTTTGCCGAATTTCGCACCACATTAAGGCTGGAGTGCACTGCAATGGTGCAGTGCATTGCTGGCGAGATCAAGGAATATTATGGATATGAACACTTTTTTTAACGACCTGCAGGGAAAGATCAATCAGGCCATCGAAAACTCACCAGCAAAGGACATCGAGAAGAACGTGAAGTCGATGATGACCCAGGGTTTTGCCAAGCTGGACCTGGTGACGCGCGAAGAGTTTGACGTCCAGGCGCAAGTTCTGGCCAAGACCCGCGCCAAACTGGAAGCGCTGGAAGCGCGCCTGGCGGAACTGGAAGCCAAAGCAGGCCAATAAAGCGGGTCCGCGCCGCGCCCGTTTGGGCTAGCGCAAAGCACCACGGCGGGCCTGGGCTACGCTGGCGGCTGGTATCCCCACTGGTCGTCCGCTACCCCATGAGCCTAGCCGTACTCAAAAGCCGCGCCCTGGCGGGCATGGAGGCGCAGGAGGTCAGCGTCGAAGTGCATCTGGCCAACGGCTTGCCGGCCTTCACCATCGTCGGCCTCGCCGACACCGAGGTCAAGGAAGCCAAGGACCGCGTCCGCGCCGCCATCCAGAACGGCGGCTTCGAATTCCCGGCGCAACGCATCACCGTCAACCTCGCCCCCGCTGATTTGCCGAAAGAATCAGGCCGGTTCGATTTGCCGATTGCGTTGGGCATCCTGGCGGCCTCCAAACAGATCCCCTCCACCCGCCTGCATCAATACGAGTTTGCCGGCGAATTGTCCCTGTCCGGCGAGTTGCGGCCGATCCGCGGCGCGCTGGCGATGTCGCTGGCCACGCGCCGCGACGGCGGCACGCTGGCCTTCATCCTGCCGCTGGCCAATGCCGACGAGGCGGCGCTGGTCGGCGACGCCGCCATCTACCCGGCGCAATCGCTGCTGCAGGTGTGCAGCCATTTCGCGGCCAAGTCGGTCGAGTCCATGCTGTCGCGCCACGACTCGGCGCCGCTGGTGGCGCGGCTGGAGTATCCCGACTTTGCCGACGTCAAGGGTCAGGTGTTCGCCAAGCGGGCGCTGGAGGTGGCGGCGGCGGGCAATCACTCGGTGTTGCTGGTCGGTCCGCCAGGCGCAGGCAAGACCATGCTGGCGGTGCGCTTCCCCGGCCTGCTGCCGGAGATGACGGACGAGGAAGCATTGGAAGCGGCCGCCGTGCAATCGCTGACGGGCGCCTTCCGCATCGAGCAATGGAAGCGCCGTCCGTTCCGCTCGCCGCACCACACCTCATCCGGCGTGGCCCTGGTTGGCGGCGGCAGCGTGCCGAGGCCGGGCGAGATTTCGCTGGCGCACCGGGGCGTGCTGTTTCTGGATGAGTTGCCCGAGTTCGCGCGCAGCGTACTGGATGTGTTGCGCGAGCCGCTGGAGTCGGGCCGCATCACCATTTCACGCGCCGCCCGGCAGGCCGACTTCCCCGCGCTCTTCCAGCTGATTGCCGCGATGAACCCCTGCCCTTGTGGCTACGATGGCCACATCAGCGGCATCTGCCGCTGTTCGCCGGACATTATCCAGCGCTACCAGGGCCGTCTCTCGGGGCCGCTGCTGGACCGCATCGACATCCAGCAGGAAGTGGGCGCGGTCGATCCCGACATCCTGGCGGCGGACGCCGACGGCGAACCGTCGCGCGTGATCGCCGCCCGGGTGCAGGCGGCCACCAACCGCCAGCTGCAACGCCAGGGCAAGCGCAACCAATACCTGAGCACGCGCGAGATCGACCAATATTGCAAACTCGACCGCCCCGGCAAGGCCAGCCTGAAACACAGCATGGAATTCTTCCAATGGTCCGGGCGGGCTTACCACCGTATTCTGCGCGTGGCGCGCACCATCGCCGACCTGGCGGGCAGCGAGCGTATCCTCGAACCGCATGTCCGCGAAGCGGTCCAGTACCGGCGGGCGCTGCGCGACCGCTGAGCACCTGCGCGCTCCTTGCGCAAAGCCCGTCAACGCTGATCGGCGAGATTTACGTTTTCCCGCGTTATTCTTGCTACTATGTTGCACCAAGAATATTGAACGGGAATTCGATGACACGCCTGCCCCTCTACCTTGCCGCCAGCGCGCTGCTGGCCGGTTGCGCCACCACCCAGCTGCCGTTGACCGACTTCACCGCCAACTCCGGCAGCCCGCGCGCGCCGGAACAGCTGGCCGTCACCTTCGAACAGGCCGACCTGGCGCTGCGCGTCGATCCCGCCACCCGCAGCATCAGCGGCGACGCCGCGCTGACCTTCCTGGCCAGCGCGCCGCTGACCCGCATCGCGGTCGAGCTGGACCGCAACCTGCCCATCGACTACGCCAGCGTGGACGGGGTGCAGCTGGCGCCGGCGGCGATCAACAACCCGGACGGCCGCCTCTACCTGACCCTGCCGACGCCGCTGGCGGCCGGCGCCCGCACCACCGTGCGCATCCGCTACCACGGCGTGCCGCACGTGGCCTCGCACGCGCCGTGGGATGGCGCCTTCATGTGGAGCAAGACCGAGGACGGCCAGCCGTGGATCTCCACCACCGTCGAAGGCGAAGGCTGCGACCTGTTCTGGCCCTGCATCGACCATCCGCAGGGCAAGCCGAAATTGATCGACCTGCACATCAGCGTGCCGTCGCCGCTGGTGGTGGCCGGCAACGGCGTCGCGCTCGGCATGGACGAGAAGGACGGCTGGCGCACCTACCACTGGCGCGCGAAGAACCCCAGCACCTACGGCGTCGCCCTCAACATCGGCCCCTACGAGTTGCTGGCCGGCGAATACGACAGCCGCTACGGCAACAAGATCCCGCTGCGCATGTGGTACCTGAAGGGGCACGATAAGCAGGCCCAGGGCCTGTTCGCCGAATTCGCGCCGATGCTCGATTTCTTCGAGGCCCGCATCGGCCCCTATCCGTTTGGCGACGAGAAAATGGGCGTGGTCGAAACCCCGCACCTGGGCATGGAGCACCAGACCATCAACGCCTACGGCAATGGCTACGCCAAGTCGCCGATGGGCTACGACTGGCTGCTGCACCACGAACTGTCGCACGAATGGTTCGGCAACCAGATGACCAACGCCGACTGGGACGATATGTGGCTGCACGAAGGCTTCGGCAGCTATATGCAGCCGCTGTACCTGGAGCATCTGCGCGGCGAGAGGGAATTCCAGGCCGAACTGTTCACCCAGCGCAAGGCGCTGCTCAACAAGGTGCCCGTGGTGAGCGGCAAATCCAAACGCATCGAAGATGTCTACCAGGACGAACGCGGCGGCCCCGGCAACGATATCTACACCAAGGGCTCGCTGATCCTGCACACGCTGCGCAAGCTGATCGGCGACGACGCCTTCTTCCGCGCCACGCGCCGCATGGTGTACGGCACCGAGACGCCCAAGCCGGGCAACTTCACGCCGCGCTACAGCAGCACCACGGAATTCATCGCCATCGCCAACGCGGCCAGCGGCCGCGACCTGGGCTGGTTCTTCGACGCCTACCTGTACCACGCGGCGCTGCCGGAGCTGGTCGAGGAGCGCAGCGGCCAGCAGCTCAAGCTGAGCTGGAAGCTGAAGGATGGAGGCGCCTTCCCGATGCCGGTCGAGGTGCGCGTCAACGGCCGCATCGAAACACTGCCCATGACCGACGGCAAGGGCGAACTGACGCTGCCGCCGCAAGCGCTGTACACCATCGATCCCAACTCCCGCGTGCTGCGCCAGCAAGTCCATATCGACGACTGGAAGCGCCAGGAAGAACAACGTAAAAAGAAAGCCAAATCCTGATGAAAAAAATCTCCCTGGCGCTGCTGCTGGCCGCCGCCCTGTCGGCCTGCAGCCCGCAATACGATTGGCGCGACTACCGCAGCACTGACGCGCCCTACGCCGTGCTCTTCCCCGGCAAGCCGGCCAGCCAGACCCGCAGCATCGAGCTCGATACCCTGTCGGTGAATATGACAATGACGGCGGTCGAAGTGGACGGCGTCATCTTCGCCGTCGGCAGCGCCCAGCTGGCGGATGCGGCCCAGGGCCCAGCCGCGATCGAGGCCATGAAGACCGCGCTGGTCAACAATATCGGCGCCACCGTCACCAGCACCAAATCCGCCGCCGACGGCAAGCAAGCCACGCTCGACGTCGAGGCCAAGGGCAGCCAGAATGGCCAAGCGATGCGCCTGATCGGCCATTTCATCGCCCGCGACAAGCGGATTTACCAGGTGATCGTCATGGGCCGCGACCAGCATATCGTGCAGGACCAGGTCGAAACCTATCTCAGCTCCTTCAAACTGAACTGAAACATCGCCGCAGGCTTAGAAAATGCTTAATCTGATGTGCGCTAGCGCTCATACAGATGGGATCGCCTCTTGTATAGTGCTCACCAAGGCCTAATGTCTTGACTACGACGGACCGCTCAGGCAAGAAACGGTGCGTCGTGCTATCGTTCCAATTACAAGATTAAGAAAGCACGCTATGTTAATTTCCTTCAAATCGAAGTCCAGTCCAGAAGTTCTGATGTACCAGGAACATGCCCAGCGCATCCTGGACCTGTTGCACAAAAATCCTACGCGCGGCGTGATCACCGCGGAGGAAGCGGCGCACGCGTTGTCCTTGCTGGAAGGTGAAGTTGCTGCGAGCAAATTGCATCCTGAAACGGACGTCGAGCACGACGTCCACACCCACGAGCAGGAAGATGGCGAAACGATGGAGCATGCGGTGATGCAACGGGTCGGTTTTGCCGCCCGCGCCTTCCCGCTGCTGGAAATGTTGCGCTCGGCCAAGCAGGAAAACGAGAGCATCATCTGGGGCATCTGAGCCCCGCCCGCTAGTCGCCCAACAGCGTCGCCTTGAGCGGCAGATCCAGCGTAAAGCGCGTGCCCACATCGAGCGCGCTGTCGACCCGGATGGTGCCGTCCAACAGCGAGGTGACGATGTTGTAGGTGATGCTCAGGCCCAGGCCGTTGCCGCCCTGCCCCAGCTTGGTGGTGAAGAAGGGATCGAAGATGCGCGCCTGGTGCTCCAGCTGGATGCCCTTGCCGTCGTCCTGGAACACGATGCGCACCTGGTCCGGCCCCAGCCGCACCGCCCACAGCTTGATGACGCCGCCGCTGCGGCCCTCGAACGCATGCAGCAGCGCGTTGTTGATCAGGTTGATGATGACCTGGCCGTAAGGGCCGGGGAAGCTGTCCATCTGTATATCGTCCGGCATTTCCAGCTCCACCTGATGGCCGGCCTTGCGGATCTGGTTCTTCATCGTCGTCACGATTTCCTGGCTGGCCTGGTGCAGATTGAAGTGGCGCCGCTTGGCGCTGGCCTGGTCCACCGCCACCTGCTTGAAACTGTTCACCAATTCCGCCGCGTTGCGCAGGCTGCGCATCAGCAGCAGCGACGCTTCGCGCGCGGCCTCGATGAAGCTGGTCAGGTCGGAACGGCGCAAGGTGTTCTGCGTTTGGCGCAGGTCGATCTCCGCCGTCTTGTCCTCCAGCGTGCTGGCGATCACCAGGCTGTTGCCGATCGGCGTGTTCAGCTCGTGCGCGACGCCGGCCACCAGCGCCCCCAGCGCCGCCAGCTTCTCGCGCTCCACCAATTGCTGCTGCGTGTCCTGGAGCTGGCGGTAGGAATCGGCGTTGGCGAAGGCCACCGCCACGTAGGAGGCCAGCGTGGTCAGCATGTCGAGATCGATGCGCTGGTAGGCGTTGGCGCGGTAGCTGTGCACGGTGATCACGCCGCGCACCTGGCCTGCCACCGAAATCGGCACATAGATCAGCGAGCGCGGCTCGGTCGGCAATGAGCCATCCTCCAGCGTGCCCATGTCGTCGGCGCCGGAGACCAGTTCCAGATGCTCGATGTAGCGCTGGTACTCGTGCTCGAGGTCGTTGATGAACACTTCCCGCGCATGCGTGATGCACCACACCGCCAACTGGTTGGGCTCGCGCATGCTGCGGGTGTAGGGCGCGTAGCGCTTGCCCTTCTCCATCGCGAACGGATACTCGATCACCTCCTCCTTGGGCCGGTAGATGCCGATGCCGAACACGCTGGCGTCCATCAGCGCATGCACCTGCTGGTACAGCATGGCCATGATGGCTTCGCTGTCCAGGTTAGCGGTGATGCGGCGGCCGATATCGGACAGCAGCGAGATGTTACGGTGCGCCAGTTCCACGCTTTCCTTTTGGTGTTCCACCTCGCGCTTTTGCCGCTCGATCGCATCCTTCTGCTGCACCAGCTCGCGCGTGCGGTTGCCCACTTCCGCCTCCAGCACGTGCTTCTGGTTCACCAGCATGCGGATGCGGATGCGGAACAGCAGGTAGACCCCGCCCAGCGCCAGGCTCAGCACCAGCAGGCGGAACCACCAGGTCTTCCACAGCGGCGGCGCGATGATTACTTCCATCGCCACCGGCTCGCTGCTCCAGACCCCGTCCTTGTTGGCGGCCTTGACGCGGAACACGTAGCGGCCGGCGTCGAGATTGGTGTAGGTGGCGAAGCGTTTGCCGGCGTCGGCCGTCACCCACTGTGGATCGAAGCCTTCCAGCTGGTAGGCGTAGCGGTTGCGCTGCGGATCGGCGTAGTGCAGGCCGGCGAACTCGAACGAGAAGACGGCGTCGCGGTAGCCCAGCCTGAGCGTCTGCGCTTCGTAGATCGGCCCCTTCTCCAGCACGTCGCTGCGCGTCTGGCCGGTCAGGATGGACTGGTTGAAAATGGAGAAATCCGTGATCGACACTGGCGGCGCGTGCGGGTTGTCGTGGATGCGCGCCGGCTGGAACGCGGTCACACCCGACAGGCCGCCAAAGAACAGCGTGCCGTCGGCCGCCTTGTAGCCGGAACCGATGAAGTAGGAGCCGTCGATCAGGCCGTCGCGCGAGGTGTACTCCTTGAACGCACCGGTGTCGGGATTGAGCATCGCCACGCCGGAGGTGCTGCTGACCCACAAGCGGCCATGGTCATCGCTGAGGATGGCGCCGACCGGGTCCGGCGCGCGGCCGCTGTTGGTCGGGACGAAGCGGAAATGCAGTTCGCCGTCGGCCCCCTGCTCTGCGCGGCACAAGCCGGCCGCCGTGCCTATCCACAGGCGGCCCTTGTCATCCTCGTAGGTGTAGTGCACGCGCTTGTGGCTGAGACTGTCCGCCTTGCCGGGCTCGTGGCGGTAGTGGCGGAAGGTGCCGCTGGCGCGGTCGAAACGGTCGAGGCCGTTTTCCGTGCCCACCCACAGCACGCCGTGGCTGTCCTCCATCAGCGCATAGATGCGCCCGTCCAGGCTGTTCGGGTCGGCGGCGTCGTGGCGCCAGGTGCTGACCGCGCTGGTGTGCGGATCGATGCGGTGCAAGCCGGCGCGCGATGCCACCCAGATGACGCCGCCATGGTCGACCACGATGCGCTGTATCGCCGCCGCCGCGGGATCGGCGTCCAGCACCACCCGCGTGAACGGGCCGCCGGCCGCATCGCGCCAGGCCAGGCCGGTGACGCTGCCCACCCACAGGCGGCCGCGCCGGTCGGTCTGCAGCGCCTGGATCTGGTCGCCCGGCAGGCTGGTCGGATCGCGCTCGCTATGGCGCCAGACCTCGGTTTCGCCCTTGGCGGTGTCGAGCAGGGTCAGGCCGTTGCCGGTGCCCAGCCAGTACTTGTTGGGTCCGGCACCAGTGATCACGCGCACCTTGTTGTTGCTGATGCTGGGCATCACGCCGGGGTATTCGGTGTAGCGCTCGAAGCCGCCGCTGGTCAGGTCCACCCAGTCCAGGCCGGTGTACCAGTTGCCCACCCACAGGGTGCCGGTACGGTCCTGGTACAGCGCGCTGATCTGGTTGTCGCCGACGCCGTGGCGGTCCTGGCTGTTGTGCCGGTAGGTGTAGAAACGCCGCGTGACCGGATCGCGCCGCTTCAGGCCGTCGCTATAACTGCCGGCCCACAGCACGCCGTCGCTGTCGTGCAGCAGCGCGGTGACGCGCTGCTCATGCAAGTCATCGGCCGGCGCCAGCGGCATGCGCTCGGCGCCGTCGCTGGCCAGGCGCCATGCCTGCAAGCCCTGCATGGTGCCGGCCCACAGCACACCGTCGGCGCCGATCGACAGCGACAGAATAGTGCTGGACGGCGCGGCGCCATCGCGCGCAGACCAGTGCTTAAACTTGTGGCCGCCAGCCTTCAACATTTCCAGGCCGCTGGCCGTGCCCACCCACAGGTTGCCGAACGGATCGCGCGCCAGCGGGCCGATGCGGTCGTCGGCCAGGCTGTCGGCATCGGCGGCCGCGTGCCGCAACGTCTGCACCTTGCCGCTGGCGGGGTCCAGATGCTGCAAGCCTTCGTTGGTGGCCAGCCACAATCCCTGCGCGCCGTCGCCGACGATGCTCAGGACGGTCAGGTTGCCGCTCTTGCTGAGCGGATGGACGAAGGACTGGGTGGCGGGATCGTAGCGGTCCAGCCCGCCTTTGCTGCCGATCCAGATGGTGCCGTTGCCGTCCTCGTACAGCGCATGGATGTAGTTGTCGAGCAGGCTGTGGGTATTGGCCGGATCGTTCTTGAAGGCCGTGGTGCGGTAGCCGTCGTGGCGATTCAGGCCGGCCTGCGTGCCCAGCCACATGTAACCATGGCGGTCCTGCAATACCGCCGTGACGGATTCCTGGGTCAGGCCCTGTTCGATGCCGAGGTGTTCGAACCGCAGGCTGAGCGGCGCGGCGCGCGCAATAGGCGTCAGCGCCAGCAAGAGCAAGCCGCATAAAAAGATGGAACGTGTCGCGTAACCTGGCATAGGGCTGCGTCTCCTCGATGCAAGCCATTCTAATGCACAAAGGTAAAAAACCCCACCTATTCACCGGTGGGCTTGGCATGGGCTAAAGCTCAGTAAAGATATATTCATGCTGACCGTCGCGCACCGTCAACGTGCGCTTGCCGGAGCTGCGGCCGGCCACCAGCTCCAGGCCGGCAAAGGCGGCGGCGCTGGTCATGAAGGACAGGCTGCCATCCTCATTCTTATGCGTGCCCACTGGCGTCTGCCATTCGCCGAAATCGAACACCAGGCCCCGGCCATTGCGACGCACGGTCAGGTCGCCCAGTTCGACGCTGCGGTAGCGCTGGGCCAGGCCCTTGACGGCGCGCGCATCCGGCGGCAAGGTGGTGGCGCTGCGTTCCTGCTTGCGCTCAGCCGCGCCGCGGTCGGCGGCGCCGCGCACCGCTTCGAGCGCTTCCGGCTTGCCGTCGTATACGAGTTCCATCAATCGGCGCAACATGGGGCGCAACAACGCACGCCCCTGGTCGGAGTTGGTCAGCAACACGGCACCGATGCCCTCGCCGGGGATCAGGTAGATATCGCTCTTGTAGCCAAACATGCTGCCGCCGTGGTAGACCACCGGCACGCCCCATGCGGTCTCGACCGATAAACCCATGCCGTAGCTGCGGTTTTCGCCAGCCGCCACTTGCGGCTGGCGACGCGCCAGCAAGGCTTCGGCCGATACCAGCTGCTTACCGTCCGGCAGCTTGCCCTGATTGGCCTCCAGCTGGACGTAGCGTATCAAGTCATGCGCCGAGGTCCAGACGCCGCCGGCCGGCCGATGCGGCACCACGGAATAATTAAAACTCATCGGCAGCACTTCCACTTTGCTGTCGACATTGTAGGAGTGCGGGCTGGCGTGGTCGGCGCGCAGCGCACGGGCCATGTCGAAGGTTGTATCGTCCATGCCCAGCGGCGTGAAGATACGTTTTTGCATCGCTTCATCGTAGGCGGCGCCCAAAGGCTTGTCCGGATACGCGACGTGGCCGCCGATATAGCCGGCGGCCGAGGCCATCAGGTTGTTGTACTGGTAGACCTCTCCGAAACCGCTGGTCGGGCTGTTGGTGGCCAGCAGTTTGAGCGACGTCTCGGGCGTGGCGTTTTTGAATTCGAAGATCCATTCCAGATCCTGGCGCGGCAAGCCGGTGCAGGCGCACACCAGGTGTTTGACCTCCACCTTGGACGTGGTCTCCGCGCTGCCCAGCTTGAATGCCGGATAGACTTCGGTGACCTTTTGATCCCATTTCAGCTTGCCCTCATCGACCAGCGTCGACAGCATCAGCGTGCTCATGCCCTTGGTATTGGAGGCCGCCATGAACAAGGTGTGGGCATCGACCGGTGCCGGCTTGCCCAGTTCGCGCACGCCGAGGCCGCCTTCATAGACGATCTTGCCATGATCCAACAACGCATACGACAGGCCGGGAATACCCAGCACTTTCATGGAATCTTGCAGGAAGGTGCGCAACTGCGCCTGGCGCGCCGCATCCAGCGGATGCGCCGCGCGGCCGGCGAATGATTCCGGCAGGTAGTTCTTGGGGCGCAAACTTTGTTGCGCAAGCTCGAGCGCGGCATCGCGCTTGGCGACGGTTTGTTCGCTGCCGTCGAGCAGCAGCACCGCCCACTTGTCGCCTTCACGGAAAGCTTCGGCGTATATCACCGCTTTTTCACTGGGGGATGTCTCGTAACTGGTCGCCTTGCGTTCCTGCCAGCCGTTGCTTGCCTCTTCCGTCGTCACCAGTTTGATGGTGCGCTTGAAGGTCGGCTGATAGCGTATCCATGCCGCCGCGGTTGCCGCCGCGGCATCCGCGGCATCGACTTCGACCAGCACTATGCGGGTATCGCCTTCGGGAGCGTCCAGAACGATTAATCCGGGCTCCTGGCGAGCGATCCAGTCACGGGCACCGGTGATTTTTGACACTCCCGCCACCAGCGATGTATCAGCTTCAAGCTTCTGCCCGTAAGCGGATGTGGTGAATGCCAGCGCAACGGCAACAGCGATCAACTTACGAACAGGCATAACATGCTCCAATAGATAATTTAATAATTATCATATTAGCACTTAATTGGACGTAAAAAAGCCCACCAAGATCACTTGGTGGGCTTCTTCTTATAACTAGCCTGACGATAACCTACTTTCACACTGGTTGCAGCACTATCATCGGCGCAAAGTTGTTTCACGGTCCTGTTCGGGATGGGAAGGGGTGGGACCAACTTGCTATGGTCATCAGGCATTGACTTGTACTGGGCTGCGCGCCGATGCGCGTCGCCCTGAATCTGGAGAAGTAAGTAAATGGGGTAATGAAGTTGTTGTATCAACGAACGTTCCAACGTACTTCTTATTCAACCATAACCTGCTAAGGTTATAGGGACAAGCCGTACGGGC
>NZ_JBWKQE010000033.1:0-67668 GCF_059418605.1 Duganella sp. GW821-FHT07G03
CTCACCATCGCTCTTGGCGAGCTGAGATCGTTAATCGCTATCTTCAAAATTTGAGGGGAAGGTTCAGGACTTGACCCTCGGTGTGGCTAGCGCGGCATTTCCTTCTCGTAGCCATATTGCAGGTAGATGCGGCGGATGGTGCCGTCGCGATACATGCCGCGCAGGATGTCGTTGAGTCGCGCCACCTCGGCCTTGTCCATGTCCTTGTGGCAGGCCAGGTACATCTCTGCGTGCGCGAAGGCGAGCACCTGTTCGAAGTCGTCGATGCCCAGCTCGCGTTGCAGGAACAGGCCCGACATCCGACCCACCGACCACAGCTGGATGCGCTGCTTCTGCAGCTTGGGCGGATTGAGCCTGTCGTTGGGCACGATCGCCACGCGTAGCTTGTGCTCGCGCAGGAAAGTCACCGAGGCGTCGCCGATGAAGGTGCCGATCTGGTAGCCGGCCGCTTCGTCCAGGCTGTTGAGTTTGATGTGGTCGTCGCGCCGGGCAAACAGCACCCAGTTGTTCTGGCCGATCGGGCCGATCCACTGGTAGTTGTCTTCGCGCTCGGGCACGCGGGCCGTGGTGTACAGGCAGGAATTGGCGGTGCTCATGGTCAGCACCATCGCCCGCGCCCACGGCGCGACGATCGGCGGCGTGGTCGGCACGCCGGCCCGCAACATCAGCTCGGCGACGATCTCGGCCGACAGGCCGACCACCTTGCCGCTGTTTTTATCGACCCAGCTGAAGGGCGGATAGTCTTCCGTGTACAAGGTCATCGGCTCCGCCGCGTGCGCGCTGGCCAGCAGCGTCAGGCACAACAAGGCGGAGCGGATCAGCATGGACTTATGCTCCGCCGGCGTAGCCGTTCTGGCGCCAGGCTTCGAACACCACCACGGCCACCGTGTTCGACAGGTTCAGGCTGCGGTTGTCGGGACGCATCGGCAGGCGGATGCGCTGGGCCGGCGGGAAGCTCTCGCGGAAGGCCGGATCGAGGCCGCGCGTTTCCGAGCCGAACACGAACACGTCGCCCGGCCGGAAGGCGGCGTCGGCGAACGGCGACGAGCCGTGCGTGGTCATGGCGAACATGCGGGCCGGGTCCGGCTGCACCGCGGCCAGGAAGGCCGCCCAGTCAGGATGGACTTTCATCTGCGCGTATTCGTGGTAGTCCAGGCCGGCACGTTTGAGTTTGGAGTCTTCCAGCGGGAAGCCCAGCGGCTCGATCAGGTGCAGTTGCGCGCCGGTGTTGGCGCACAGCCGGATCACGTTGCCGGTGTTCGGGGGAATTTCGGGTTGGACTAGTACGACGTGAAACAAAGTGGTTCTCCTCTTTCAAATTCAATGCGGCGGCGTGCGGGCAAACACCAGGTTGCTCACGCGCGCGGCGCCGTGGCGCTTCAGCGTTGCCGCCAGTTCGTTCAGCGTGCGGCCGCTGGTCATGACGTCGTCGACCACGCCGATGTGGCGGCCCTGCACCAGCGCGGCGTCCGGGATCGCAAACGCGCCGGCGATATTGTGCCGCCGCTGCTCGGGCGCGACGCTGCTCTGGGCCGCGGTTTCCTGCACGCGGCAGGCCAGCCGCGGATGCAGCGCCACGCCCAGGCTGCGCGCCAGCGGCCGCGCGATCTCCAGGGCTTGATTGTAGCCGCGTTCGGCCAGCCGGCGGGGACCCAGCGGCACCGGACACAGCAGGGCGGGCAGGGTGAAGCCGGGCTGTTGCAGGACGGCGTCGCGCAGCTGGCGGGCAAACAGTGTTGCCAGCGCGAGACGGTGGCCGAACTTCAGCTGCAATACCAGCTGGTCCAGCGGCATGGCGTAGTCGGCGGCGACCAGGGTGACGTCGAAGGCCGGCGGCTCGACGCGGCAACCGCCGCACAGCTGGCCCTGCGCCGTGTCCGGCAAGGGGTTGGCGCAGCGCGGACAGCGCACAATGGCGGCCTCGGCGCCGAAGAACTGGGCGGCGCAGGCGGGACACAGCAATTCGCCGCTGGCGGCGGCGCACAGCGCACAGGAGGCCGGCAGCAGGCCGCGCAGCAAGGCCGATCCGCCGCGATGGAGCAGGGCGCCGATCGTGCCGATCGTGCCGATTCTCGGAGTGGCAAGCATCAAAGCTCCAGGACGCGTTTGCGTTCAACCATGTACACTGCCGACATTATCGCACTACACCGAACCACATCATGCAAGTCCCCGCAAATCCCCCGAAGTTGAGCGCCCCGATCGACCAGGAGCGCGTGCGCGCGCTGTTCAACCGCCCCGAGCGCGTCGCGCCGTCCGATTTCCTGCGCCGCGAAGTCGCCTCGCGCATGTTCGACCGGCTGGAACTGATCAAGGTTGTTCCGCAGCGCGTGCTGGACGCCGGCTGCGGCGTCGGTGCCGATCTGTCACTGTTGCAGAAATCCTATCCGGCCGCGCAAATCCTCGGCATTGATGCGGCCGAAGCCATGGTGCGCGCCGCGCAAGGCCCGGCGGCGAAACCATCGTCGCTGAACCAGCTGCTGAGCAAGCTGCTGCCGGCCAAGACCGGCGTCGACCTGCTGTGCGGCGACTTCGCCGAGCTGCCGCTGGGACCGAACACGGTGGACCTGGTCTGGTCCAACCTGGCGCTGCACTGGCATCCGCAGCCGGACCGCGTGTTCGCCGAGTGGCGCCGCGTGCTGCGCGTGAACAGCCTGCTGATGTTTTCCTGCTTCGGCCCGGACACCTTGCGCGAACTGCGCGCCGCCTTTGCAGAGGCCGACCTGGCCCAGCACGCGCTGCCTTTCGTCGATATGCACGATTTTGGCGACCAGTTGGTGGAAGTTGGCTTTTCGACACCGGTGCTGGACATGGAAGTCATCACCGTCACCTACGACACGCCGCAGGCCCTGCTGGCCGATGTGCGCGCGCTGGGCGGTAACCCGCTGAGCACGCTGCGGCGCGGTCTGATGGGCAGGCAAGCATGGCAGCGCATGCTGGCCACGCTGGAAAAAGGCCGCCGTCCGGATGGCAAGCTGGGCCTGACTTTCGAGGTGATTTACGGCCACGCCTTCCGTCCGGCGCCCAAAATGACCTCCAAGGGCGAAGCGATCATCCGATTTGATTTACCACGAAAGCCGCGCCAGTAGCGGCTTTGCGGGCACACTGTGGTGCCACGGGCTACGCCATAGTTGTGATATGGATTATTTCTTGAGCGGGGCGTTGTTGTTATATATAATCATTGACTAATTTTGCCAGCATGTCACGACGCCAGCTATAAACCAGCGGCGCCCACCATGAGCAGGTAAAGACGAGCACGAACGAGCATTTGAATTAAGCAGAATCAGGCTTTTGCGTTGTCCCTGGGCAGTATCTGGGGATGAAGTAGAAGGCCTCAAGGTCCCGCCGGGGTCGCGTCACGAAGAATTTTTCGGACGAGGCTGGCAAGGGGCCTGAAGTTGTTTAAGGAGCGGCGCCGGTTCAGTTCACCGAAATCCGGAGTCGTTAAAAAAATATTTTAATTTCTTGGGTGGTTGGGGAAAACATGAAACATGCGAAGCGACTTCAATCGTTGATGCTCGGGCTGTCGGTAACGGCGGCAAGTATCCCAGCGTGGGCGGCTGACAAGGCGGCAACCGCGGTAGGCACTGCAGTGGGTACCTATGCCGCAGCGACCGGCGGTACCGGCGGTCCGGTTCCCGGCGAGCTTAATCTGCAACCTCCAGCGACCCAGATCGCGACCGAAATCTACAATCTGCACACCTGGATGATGTTGGTCTGCCTGGTCATCTTCGTCGCCGTGTTCGGCGTGATGTTCTACTCCATCTTCAAGCACCGCAAATCGCTGGGCCACAAGCCAGCCACCTTCCACGAATCGACCGCCGTTGAAATCGCCTGGACCGTCGTACCATTCCTGATCGTCATCGGCATGGCCTTGCCAGCGACCCGCACCGTGGTCGGCATGAAAGACACCTCCAACGCCGACATCACCATCAAAGTGACCGGCATGCAGTGGAAGTGGGGCTACGACTACCTGAAGGGCGAGGGCGAAGGCATTTCCTTCCTGTCCACGCTGTCGACCCCGCGCTCGCAAGTGGGCGCCCCGGGCTTCGAGCCGACCGAGAAGCGCGGCGACAACTACCTGATGGAAGTCGACAATGACGTCGTCGTCCCGGTCAACAAGAAAATCCGCATGGTCACCACCGCCAACGACGTGATCCACTCGTGGTCGATCCCGGCCTTCGGCGTCAAGCAGGATGCCATCCCAGGCTTCGTGCGCGACACCTGGTTCAAGGCCGAACACACCGGCACCTATCGCGGCTACTGCTCCGAGCTGTGCGGCAAGGAACACGCCTTCATGCCTATCGTGGTCAAGGTCGTCACCGACGACGAGTACAAGGTCTGGGTCGACGGCAAGAAAAAAGAAATGGCCGCGCTGGCTGACGATCCAACTAAAACCTGGACCATCGACGAGCTGAAAACCAAGGGCGAAAAAGTCTACGCCGCCAACTGCGTGGTCTGCCACCAGGCCAACGGCAAGGGCGTGCCAGCCACGTTCGCCGCGCTGGACGGTTCGGAAACGGTCAACGGTCCTAAGGCGGAACAGATCAACGTTCTGCTGCACGGTAAGAAGAGCGGCAAGTACAGCGCTGAAATGCCGGCATGGAAGCAACTGTCGGATACGGATATTGCGGCTGTCATCACCTACACCCGTAACAGCTGGTCGAACAAGGCCGCCGAAAACATCGTTCAACCAGCCGAAGTTGTGGCTGCACGTAAGTAATCAGGAGCGTTACAAATGAGCACTAGCACCTTGGATCACGCACACGATCACGATCACGCTCACGACCATCCCCATGGTTTGGGGCGCTGGTTGTTCGCCACCAATCACAAAGACATCGGTACGCTGTACCTGTGGTTCTCGTTCATCATGCTGCTGTCCGGCGGCGTGCTGGCACTGATGATCCGCACCGAGCTGTTCAAGCCGGGCCTGCAGTTCTTCCAGCCGGAGTTCTTCAACCAGCTCACCACCATGCACGGCCTGGTGATGGTGTTCGGCGCCATCATGCCGGCCTTCGTCGGCTTCGCCAACTGGATGATCCCGCTGCAAGTGGGCGCGTCGGACATGGCCTTCGCCCGCATGAACAACTTCTCGTTCTGGCTGCTGCCGCCGGCGGCGCTGTTGCTGGCGACCTCGTTCCTGGTCCCTGGCGGCGCCACCGCGGCCGGCTGGACGCTGTACGCACCGCTGTCGACCCAGATGGGCCCAGGCATGGACATGGCGATTTTCGCGATGCACCTGATGGGCGCCTCGTCGATCATGGGTTCGATCAACATCATCGTCACCATCCTGAACATGCGCGCCCCTGGCATGACCCTGATGAAAATGCCGATGTTCTGCTGGACCTGGCTGATCACCGCCTACCTGCTGATCGCCGTGATGCCGGTTCTGGCTGGCGCGATCACCATGACCCTGACCGACCGTCACTTCGGCACCTCGTTCTTTAACGCCGCCGGCGGCGGCGACCCGGTGATGTACCAGCACATCTTCTGGTTCTTCGGCCACCCGGAGGTCTACATCATGATTCTGCCGGCGTTCGGCATCGTTTCGCAGATCCTGCCGGCCTTCGCCCGCAAGCAGCTGTTCGGCTACGCCTCGATGGTGTACGCCACCGCGTCGATCGCCATCCTGTCGTTCATCGTCTGGGCCCACCACATGTTCACCACCGGCATGCCGGTGACCTCGCAGCTGTTCTTCATGTACGCCACCATGCTGATCGCGGTGCCGACCGGCGTGAAAGTGTTCAACTGGATCGCCACCATGTGGAAGGGTTCGATGACCTTCGAAACCCCGATGCTGTTCGCGGTCGGCTTCATCTTCGTGTTCACCATCGGCGGCTTCACCGGCCTGATCCTGGCGGTGACCCCGATCGACATCCAGCTGCAGGACACCTACTACGTGGTGGCGCACTTCCACTACGTGCTGGTGGCCGGTTCGCTGTTCGCGCTGTTCGCCGGCTTCTACTACTGGTCGCCGAAGTGGACCGGCCACATGTACAACGAAGCGATGGGCAAGACCCACTTCTGGCTGTCGCTGATCACCTTCAACGTGACCTTCTTCCCGATGCACTTCCTGGGCCTGGCAGGCATGCCGCGCCGCTACGCCGACTACTCGGCGCAGTTCACGGACTTCAACATGATCGCCACCATCGGTGCTTTCGGTTTCGGCCTGTCGCAGGTGTTCTTCCTGTTCTTCGTGATCCTGCCGACCATCCGTGGCGGCAAGAAAGCCGCAGACAAGCCATGGGATGGCGCTGAAGGCCTGGAGTGGACCGTGCCGTCGCCGGCGCCGTTCCACACCTTCGAAACGCCACCGCAGTTCAAATGATCATGGGCGAACAGAAG
This sequence comes from Duganella sp. GW821-FHT07G03, assembly GCF_059418605.1. Classification (NCBI taxonomy): domain Bacteria; kingdom Pseudomonadati; phylum Pseudomonadota; class Betaproteobacteria; order Burkholderiales; family Oxalobacteraceae; genus Duganella; species Duganella sp. GW821-FHT07G03. The sequence goes on from NZ_JBWKQE010000033.1 coordinate 6,343, forward strand.
AAGCCGAATAACGCAAGGACCGGCCTGCTGTTGGCCGGCGTGGCCCTGTTCTTTTTCCTGTCCGTGTTTGTCAAGCGGATGTGGTTGAGCTGACGTGGGCGAAGATAAGGAAACTGGCGGGCTGAACCGCACGCTGCTGGGCAAGCTGATCGTGGTGGCGGTGTTGATGTTCGGGTTTGCGTACGCGCTCAACCCGTTCTACCGCCAGATCTGCGAGGCGCTGGGCATCAACGTGCTGACGCAGAAGGATGGCACGGTCAGCGCCGACACCAACACGCAAATCGACAAGACGCGCGATGTGGTGATCGAGTTTGACGGCAATGCGCAAGGCCCGTGGCGTTTCCGCCCCGTGACGCGCAGCATGACGGTGCATCCGGGCGAGCTGGCGACGGTGATGTACGAGGTGGTCAACACCCAGAACCGCGAAGTCAGCGCGCAGGCGATACCGAGCTACGCGCCGCAAAGCGCGATGCCGCATTTTAAAAAGGTCGAGTGTTTCTGCTTCAAGCAGCAGACCATGAAGCCGAACGAAGCGAGGCAGATGCCGGTGGTGTTCTTCATCGATCCGGCCCTGCCGAGGGAAGTGAAGACCATCACCTTGTCGTACACCTTCTTCGAGGTGGGCGGTCTGGACAAGACTGCATCCAAGTAAAGGTGGGCGGCATGGAACAAGAGAAAAAGAAACAAGCGTCGTTCATGTATTCGATGAAAGCGGTGTTCTGGTCGTTCTTCGGCCTGCGCCGCAAAAGCGATTTCGACGCCGATTCGGCCAAGCTGAATCCGGTGCACATCATCATCGCGGCCTTGATCGGCGTGGCGTGTTTTATTGGACTGCTGATCACTATCGTTAAGGTTGTAGTTTCAAAATAAATTTAGGGAGATGAAGATGAGTTCACATAACGCCTCGGCACCGTACTACTTCGTGCCTGGTCCATCCAAATGGCCGCTGTTCGCAGGCATGTCCCTGCTGACCACCATGATCGGCGCTTCGGCCTGGGTCAATGATGTGTCGTGGGGCCCGGCCGTGAACCTCGTGGGCCTGGCCGCCATCATTTCGGTGCTGTACTTCTGGTTCGGCGACGCCATCAAGGAATCCGAGGCCGGCCAGTACGGCCAGCGCGTCGATCATTCCTACCGCTGGTCGATGGCCTGGTTCATCTTCTCGGAGGTGATGTTCTTCGGCGCCTTCTTCGGCGCGCTGTTCTACGCCCGCACCATCTCGATGCCGTGGCTGGGCGACCTGGACCACAAGTTCATCTGGCCTGACTTCGCCGCGCACTGGGGCAACGTTGGTCCGGCCGGCACGGTGCAGGAATTCAAGACCATGGGTCCGTTCCCTATCCCGACCATCAACACAGCCTTGCTGCTGACCTCGGGCCTGACCCTGACCATCTCGCACCATGCGCTGCGCGCCGGCCATCGCGCGCAGACCGCGTTCTGGCTGTTCGCCACCATCGCGCTGGGCGCGATCTTCATGGGCTTCCAGGCCTTCGAATACCACCACGCCTACACCGAGCTGAACCTGAAACTGACCTCGGGCATCTACGGTTCGACCTTCTTCATGCTGACCGGTTTCCACGGCTTCCACGTGACGATGGGCGCGATCATGCTGTCGGTGGTGCTGTTCCGCGTGCTCAAGGGCCACTTCACGGCCGACAACCACTTCGCCTTCGAAGGCGCGGCCTGGTACTGGCACTTTGTCGACGTGGTCTGGCTGGGCCTGTACGTGGTCGTGTACTGGCTGTAACGAGGCTATAATGCCGCAGCGATGCTGCTGCGGCGCTGAAGAAAAGCCGCATCGGTAGACACCGGATGCGGCTTTTTTATTTTAGCCGCCTTGGCCGCTTCAGCCCCTGATGCCGGTGGGCTGGATGTAGCCGAGCTTGTACGCGACCAGCAGGGCGACGAACAGGGCGATCGACAGCCCGACCCGCACCGCCAGCGCGCGCACGGTGTTGTTGCTCTTGCCCTTGTCGCGCATCAGGAAGAAGAACGCGGAAGCCAGGCTGCCGATGATCAGGATGAAGGCGATGGCGACAGCAATTTTCATGGCGGGCTTGGAGAGTGAATTGAAGAGGGTTCCATTGTAATGGGTATTGCGTTCCGATTTAAACTGATCCCTTTCGTGGCGACCGTGCTGGTGGTCGCGCTGGGCATCCAGCTGGGCAACTGGCAGCAGCGCCGCGCCGCGCAGAAAATCGTGTTGCAGGCCAAGCTGGCCCAGGGCAACGCCAGCGCGCCGGTGCAGCTGGACGGCGCGCCGCTGGCGGCCGAGGCGGTGGAGTTCCGCCGCATGTCGGTCACCGGCGAGTTCGTCGCCAACTGGCCGCTGTACCTGGATAATCGCCCGTCGGCGGGCCGCTCCGGTTTTTACCTGCTGATGCCGTTTAAAATTGCGGGCACGGGCATGCATGTGCTGGTGGCGCGCGGCTGGCTGCCGCGCGATCCGGCCGATCGCGCCCGGCTGCCGGCCTACGCCACGCCGTCCGGCACGGTGACCCTGCAAGGCATGGCGCGGCTCGACGCCGGCCATGTGATGGAACTGGCCAAGACGCCGACCCTGACGCCCAAGGCCATCGTGCAGAACGCCGATCCGCTGCAGGTGGCCAGGGACAGCGGCCTGACGATGCAGCCGTTCGTGATCGAACAAACCGCCGCGGCCCAGCCGTCCGGCGACGACGCGCAGATGGTGCGCGACTGGCCGGCGCCGGCGCTGGGCGTGGAAAAACATCAGGGCTATGCCTTCCAGTGGTACGCACTGTCGGCGATGGCTGTTATCTTCTTTGTGGTGAACGGATTCAGACGTGGAAAACAAAAGTAATCAAGGCCGTGGTCGTTGGAAGCTGTTGCTGGTGCTGGCCGTGTGCGCGGCGCCGCTGGTGGGGTCTTATCTGACCTATTACGTCATCAAGCCCAAGGGCGGCGTGACCAATTTCGGCGCGCTGATCGATCCGCGCGAACATCCTATCCCGGCCATGGCCAGCACCACGCTGGACGGCAAGCCGGCCACGCTGGAGAGCTACAAGGGCAAGTGGATCATGCTCAAGGTCGGCCCGTCCGACTGCAAGCAGGATTGCCAGGACCAGCTGTTCGCCATGCGCCAGCTGCGCACCATGCAGGGCAAGGAGATGGAGCGCATCGAACGGGTGTGGATGATCACCGACGACCAGCCGCTCGATACGTTGCTGATGCGCGTCAACGACGGCACCCGCATGCTGCGCGCGCCGGCCGCCGTCATCGACAAATGGCTGCCGCTGGAGCAGGGCGCCGGCGACCGCGTGTCCGACCACGTTTACCTGATCGACCCGCTGGGCAACCTGATGATGCGCTTCCCGAAAGGCGCCGTCTCCAGCGACACCGAGAAGGTGAAGAAAGTCCACAAGGACATCAGCAAGCTGCTGAAGGCTTCCGCGATAGGCTGATCATGCATTCCACCACTCTCGCTCAAATGGCCGTGACGGCGCTGCTGGTGGCGCTGTTGCCGCTGTCGCTGGTGTGGACCTCGTCCGACGCCAACAAATACCGCAAGCTGGTCTGGGTCTGCGTGTTCCTGACCTTCGACCTGATCGTGTTCGGCGCCTTCACGCGCCTGACCGATTCCGGCCTCGGCTGCCCGGACTGGCCGGGCTGCTACGGCGCCGCCAATCCCTTCCTGGCGCACGAGCAGATCACGGCGGCCGAGGCGCTGCTGCCGACCGGCCCGGTGACCGTGTTCAAGGCCTGGATCGAGATGATCCACCGCTACCTGGCGATGGCGATCGGCGTGCTGATCGTGGCGATGATGGCGCAGGCCTGGTATCAATGGCGCAAGTCGCAGGGCACGCGCGCGGAATACGCGCCGTGGCTGCCGACCGTGCTGTTCCTGTTCGTCTGCCTGCAGGGCGCGTTCGGCGCCTGGACCGTGACCCTGAAGCTGCAGCCGGTGATCGTCACCACCCATCTGCTGCTGGGCATGGGCCTGCTGGCCTTGCTGGCCTGGTACGGCGGCCGCCAGAACCAGCTGATCGCGCCGGTGCGCACGGTGACGGCCTCGCCGCCGGCGATGCGCAACATCCGCCTGCTGGCGGGCGCCTCGGCAATTTTGCTGCTGGTGCAACTGGCGCTGGGCGGCTGGACCAGCACCAACTACGCCACCCTGGCCTGCACCGATTTCCCGCTGTGCGGCGGCAAGCTGGTGCCGGACATGGACTTCGAACACGGCTTCACCCTGTGGCGCGAGCTGGGCAAGACCGCCGCCGGCCACTACCTGCCGTTCGCTGCGCTGACGGCGATCCACTGGGTGCACCGCAACTTCGGCCTGCTAGTGGCGCTGGTGGCCGGCTACACGGCCTGGCGCGCCTGGGAACACCGGGCGCTGCACAAAACCGCCCGCTACCTGGCGCTGACGCTGGCGGCGCAGATCGCCACCGGCGTCGCCACCATCTACCTCAGCTTCCCGCTGGCGATCGCGGTGCTGCATAACGCCGGGGCGGCGCTGCTGGTCCTGCTGCTGACCATGTTAAACTACAAGGCTAAGTACCAGTACGATATTGCAAAAAAGGCAGCCTCGGGCGCGGCATCCTCGCACACTCCCGCTGCCCGGCAAAAGTAAGCATCACTAAGCCCCCAAGCCCCACTAATGACCACACATACCGCCACATCCAAACCCGCCAGCCGCGCCTCCCAATACTGGGCGCTGACCAAGCCCCGTGTCACGCAACTGGCCGTCTTCTGCGCCGTGATCGGCATGTTCCTCGCCAGCGACGGCATGCCGGACTGGCATTTGCTGGTGGCCGCCACTGTCGGCATCTGGCTGCTGGCCGGAGCCGCCTTCGCCGTCAACTGCCTGGCCGAGCGCGAGATCGACGCCCGCATGGCGCGCACCGCCCGCCGCCCGATGGCGATGGGCGACATCAGCGTCACCCAGACCGCGATCTTCGCCACCGTCATCGGCGGCGCCGGCATGTGGATTTTGTACGCGCTGGTGAACCCGCTGACCATGTGGCTGACCTTTGTCACCTTCGTCGGCTACGCCATCATCTACACCATGATACTGAAGCCGGCCACGCCGCAGAACATCGTCATCGGCGGCCTGTCCGGCGCGATGCCGCCGGCGCTGGGCTGGGCCGCCGTCGCCAACGACGTGCCGATGCAAGCCTGGCTGCTGGTGCTGATCATCTTCGTCTGGACCCCGCCGCACTTCTGGGCGCTGGCCATGTACCGCCGCGACGACTACGCCAAGTCCGGCCTGCCGATGCTGCCGGTCACGCACGGCATGAAGTTCACGCAGTTCCACGTCTGGCTGTATTCGATCGCGCTGGCCGCCACCACCTTGCTGCCGTACGCGGTGCATATGAGCGGCCTGATCTACCTGGCCAGCGCCGTCGCGCTGAACGCCGTGTTCCTGCACCACGCGTGGAAAATCTACCGCCACTACACCGACCTGATCGCCCGCAAGGCCTTCACCTGGTCGATCATCTACCTGTCGCTGCTGTTCCTGGCGCTGCTGGTGGACCACTATTTTAAATACTGACCATGAAAAAACTGCTCGTCATCGGCCTGATGGCCCTGTCCGCACTACTGGCCGCCTGCGAGCGCCGCGCCGCCGCACCGCGCCCGGAGTTCACCAACACCGACCTGACCGGCCTGCCATACGCCAAGGACTTCGCGCTGACCGACCACAACGGCAAGCCGCGCACCCTGGCCGACTTCAAGGGCAAGGTCGTGCTGATGTTCTTCGGCTATACCCAGTGCCCGGACGTGTGCCCGACCACGATGGCCGAGATGGCGGCCGCGATGAAGGAGCTGGGCCCGCAGGCCGACCAGGTGCAGGTGCTGTTCGTCACCGTCGACCCCGAGCGCGACACCCGGCAGCTGCTGGCCGAATACGTGCCGGCCTTCGATAAGCGCTTCCTCGGCCTGGTCGGCACCGCAGAACAGACCGCCGCCGTCGGCAAGGAGTTCAAGGTGTTCTACGCCAAGGTGCCGGGCAAGACGCCGGGCAGCTATACGATGGACCATACGGCCGCCAGCTATGTGTTCGACAAGCAGGGCAAGATCCGCCTGCTGGTGCGCTCCGGCCAGGGCCCGGCGCCCATCGTGCATGACCTGAAGTTGCTGCTAGCCCAGCCTTGATGCAGCAACGCTTCCAGCCGTACACCCGCCTCGCGGCCATCGTCCTGCTGGTGATCGGCTGCTTGACCGTGCTGCGGCCGTTCCTGGCCGCGATCCTGTTCGCCGCCGCCATCACCATCTCCAGCTGGCCGTTGTACCTGCGCCTGCTGGCGCGCTGCCGGCAGCGCCGCTGGCTGGCCGCCCTCATCATGAGCGTCTGCCTGACCGTGCTGATCATCGTGCCGCTGGCGCTGGTGACGTGGAACGTGGCCGACAACGCCAGCGACTTCTACGACCAGGCCAAGGCCAGCCTCGAAAGCGGCACACTGGCGCCGCCGGCCTGGCTGAAGGAGTTGCCGCTGGTGGGCGAGGCGGCCGACACCTATCTGCGCAAGCTGCTGGGCAGCCGCGAGGAATTGCTCAACGTCGCCAAGAACCTGCTGGAGCCGGCGCGCCGCTTTGTGCTGGGCGGCGGCATGGTGCTGGGCAGCGGCGTGGTCCAGGTCAGCCTGGCGGTGTTCGTCAGCTTCTTCCTGTACCGCGACGGCCAGACGCTGCTCGCTTCGCTGGCCTCGCTGATGAACAAGCTGATCGGCGAACACAGCACGGCCGTGGCCGATACCGTCAGCCGCACCGTGCGCGGCGTCATGTACGGCCTGCTGGGCACGGCGTTGGCGCAGGCCGGCGTGGCGGCCATCGGTTTCCTGATCGCCGGCGTGCCGGCCGTGGCGCTGCTGTCGGTGGCGACCTTCCTGTTCTCGCTGATCCCGGTCGGCCCGCCCTTGATCTGGGGCGGCGCGGCGATCTGGCTGTTCAACGAAGGCCATACCGGCTGGGGCGTCTTCATGCTGGTGTGGGGACTGTTCGTGATCAGCGGCGTCGACAACGTCGTCAAGCCCATGCTGATCAGCCGCGGCAGCAGCCTGCCGTTCATCCTGGTGCTGCTGGGTGTGATGGGTGGAGTGCTGGCGTTCGGCTTCGTCGGTCTGTTCATCGGCCCGACCTTGCTGGCGGTGGCGCTGGGCCTGCTGCGCAACTGGACCGGCGACGAAACCGTCTAGAAATTGATCATCTGCCCGGCGCGCTCGGCGTCGGTGTGGCGCTCGAAGATGCGGCGCAGCGTGCCGTCCTCGCGCATCGCGCGGATCGCCTGGCTGAAGCGGGCCACGGTGGCGGCGTCGACATTCTGGCGCGACAGCACCAGTCCCGACACCATATTCTCGCGCGGCGCCCAGTCCATCACGTTGTAGGTGCCGGCCAATTGTTCCTGCTTGACCAGCGGATACCAGGTGGTGGGCGTGGCCATGACCGCGTCCACCCGGCCCAGCTTGAACAAGCGCATCATCGACAGCTTGTCGGCCGTCTCGAACACGCGGCCCTGGGCGCGCAGCTTGTCCAGCCATGCATCGTAGGCCGGGCCATGCTTGTAGCTTTTGACCACGCCGATCTTGTACCGGGGATCGGCCAGGAAGCTATCCATGCCGCGCAGCCGTCCGCTCAGTTCCTTGTGCAACAGGACGAAATTGCGGCCCGTCATATACGGCACGAAGCGGCCGATCTTTTCGCGTTCAGGAAGGGGAATGGCGGACACCGACATATCGATACTGCCGCCGCCCAGGCCGGCCCAGATGCGCACGCGGGAGTCGACGCTGGCGTCGATGGTGCAGCCGAGCCGGCGGGCCACCTCATCGACGACGTCCTTGTCGATGCCGGTCCAGCCGCCGCCGGCGGCGTGGTAGAACAGCGCGCCGTCCTCGTAGAAGGCGACGCGCAGATGCTGGCAGCCGCTGCGCGGCTCGGCCACGCCGGCGCCGGCGGCGCAGAGCAGGGTACAGCTCAGGACAAGGCGACCGAGCATGACTCCTCCCATCGGTTAGTCCAGGTCGGCGTTATCCTCGGTGTCATCCTTGGGAATGACCTTGACCAGCAGGATGCGTGGACCGTTCATTTTCTTGGCGACGATGTCGAAACCGCGGAAACTGATGCGTTGGCCCTGTTTCGGGATATCGCCCAGTTTCAGCATGATCAGGCCGCCTACCGATTCTACCTCTTCCAGGCCCAGCTCTTCGTTTTCGATGTCGATGCCCAGTGTGCGCTCCAGCGAGAAGATAGGCAAGCTGGCCTTGCCCACCAGCGTGCCGTCGGGCTGCTTGAGCCAATCGTTCTCGTTGAGGCGGAATTCGTCGTGGATTTCGCCCACCATCGCGCCCAGCAGGTTGTCGAGCGTGATGAAGCCCAGCGGACGCTTGCCTTTTTCGCCGATCAGCGCGAAGTGGGGCGCGCCGTCGCGGAAGCGGCGGAACTGCTCCAGCGCCGGGGTGCGGGCGGAAATCGTCTCCACCGGCCGCAGGAAGGGCACCAGGTCGGTCACCGGTTTGCCGGACTGCTGGGCGAAGAACAGGTCCTTCAGGTGCACCACGCCCAGCACGGTCTCGCCGTCCTTGTCGTAGTAGGGGTAGCGGCTGAAGCGGTTGCGCAGCATGGTTTGCAGGTTGTCGTTCAGCGGACGGTTGGCGTACAGGCCGATCACCTCGTTAATCGGGCGCATCAGGTCGGACACCGCCAGGTCGCTGAAATCGAGCGAGTGGGCCAGGATGTTGCGTTCGTCCTCGTTGAACTTCTCGCCCGGTTGGCTGGTGCGCAGGATCAGCTTGAGTTCGTCCACCGAATAGTGGCTGTCGTGGCCGCCCTTGCCGGCCAGGCCCACCAGGCTCAGCACCATGTTGGCGCTGGCGTTGAGCACCCAGATGAACGGATACATGGCCCAGTAGAAGCCGTACAGCGGCAGCGCGCTCCACAGGCCGATCACTTCCGGCATGCGGATCGCCAGCGACTTCGGCGCCAGTTCGCCGACCACGATGTGCAGGAAGGAGATCACGCAGAAGGCGAACACAAAGGCGATGCCGTGGACGATCTCCGGCGAGCTGACGCCGACCGCGCGCAGCAGCGGCTCGAGCAGGCTGGCGAAGGCCGGCTCGCCGACCCAGCCCAGTCCCAGCGAGGCCAGCGTGATGCCCAGCTGGCAGGCGGACAGGTAGGCGTCCAGCTGGCCGTGCACCTTGCCGAGGATGCGGCCCCTGAGTCCCTGCGTCTTGGCGATGGCGCGCACGCGCGTCTTGCGCAGCGTGACGATGCCGAATTCGGCCGCCACGAAGAATCCATTGAGCGCGACCAGGAACACGGCGAGCACGACAAGCATGAGGTTTTGCATAGGGGCCGAACGGCAGTTCAGGTAGTTAAAACGAACATCTTAAACGACGGTGCGATTATGCATCGCAAAATATGCGGCGCAGAGGGGGATGGCGCCGGCCGACGCCGGCGCCTGGGAGGGGTTTAACGTACCGGGTTCAGCAATGCGGGTTGGCCGAATTCCAGCAATTTGGCGTTGGATTTGCTGAAGTATTCGCTCCAGAAAGCGCTTAGCGACTGCATGGTCTTCGGATCGCGATAGTTCTTGCTGTGTATGGCGTCGTCCGCCAGCAGGCCGGCGCCGATCACATAGGTGCGTGCGCCGCCAAAGTCGGCCAGCAGGTGGTTGTCTTCGACCGCGCGCATTTCCTTGGCCGGCACCACATTGCGCACCGACTTGCCCTGTTCGGCGTAGAAATTGCTGACCGACGAATTTTCCAGCATGTCGGACACGATCAGCACCACTTTGTCCTGCGCGGTGGACTGCTTGATGACGCTGGCGATGGACTTCAGGCTGGCGAAGATATCGGATTTTGCGATATTGCTGCTGGTGCCCTGGTAGGCCGCGCGCAACGCTAGTCCGGCCGCCTGCGCCGCCTGCTGCGGCTGGCGTTGCAGGCACAGGTCGAGCTTGGTCAGCGCAGGCTTGGCGATGTCGTTGCGGGCTTCGCCAGGCAGCGCCGCATCCAGCGTTCCGGCCGTCAGCAGCTCGGTGTAATGGCCTTGGGTGTAAGCCGAGAACACCACCACGCTGAAGCGGTTGCCCGGCGCCAGGAAGGGCTTGATGTTGTTGGCGACCAGCTGTTGCAGCGCCGGGCTGAGGGGCGTGGTCTGGTCTATCACCACCAGCAGTTCGCGCGCCGTCGGCGGAAACGGCGGCAGCGACTTGTCCTGGCAGCTCTGGACGGCGTTGGTATTGGCCGCCACAGCGGCACCGGACAGGCAGAGTTGCAGCAGCAAGGCGCCCCACTTCACAGCAAATCCTCCAGTTCGGCATTGCGGGCCTGGCGGGCTTTCTCTTCCTTCTGCAGTTTCAGCGCCGCGACCACTTCTGCGTTCAGGCTGTCGGGCAAGCTTGCCAGCAGGGCCAGTTTGGCCGGCTTGTCGTCGCCCAGCGCGTTCAGCTGTTGCAGCACCTCGGCGGCAGAGCCGGCCTGTGGAGCTGAAGCCGAAACCGGAGCCGCTGCGGGAGCAGGAGCCGGGGTGGGCGCTTCGGCCTGCGCCTTGACGGCCTGCGCGTGATGGCGCTCGTGCTGACGTTCGGCCTGGTCGGCGATCCGGGTTTCCTGCACATAGTCGCGGAAAGTCTTGCTCAGGTGCTGGCCCGAGGTGCCGACATGGCTGTTCTTGGCCATGATCTTTTGCTGTAACACGGCCAGGCGCGCTTGTGCGGTATCGGCCACGCGGCGATACGCCTCGCGCACCGCGGTGTAGCTGGAATAGCGGCCGCCGCCGATATCGCGGTACGCCTCGGTGCTGTTCTCGCCGGCGAAACCCCAGCGATAGCCGAAGATCACGCCCAGCAGCTGCAGGAAGACAAACACGAAAGCCAGCACGATGAAGGTGGCCCAGCCGCCATGGCGGTCGATGTCGGCTTCCTCGACGGCCACTTTCTTGTCCGCGCTGTGGTTGGCGGCGACGTCCGCGTCCGGCAGCGTCACGCTGGGCTTGCTCATATCGAGGCTGTCGGTGGCGGCCTGATTGCCGCTGTCGATCTGCTTGTTGACCTGGGTGACGCGCGCCACCAGTTCCTTTTCCAGCACCTGGCCGCGCACATAGGTGGCGGCGCCAGCGATCAGCAGCACGATCACCAGCGTGGCGATGGACACCAGGTAGGTCGGATGGGCGCCGACCCGATTGCACAGCTGGGTGTACGCGGGCATGCCGTCGTCGCTGTTCTGCGGGCGCGCCAGCGGAATGGTGCCGGTGGACAGCTTGGACTGGCGCTTGTCTTCCACCCATTCGCGGCGGGCGTTCTTGATGCGGCCGGATTTGTACAGCTCGTGGCCGGCAAAGTGGGTGAACGCCACCAGGATCACGGAGATGAGGAAGGCGATGCCGTAGGCGCCGTTTTGTTGCAGGTTTTCGCTGGCGCCGGGAATGGTGTAGCCGGCCAGCACATACGAGAAGCCCAGCGCTTCGACAAACACCATCGACACCGTCAGCAGCCAGATCCAGCGGGGCGTGCTGTGGCGGCCGTTGTCGCCGGCCTTGGTCAGGTAGGTGATTTTTTCGTTGAAGTCATGCTCGTCCTGGACGTGCACGAAGTTCTTGTATTCCTGGCACAGCGTGCGCTCGCCGGAAAACCAGCCAGGATAGGCGACATCTTCGTTGGCATCGCGCGCCAGCGTGGCGATGCGGCCGACCAAGGGGAAATTGACCCAGGTGTTGAACCACCACCATTTGACCTGCTGCCACAACATGGCGATCACGGCCAAGGCCAGCACCACGCTGACGATGCTCCAGGCCAGTGCCGGAGACGTGCTGATAAATTCCTTCATGAGTTCATCCCTTTATTTTTGATATAACGTTGGTTTGAAGTCGGCGGACATGAGCCGCGCGCCGCGCGCATAGATCAGCCGCCCGCCCTTGGCCGCTGTGCCGCCATCGCTGCCGAACACGACGTCGGCGCAGGACAGGCCGCCTTTGCCGTTGAAGAACATTCGGTATAACAAGCCCTTGTTGCCGAGGTAGGTATTCACTTCGGGATTGATGGCCAGCGCCGCCGTCGGATTGGCGTTCTTGGCGGCGTTGTAGTTGGTGTACACCTTGAACTCCGGCGGGTTGGCCGCCGCGCCGTTGCTGGCCAATACCGTCAACTTGTTCAGCACGATCTGGTGGCCGTTGACCTGTTCGGTCCAGGTCTTGCCGTACAGGCCGGGCAGGTACTCGCTGATGCGGTAGCTCTTGCCGTCCGCCAGGGCCTTGACGCCGTGGGCCACGCGCGGCCGGTCGCGCGAACAGTCGGACATGATGGGCGGCTCGTCGGCGTAGGCGTTGCTGATCAGGTGGAAGCTGCCGCCGGACTTGGAATTGAGCTGGCCTAGGTCGACGGCGGCGACGGTGGACAATGGCGTGCCGCCGAAATCGATGCCGTCGGCGATGGTGGTCGCCGCAACGGCAGCCGCCACCGCAGTCTCCGGCGCCTTGGCGACGGCGGTCGGCGCGGCCTTTGCAGGCGCGACCTTGACCGGCGCCGGCTTGGTGGCGGCCGCTGGGGCAGGCGTTGCTGCCGCCACCTGCGTGGCCGGCGGCGGCGTCGCGCTGCCCCGATAGAATTCATAGCGCGGCTTGCGCTCCGCCAGGTAGCGGTTGAAATTGGCCTCCCCGGCGATCTCGACAATTTCCACGCGGCGGTTCTGGGCGCGGCCGTTATCGCTGTCGTTGTCGGCAATCGGATAGGCTTCGCCGGCGCCCTGGAAATACAGCGAGTCTTTCGGTATGCCGCGTCTTTCCATATAGGCCGCCACGGCTTGCGCGCGGCGTTCCGACAGGTCGGCATTCAAACGCGAACTGCCGGTATCGTCGGTATGGCCGATTAACAAGATTTTGCGTTGGCTGACCTGGGCAATATAGCTGGCTTTTTCTTGCGGATCGCTGATGTTATTGGCGATGAGCCTGGCGTTATAAGAATCGGCTATGGCCGAAAAATAACGCTGGGCCTGTTCGGTTAATTGATCTGAATTGGTTTCGAAATGGCCGCCTTTGCCGAATTGCTCGCGCAGTTCCACGGTCATGCCGACCGCATTCTTTTTAATGGCCTCGGCATTGGACGACGCATTCAGGCGGCTGTCGTCGATCACTGCGCCGTCGGCGCTGATGGTCGACGTCTTCAGATTCAAATCATATTGTTTTGCGATTTTGGACAGTTCGCAGCGGCGCTGGTCCATATCGCGGCCAATCAAACCACCCATGGTTGCGCCGGCCAAAGCGCCGATGACGCGGGCGCCATTTGAATGCTTGACTTGGTTGCCGAGTATCGCGCCGGCGATGGCGCCGACCGCGATACCAATATTCCGTGCATTGTTCGAGCATGGGTCCTGGCTGGCGAACGTTTGCTGGAACGATGGCTGGCCGGTGCGCGGATCGGTTGCACAGCCGCTGGCCATGGTGGTGCACACTGCCGCGCACAGCAACTTGGTTGTCAGTTGCGGAGAAAGGCGCCGCATACGGCGCTGGGTGGCGGCTGCATTCAAGATGGTCTCCGTTATTGGTTAGGCAAATTTGTTGCGCTGAATCAACATAATGGCATATCTGCCGTTGCTTGGCTAATAATTTTTATTATATGAAAGTTGTTTAATAAAATAAAAAATATTCTGCAACATATTTGCGCATTTCATCCAGCTAATCGGAAATTTCGGCGTTCAATTCTCTCCAAATATAACAATCCATGCGCGCGCGAATAATGCTCTTATTTTAAATTTGAGCGGGTCCGCACATTTGAGACAGGACAGGGTTATTAAAAAGATTAGTCGGCGATGGCGAAGGGCCCGCTATGGACCGCCGACAGGATGGCCTCGATCGCCGGATGGGTGATTTTGCGGGCGTTGGAGATGGCGTAGAACTGTTCGCGCAGCTCGGGCGCGTCGCCCACCAGCACGGCGCCGAACTGCTCCTCGATGTCCTGCGCCAGCGCCGACGGCGCGAAGAACAGACCCAGGCCGTTGCGGCCGAAGGTGTTCAGCATGGCGTTGTCCTCGAACTCGCCGACGATGTCCGGCCGCACCTTGTGTTGCACCAGCCAGGCGTCGATGCGGCCGCGCAGGGCATTGTTGCGGGTCGGTAGCAGCAGCGGCGCGCCGTGCAGGCTGTCCGGGAAGTTGCGCCGGTACTTGCGCGCCAGCTTGGGCACGCCGTATAGCTTCATGTCGCTTTCGCCCAGCAAGTGACTGAACACCTTCAGGCTGCCGCCGGCGCGCACCGCGCGGTCGGTCAGCACCACGTCCAGCTTGCCCAGCGCCAGGTCGGCCAGCAGCGCTTCGAATTCGTTCTCCATGCACACCAGCCGCACCTGCTGCTCCAGCTGCTGCGTCGCCTGCAGCAGGCGGTAGGCGATCAGCTTGGGCAGCGAGTCGGAGATGCCGACCGTCAGCCGCATCTTGCTCGCTTCCGTTTCCTCCAGCGCGTCCTGCAACTGGTCGCCCAGCAGGAAGATCTGGTCGCAGTAGGTGAGCGCCAGCTTGCCCGCTTCGGTCGGCACCAGGCGCCGGCCCTGGGGCTCCAGCAGCTGCTTGCCGATCGATTGTTCCAGCGATGCGAGTTGCATGCTGATGGTCTGCACGGCCAGCCCCAGGCGCTCGGCCGCGCGCGTGACGCCGCCTTCCTTGGCCACCATCCAGAAGAAATACAGATGCCGGAAATTGAGTCCACTGGTTTTCATGATCTTCTGCTTTTACGAAGTAATACTTCAATTATCTTCTATTTTTAAAAAACGCATTGTTCTCTACACTGCATCCCATCGATTTATAACCATGAGAGAAAAGAATGAAACACTTCAAAGTGTCATTCCTCGTCACGTTCCTCTGCCTTGCTGCAGCGGGCTGGTGGGGCTACGAACTGTCTGGCTGGAGCGGCGCCTTGTCCGCCGTGGGTATCGCCGCGATCCTGGCCGCGATGGAAGTGTCGCTGTCGTTCGATAACGCGGTGGTCAACGCCTCCGTGCTCAAGACCTGGGACGACTACTGGCAGAAGCTGTTCCTCGGCGTCGGCATCATCATCGCGGTGTTCGGCATGCGCTTGCTGTTCCCGCTGGTGATCGTGGCGGTGGCGGCGGACATCGGCATCATGGATGTGTGGCAGCTGGCGCTGAACGACCCTAAAACGTATTCGATGCACCTGACGAATCACCACGCGGAAGTGGCGGCATTCGGCGGCATGTTCCTGCTGCTGGTGTTCCTGAACTTCCTGTTCGATGACGAGAAAGAAGTCCACTGGCTGGGCAACGTCGAGAAGAAACTCGGCTCGCTGGGCAAGGTCTCCTCGATCTCGGTAATGATTGCGCTGGCCGTCCTACTGGGCTCTATGGGCCTGGTAGGCGAGGCGCAAAAGCTGGTGGTGCTGGTGTCCGGCCTGTGGGGCATCCTGATCTACGTCGGCGTCGACGCGGTCAGCAACCTGCTGGAGAAGGAAGAAGAAGGCAGCAACGTCGGAGACCTGGTCAAGAAGGGCGGAATCGGTGGTTTCCTGTACCTGGAAGTGCTCGATGCTTCGTTCAGCTTCGACGGCGTGATCGGCGCGTTCGCCATCACCACCGACGTCGTGATCATCATGCTGGGCCTGGCGATCGGCGCGATGTTCGTTCGCTCGCTGACGGTCTACCTGGTGAAGAAGGGCACGCTCGACGAGTTCGTCTTCCTGGAGCACGGTGCGCACTATGCGATCGGTATCCTGGCCGCGATCATGTTGGCGAGTATGAAGTTCCACATCCCGGAACTGTTCACCGGCCTGATAGGCGTGGCCTTCATCGGCGCCTCGCTGTGGTCCTCGGTGCGCCATCGCCGTCACAAGGAAGCTGCTGTCGCTATCGCAGCGTAAAGAATTCGGCGGACCGTTAATTACGGACACGGTCCGCCGCCTGTAGTACGGAAGTAAGCAATAAAGTCCGGTTCTCTTTTTAGGAGCATCACATCATGGCAATCAGTCTGCAAAAAGGCGGCAACGTCAATCTGAGCAAAGAAGCGCCAGGCCTGTCGAAAATCGTGGTTGGTCTGGGCTGGGATGTACGCAGCACCGACGGCAAGGACTTCGACCTGGACGGCTCGGCCTTCCTGTTGAAAGTGGACGGCAAGGTCCGCGCCGACAACGACTTCATCTTCTACAACAACCTGAAATCGTCGGACCAGTCGGTGAGCCACTCCGGCGACAACCGCACCGGCGCCGGCGATGGCGACGACGAAACCGTCACCATCGACCTGACCCGTGTGCCGGCCGACGTGGAACGCATCGCCATCTGCGCCACCATCCACGAGGGCGACGAGCGCCGCCAGAACTTCGGCATGGTGCAGAAGGCCTTCATCCGCTGCGTCAATGGCGCCGGCAACGGCGAGATCGCCCGTTACGACTTGTCCGAAGACGGTTCGACCGAATCGGCGATGATCTTCGGCGAGGTGTATCGCAACGGCGCCGATTGGAAGTTCAAGGCCGTCGGCCAGGGCTTCAAGGGCGGCCTCGGTCCGCTGGCATCGTCGTTCGGCGTAAGCGTTTAATTTTTAACCTGAAGAAGAAAGGACTGCATCATGCCTAAATTTTCGATCACCGGCGACATCGATCCCTTCCTGCACGTCTCGCTGGCTCACGGTGAAAAGATCTACTGCGAGTCGGATGCGATGGTGATGATGGAAGCGGCGCTCGATTTGAAGGGCAAGGTCACCGGCGGCATCGGCGCGGCCATCATGCGCCGCTTCGCCAACGGCGAGTCCTTCTTCCAGCAACACATCGAAGCAGTGCGCGGCGAGGGCGATTGCCTGCTGGCGCCGCGCCTGCCGGGAGCGATGCAGGTGCTCGACGTCGGCCAGCAGCAGTACATGCTGAGCGACGGCGCCTTCGTCGCCGCCACCTCCGGCGTCGAGCTGAAGGTGCGTACCCAAAGCCTGGGCAATGCGCTGTTCGCGCAGAGCGGCGGCTTTTTTATCACCGAGACCGCGGGCGTCGGCCAGGTGGCGGTATCGGGCTTCGGCTCGATCTCGCAGCTGGACGTCACGCCGGGTCGCGACGTGATCATCGATAACTCGCATGTGGTGGCATGGGATAGCGCGCTGCGCTACGAAATCTCGGTCACCACCGGCGGCAACAGCGGCTTTCTGAGCAATCTGGTCAACAGCCAGACCAGCGGCGAAGGCATGGTGTTGCGCTTTTCCGGCCACGGAAAAATCCTGATCTGCTCGCGTAACGGCGCGGCATTCCAGGCCTGGGCGCAGCGCGGCGTTGCGCAGTAAATTCAAAGGAGTAGCAAGATGACAGTCAGTTTAAGCAAGGGGCAGAAGATCTCGTTGGCCAAGGAATCGGGCGGCGCATTGGGTCGCGTGACCATGGGCCTGGGCTGGGATGCGATCAAGACCAAGGGCTTCCTGGGCTTCGGCTCGAAGACCGAGGCGGTCGACCTGGACGCCTCGTGCGTGATGTTCAACGAGTCCGGCGCGCCGGTCGACGTGATCTGGTTCCGCCAGTTGAAGAGCAAGGATGGCAGCATCCAGCACACCGGCGACAACCGCACCGGCGCCGGCGATGGCGACGATGAGCAGATCAACGTCGACCTGAGCGCCGTGCCGTCCACGATCAAGAGCCTGGTGTTCACGGTGAACAGCTTCACCGGCCAGACTTTCGAGCAAGTGGAAAACGGCTACTGCCGCCTGCTGGACGCCAGCAGCGGCAAGGAAGTGGCGCGTTTCAACCTGTCCGTGCAGGGCCCGCACTCGGCGCAGATCATGGCCAAGTTGTATCGCCACAACGGTGAATGGAAGATGCACGCCATCGGTGAAAACGGCAAAGGCCGCACCTTCGACGAGCTGCTGCCGCAGATCGCCGCCCACCTGTAAGCCCCGGGGTCAAGTCTGACATTCGGACACGAGCTCCGCCGTAGCGAACAAATACGGCGGAGCTCGTGTCCGAATGTCAGACTTGACCCCAGTTTTCCACGGTATAATGTTTCCATGGAAAAACTAAAAGACTACGCCGAGATTGTTGCCCAGGCTTCAAAGGGGGAGCTGGTTTTTCCTACCAGCGTCAATGCCGCTTTGCGACTGCAATTGGCGTTGGCCGATCCCGATTGCGATATCGAGGATGTGATCCGCAAGGTGCTGGGCGAGCCGCTGCTGGCCGCGCGCACCGTGGCGCTGGCCAATGCGGTGGTGTTCAACCGCGGCGGCGCGCCGGTCACCAGCGTGCGCGCGGCGGTGCAGCGGGTCGGCTTCCGCAACCTGTACACGATGGCCGCCGCGATGGTGGTGCGCCAGTTCGGCAGCCGCATCCGCGACGCCGCCTTGCGCGCCCAGGCTGAACAATTGTGGCGCCACACGGCCCACGTGGCCGCGCTGTCCCACGTGATCGCCCGCAAGCTGACTCGCACCGACGCCGATACCGCGCTGTTCGCCGGCATCGTGCACGAGGCGGGGGGCTTCTACCTGTTGGCGCGCGCCGACGACATCCCCGGCCTGCTGGACGACCCCGAAGACTGGATGGGCGCGGCGCAGGAAATCATCACCCGCGAAATCATGAAAAAGATGGCGATCCCGGAGCCGGTCAGCCAGGCCATCGTCTCACTGCGCGGCGCCACCTTGACGCCGCCGCCGTTGGGCCTGCGCGATACCCTGCTGATCGCCAAGCACCTGGCCCCCGTGCCGTCGCCGCTGGCGCCGCAACGCGAACACGCCAGCCTGGCCGGCTTCTTCGACGACAACGCCGCGCTGGAACAAATCCTGTTCGAATCTGCCGACGAGGCTGCCTCCATGAGCGCCGCGTTGTTGGCCTGAGTATTGGCCTGAGTGTTGTTTAACGTACTAGTCCATATGCACTAATCGTGCCGAAAATAGTGTCTAAGGCACAATTGTTGCCCAAAGTCTGGCAATATGCGGATCGTGCGACACGTCAGAAGCGTGTATGCTAACAGTCGTCATACAACAGTAAAAAGACCATGAACCAGACCGCCGCCGCTCCCATGTCCGCTCCTACCGTCCTCGTGCCGAAGAAGAAGCATCGCAACCTCGCCCAGGGCGTGGTCGAGGCCTTCACCAACAGCATCCAGGCCGGCACGCTGAAGCCGGGCGAAAAGCTGCCGACCGAGTCGGTCATCATGGAGATCCACGGCGTCAGCCGCACCGTGGTGCGCGAGGCCATCTCGCACCTGCAGGCGGCGGGGCTGGTGCAGACCCGCCACGGCATCGGCACCTTCGTGCTGGAGCCGCAGCCGGCCAATTTGCGCATCTCGGCCGACACCATCCGCACCATCGGCGACGTGCTGGCCATCCTGGAACTGCGCATCAGCCTGGAGACCGAGGCCGCCTGGCTGGCCGCCACCCGCCGCACCGAAGAGCAGGTGCAGGAGATGGGCGCGGTGCTCAAGCGCATCCAGCATTCGCAGGGCCGTCCCGGCTCGGTGGAATCGGACGTCGCCTTCCACCTGCTGATCGCGCAAGCGACCGGCAACCGCTATTTCGTCGACATCCTCAGCGACCTGGGCAACACCATCATCCCGCGCGCGCGCGTCAATTCGGCGCAGCTGGCGCATGACGATCCGGCCGTGTACCTGGAGCGCCTCAACCGCGAACACGACGACATCTACAACGCCATCCTGCGCAAGGACGCCGAGGCGGCCCGCGCCGCCATGCGCACCCACCTGAGCAACAGCCGCGAGCGCCTGCGCCGCGCGCAAGAAGGCATCGCCTCCGGCCAGACTGCATAAAAAGCAACGAGAGCAGGGCGATTCGGCGGATTTCGCTAAATCGCTTGCTCACTCACGAAGATAGTTGTACGATGTCATACAACAGGTGGCGCACAGCTGCCAAATTCCCCGTCCTGAGATGCGCTGTCGATTATTGGAGACCTTATGCAACCGAATGACCTTAAAAAAATTCTTTCCTCCGGCCTGCTGTCGTTCCCGGTCACCGACTTCGACGCTGAAGGCAACTTCCGCAAGTCGACCTATATCGAGCGCCTGGAATGGCTGGCTCCCTACGGCGCCACCGCGCTGTTCGCCGCCGGCGGCACGGGCGAGTTCTTCTCGCTGACGGCCAACGAATACACCGACATCATCAAGACCGCCGTCGACACCTGCGCCGGCCAGGTGCCTATTCTGGCCGGCGTCGGCGGCCCGACCCGCGTGGCCGCTGCCTACGCCAAGGAAGCCGAGCGCGTTGGCGCGCAGGGCCTGCTGCTGCTGCCGCACTACCTGACCGAAGCGAGCCAGGATGGCCTGATCGAACACGTGGCCGAAGTCTGCAAGGCAACCAACCTCGGCGTGGTGGTCTACAACCGCGCCAACTGCCGCCTGACGCCGGACTCGCTGGCCAAGCTGGCCGACCGTTGCCCTAACCTGATCGGCTTCAAGGACGGCGTCGGCGACATCGAGCTGATGGTTTCGATCTGGCGCAAGATGGGCGACCGCTTCAGCTACCTGGGCGGCCTGCCGACCGCCGAAGTTTACGCGGCCGCGTACAAGGCTTTGGGTACTCCGGTATACTCATCGGCGGTATTCAATTTCATGCCGAAACTGGCGATGGACTTCTACCATGCCGTCGCGTCGGACAATCACGCCGAACAAAACCGCATGCTGGACGAGTTCTTCCTGCCATACCTGGAGATACGTAACCGCAAGGCCGGCTACGCAGTGAGTATCGTGAAAGCGGGGGCACGCCTGGTGGGCCATGATGCAGGCCCGGTGCGCGCACCATTGACCGATCTGACTGCGGAAGAATGCGACATGCTGGATAAACTGATCCGCAAACAAGGCGCTCAGTAATCCCTGCGGCGGCGACAAATATAAAACAAGCGCGGCTCGTCCGCGCTTTTCATACATTGAGGAGTCATTATGCAAGTTGCTGGTGAAATGGTTATCGGCCGCAGCGCGGTCCTGGGCAAAGAAGGTACGATGAAGGCGATCGATCCATCGCGTAACGTGGAAATCGAACCGGCCTTCGGCCTGGCCGGCGCCGCCGACCTGCAGCGCGCCTGCGAACTGGCCGATCAGGCTTTCGACATCTACCGCGCCACCGGCCTGGAAGCGCGCGCCAAGTTCCTGGAAACCATCGCTGACCGCATCATGGACATCGGCCCTGCGCTGATCGAACGCGCGATGCAGGAAAGCGGCCTGCCGCAAGCCCGTCTCGAAGGTGAGCGAGGCCGTACCTGCAACCAGCTGCGTTTGTTCGCGAAAGTCGTGCGCGACGGCCGCTTCCAGTCCGCCACGCTGGACAGCGCGCTGCCGGAACGCACGCCACCGCGCAGCGATCTGCGCCTGCGCAAGATCGGCCTGGGCCCGGTCGCCGTGTTCGGCGCATCGAACTTCCCGCTGGCGTTCTCGGTGGCCGGCGGCGATACCGCGTCGGCGCTGGCTGCCGGCTGCCCGGTCGTGGTCAAGGCCCACTCGGCCCACCTGGGTACTTCTGAACTGGTCGGCAAGGCTGTCGCCAAGGCCGCCCAAGAATGCGGCATGCCGGAAGGCGTGTTCTCGATGCTGATCGGTTCCGGCCAGACTATCGGCCAGAACCTGGTCAGCCATCCTGCGATCAAGGCCGTGGGCTTCACCGGTTCGCGTTCCGGCGGCCTGGCGCTGATGCGCACCGCCGCCGCGCGCAAAGAGCCGATCCCGGTCTACGCCGAAATGAGCTCGATCAATCCGGTCTTCCTGCTGCCTGGCGCGCTGGATAACGCCAAGCTGCCGCAAGCCTTCGCCGATTCGCTGACCCTGGGCTCGGGCCAGTTCTGCACCAACCCTGGCATGCTGGTCGGCCTGAAGAGCGACAAGCTGCAAGCCTTCGTGGCCGCCGTATCGGGCACGCTGGGCGCGAAAAGTGCGACCACCATGCTGACCCCTGGCATCCACAAAGCCTATGTCTCCGGCGTCAGCGGCCTGGCCGCCATCGACGGCGTGCAGCAGGTCGCCGCCGGCCAGGGTACGGATGCCCCATGCGCTGCGCAAGCCTTCCTGTACCAGGTCGACGCGAAGTCCTTCCTGAGCAACACCGCGCTGGAAGGCGAGATCTTCGGACCGACCTCGCTGCTGGTTGTCTGCGACGATGAAGCGCAGATGCTGGCCGTGGCCGAACACGTGGAAGGCCAGCTGACCGCTGCCGTCCACGCCACCGCCGACGACCGCGAACTGGCGGCGCGCCTGATGCCTACGCTGGAACGCAAAGTGGGCCGCATCCTGTTCAACGGCTTCGGCACCGGCGTCGAAGTGTCGCACGCGATGGTGCACGGCGGCCCGTTCCCGTCGACCTCCGACAGCCGGACGACGTCGGTCGGCGCTTCGGCCATCGACCGTTTCCTGCGTCCGGTGTGCTACCAGGATGTGCCTGCGTATCTGCTGCCTGAATCGCTGACTGACGCCAATCCGCAGAACCTGCCGCGCGTCGTCAACGGCGACCTGGCATGGAACGCATAAGCGACATTCGTTGCACGGTGGGCGAAAGCCCAACGTGGAGTGTGGCGGAATCGGCCTGGTACTGGGTCGATATTCCCGCCAAACGCGTATGGCGCCTGGACGGCGCCAGCGGCGCGGCGCGCTTTTGGACCACCACCGAAATGGTCGCCTGCGTGGCGGCCAAGGCGGGCGGTGGGCTGATCGCCGGCATGGAGACGGGCATTTTCAGCCTGGAGCTGGGCGAGGCGGAAGCCGCGGTCCAGGCCAGGCTGGCTGCGCCCGCCGCCGGGCTGGGCGAGGGCATGCGCTTCAACGACGGCCGCTGCGACCGTCAGGGGCGCTTCTGGAGCGGCACCATGTTCATGGACATGTCGGCCGCGCGCGCGGTCGGCGAGCTGTATCGCTACGATGCGGTGCGCGGCATTTCGGCGCCGGTGGTGTCGGAGCTGATCACGCAGAACGGCCTGGCGTTCTCGCCGGATGGCCGCACCATGTACCTGTCGGATTCGCATCCGGCGCGGCGCATGGTGTGGGCGTTCGATTACGACACCAACGACGGCGTGCCGTCCGGCCGCCGCGTGTTCGCGGACATGTCGACGTATGTGGGCCGTCCCGACGGCGCCGCCATCGACAGCGACGGTTGCTACTGGATCTGCGGTAACGACGGTGGCTGCGTGCTGCGCTTCACGCCGGACGGCAAGCTGGATCGCCGCATCGACGTGCCGATGCTCAAGCCGGCCATGTGCGCGTTCGGCGGCAAGGATCTGGATACGTTGATGGTGACGTCCATCGTCTCCGGCAAGCCGGAAGACGCGGAGTGGGGCGGCGCA
Organism: Duganella sp. GW821-FHT07G03; assembly: GCF_059418605.1. NCBI lineage: Bacteria > Pseudomonadati > Pseudomonadota > Betaproteobacteria > Burkholderiales > Oxalobacteraceae > Duganella > Duganella sp. GW821-FHT07G03. The sequence goes on from NZ_JBWKQE010000033.1 coordinate 29,530, forward strand.
GTCGTGCTGCTGCGGCCGGGCGTGCAAGGCGTGGCGGAAACGCCGTTCGGACTGTAATGACGGGGCAGATGCTGAACAGGCTTCTGCCCTTTCTGTTTGCGGCCTTGCTGGCTGGATGTGGCGCCGCACCGGGCCATGCCGATATCGACTATTTCCACCTCACACCCTAGTCCGCCCGTTTGGTTTTTCTCAAACAAACCGGCCGAAAAAGGCGCAGTATAATTTTTATCAAATGTGCTGCGATGGAGGTGCATCATGAGAAGCATGACTGTGGAAATGTCGCCAGAAATTGACGATACCCTTACCATGATTGCTTGTGCGAGGGGGATTAGTAAAGGCGAGGCGATGCGACGTGCATTCCTATTGCTCAAAGTCGCGTTTGAAGAAAAGCAAAAATGCGATGGCTCATCATTAGGATTTGTACGGCGGATGCCCGATAACACCCTGAAGGCAGTGGGCGTTGTAACGGGTGTCTGATGGATGCCGAACCTGAGCGGAAACTTGATGTCACCGATCTGACATCGAGCAGCGTCAGCGTCAGTGAAAGTGAGCGGCTGAAGTTCGCCAAGCAGATACTGCTGGGATTGGCGCTGCTGTGTACGTGCGAGATGGCTGGCTATGCCTGTTACCCTGAGAACCCGGCGCTGGCGCAGATGTTTGAGCTGGTAAAGATAGGAGCATTTCCATTGGTTACGCTCGTCATCTCGTTTTACTTCACTAACGGCTCCAAGAAGTGACCGCTGCAGCTTACTGCTTCTTCAGCACCAGCTTGAACTGCGTGACCCATTTATCCTTGATGTTCATTTCGCTGAAGGCCTCGTAGGCGTCGGCACCGGCGGGTGTCCAGCGGACGCGGTAGGTGAGGGACTGGTTGCCGGCGATGTATTGTGTGGCGGGGAATTCCAGGCCGGTGGCGGTCGGCGTCATCGTGCCGCGGCTGTAGCCGCCGCCGTTTTCAACGTACAGGAACGCCACCTGCCTGGCCGCTGAATCGTAGTAATAGATCGTCTCGCCGATATAGTCCGGCTTGCCCGGCGTGCGCACGGTGTGCATGTCGCGTAGCACATTGCCGTCGTATTGCCACTGGAAGCAATGCTCGTCGCTCTGCTTACCTTCCGGGAAGTCACCCTTCCAGCAATGCCCGGCCAGGAAGGCCATCGGCTTGAGCGCCTCGACAGGCGCCGCCTGCGTGGCGGCGGATGACAACAACAGCAGCATCAACAGTGGTCGCATGGCGGACTCCGGACGTGTAAGTCACGTCAGTATATGCGAATTCATACCAGGTCCCGCTGCTTAGGCCGACAGCGTCGTGTTATGCACCTTGCCGCCGATCGTGACATTTTTCAGCGTCAGGCCTTGCACGTTGTAGAGGAACCAGGGCTGCGCCATGTTGGCGGGCAGGCCGAAGTCGCAGTCGGTGATGGTGACGTCGGTGACGGGAACGACGGCCGGCATCGGCAGCGGGCCGTTGTAGTCCGATGCCACGGGGCCGAGGATCACGATGGCCTGGTAGCACGACACCACCTTGCCATCCTTGGTCTTGACGTTGCCGACCTTGACGTTGGAGATGTGGACGTTGCTGACCACCGGCGGCCGCGTGCGGACATTGTCGCTGAGCGGCGTGTAGTCGCAATCGAAGGTGACGATGGCGCCTGCCGCCGTGGCGACGGTCTTCGATTGTATCGGCGATCCCGGCAGCGATGCGTAGAACGAAGGGCTGGTTTGCACGCCGTTCGGTATCGAGATGTCGCGCACATGGAAGTTGCGCAGGTAGCCGCCGCGATTGAGGTTGGTCTTCAGGCGGATTGCCGTGTTCAAGGGATTGGTGGCCCAGTTGATGTTCTGGAAAACCAGCTTCTGCGCGAAGACGTTCTGGATGCCGCCCGCCATCTCGCTGCCCAGTGTGACGGCGCCATGGCCGCTCTGCATGGTGCAGTTCTGGATCACGATGTTCTGCGACGGGCCATACTGCGTATCGAGATCCTTGCCGGCCTTGATGGCGATGCAGTCGTCGCCGGTGTCGAAGGTGCAGCCGTCGATCAGCACATGGTCGCACGCTTCCGGATCGAATCCGTCGCTGTTGGGACCCAGGCTTTCGCAGTGGACCTTGCGGATGACGATGTTGCGGCAGTGGACAGGGTGGTGCTGCCAGAACGGCGTGTGCGTCACGTGGTAGCCTTCCAGCAGCACGTTGGTGCAGCCGATCAGCTGTATCATCGGCGGCCGCAGGAAGTGGCCCAAGCCGAACACGCGCCGGGACAGCGGCACGCCCGCTTCCGATAGCGCCGGCAGGTATTGCGCGTCCGCGCGCCAGCGGGCGCCTTCGCCTTGTATCAGCTGGCGTTCCGCTTCGGTCAGTCGCGGCGCGATGGTGGACAGCGACTCGGCGTTCAGCGGATTCTCGGTATTCTCCGACATCTTCCCCTTGGTGAAATTGGGCGTGGAGCCTTGCGCCACCGCGTTCAACGTTTTGAGCTTACCCTTCCAGGTCCACCAGCAGTCGCCTTCATCGTTGAACGGTACGCCGCCCTGGCCGTTCAGGGTGCTGGTCCAGTCGTCGCCAGTCAGGGCGATGTTGTCCTGGCCGTACGCGTAGATCATCGACGAGAAGTTCAGGCAGTCGTTGCTCTGCCAGCGCGAGATCGACAGCTTGCCCTGCTTGCCGCAATCGATGTCGCCGTACTTGGCGTAGTCGGCCGGGTTGTTGCTGAAGTAGATCTGCGCGCCGGCGCTCAGATGCAGGTTCACGTTCGACAGCAGCACGACAGGGCCGGCGCAGTACCAGTTCCCGGCCGGGATCAGCACGCGGCCACCACCCGCCTCGTGGCAGGCTTTGATGGCGGCCTTGAAGGCGGCGTAGCAGTCGTTCGATCCGGCGGCAGGGGTATCGACGGTGTCCTGTTCTTCGAACGAGATCCAGGCCTTGACCTTGACTATCTTGCAGGTCTGCGCACCGTAGGCGGTGATGACGAAGTCCTGCTTGCGGAACGTGAGTGGCCGCGAGACGCGGTCGATGATGGCTTGCGCTTGCAGCCACGGATCGGGCGCGGTGGCAGCGCGTGCCGGCATGCCGAGCGACAGGCCGGCGGCCGGCAGGGCTTTCATCAGACTGCGGCGCTGGGTGTTGATAGTCATGCGGTATTCCTTATTCGTCCGAATTGTTGAACTCACCGAGGAAGACTTCCGCCGGCGATGGCTTTGCGGTGTAGCCGAGATCCTTGACGGGATCAATGCCGGCTTTAATCAGGTTGTTCCAATGGTCGTCGGAGTTGTATTGGGCAGGGCGGTAGGCCAGCGTGCCTTTCTTGTTCCAGTCCGACCATGGCGCCGCGCGGTTGATGTGCGAACCGATGCGCGAATTCATGACGACCATTTTTCCGACCGCTTCCAGCGAGTTCCTGGCGACAGTGCCTTTCGGCGCCTGGTAGCCGTTGGCGGGGCCGAAGGTGCAGGCGTAGCCGTCGACGGGAACCTTGTCGTAGGGCGTGCAGCGCGAGTTGTGGAACCATTGGCGCAGCAGGTAGAACGCGCCGGCGCTGGCGTTTGGCGAACTGTCGTGCGTGAAGCGGCAGTTGTCGAAAACGAAGCCGTAGCGGGTTTTGACGTGTGTATCCGGCGCGGCGGCGTAGGACAGGCCACGGTCGCCCAGAGACTTAATCTCGGTCTGGTGGAAGTAGGCGGTACTGTCGCCGAAGATAAAATCGACGTCGCCTTCGATGTAGGACTTGTTGAAGAAGCTGCGCGAGGTGTTGGCTACCTGCGGGGCCTTCAAGTACAGCGTGTCCTGGAAACCGATCAGGCGGATATTTTCGAACTGCGCCTTGTCGGCGCCGTCCACTTGCAGCGCCAGCGCCTGGTGGTGAATGTTGTTGACGTTGGGGAGCGCTTCGGCGCGGGCATTGCCAGTGTCTTTGTTGTAGGCGTTTTCGAACGTCAGGTTGCGAGCCTGGAAGCCGTTGTCCTGCACCCAGACGGTGGCGGTGCCGAAGGTGCCGATCTGGGCGCGGTCCTTGATGGTCGCGTACATCGCCTGAACCGCAGGAGCGGCCTTGGCGAATTGCGCATCGTATAGCCGGGCGTAGTCGGCGCCGGTGTTGGAGGCGTCCAGCCGGGCGGTGATTTTGGTGGCGCCAGCGTCCTTGCCTTCGCCGTACATGGTGATCGGCGCGGTGGAGGCGGGGATGTAGACCAGCTCCTGGTAGATGCCCGGTTTGAGCAGCATGTAAAGGCGCTTGGCGGGATGGGCCTTGCTGTCGGCGACCGCGCGGCTGACGGCTTCCTGCACGGTGTTGAACAGCCTGACGCCGTCGGCCTTCGTGGATTTGTCGACGATGTAGTCGGGCGTGAAGGCCGCGCCTTTTGCCAGCGGATCGGACAGCGGGTCCCACGGATCGATGGTTTCGCTGCCGGCGACGCCGACGTATTTCAACACTTCGCCGTAGGCGTATTGCCTGGATTGCTCGATGCTGAGTTGCGGGCGCGTCGCGGCCGTCGTGGCAGCAGGGAAGGAAGGGAACCGGTCGGCGCAAACGGCTGCCGGCGTGGTGCTGAACTCGCCGGCGAGGCTGGCGAATTCGATCTTCCTGTCCGTCTTGCCGGCGATGCCGACGTCGCGCAGCGTCGCCTGTAGCGGATACCGCTCGTCGTAGCCTTGCATGATGACGCGGCCCGGCGTGACGCTGTGCACACCGTCGAAAGCGATGTTGGTGTAGACCGGCACCTGCGTGCCTTCCGCATGCGGGTTATAGCGGGTGCTGATGTCTATCGGCGCCTTGACGTCCCGCAGGCAGACGTTCCGGTAGCTGACCTGGTCCACCACGCCGCCGCGCGAGACGTCGCTCTTGATGCGCAGGCCGGAAGTAGTGCCGTCGATGCTCAAGTCATCGACCAGCACGCGCCGCACGCCGCCATTGGTCTCGCTGCCGATGGATATGCCATGGCCGCTGTAAAAGTGATTGTGCAGGACGGAGATATTCTCCGTCGGTCCGTTGTTGCCGGCCTTGATGGCGACATTGTCGTCGCCGGTGCGGATATGGCTGTAGGCGATGGTGATGTTGCGCGACGAGACGGGATCGATGCCGTCGGTATTGCGCGCGGCGGCCGGTGTGTCGATGCGCATGCCCCAGGCGGTGAAGCCATCCACGTTGTTCAGCGTGACGTGAAAGTTGGGCGAATTGCGCAGCGTGATTTTGTGCAGCGTGAAATCCTGAGATCCGGTGACTTCGATCAAGCGCGGCACGTTCTGGCGCGCGTCTTCCTTCTGCGCGCGGCGCGCCAGCTGCCACCAGGATTCGCCGGCGCCGTCGACCACGTGGCCGCCCTGGCCGTCGATGCTGCCTTCGCCGAAGATGCCGCTGCCCTTGGTCTTGTCGGCAGTGATGAAGGGTTTGCAGCCTTTCCCCAGCTTGTCGACAGTGCCGCAAGTGCCGGCGCCACGATCAAATAGTTTGGGATTGGTGCTGGCGTACAGCGTGGTCGCATCGTCGATCAGCAGGCTGACGCCGCTGCGCAGTGTGAGCGGGCCGGAGACGAAGCTGCGCTTATCATTTTGTGCGGACAGCCGCACTGCCTGACCAGGCGCGCATTGGTCTATGGCGTGCTGGATGCGGACAGTATCGTCCTTGCCGGGCGCGTCGCCAGCGGCCACCAGCACCGCGCAGGACGCCGGCGCGACTGGTTCGACGACCGTGCGCATGTCCTGCGCTTGCGCGGCGCCGACGCCGGAGGTGGCCAGCAGAAAGGCGATGCCTGCGTTGGACAACCGCTTCGTCATTGCTCGCTCTCTGGCTTGAACTGGCCGGCCGTCTCCGGCAAGGCGCGCTTCATCTCGTCCATCACCATGCGCGAAAAGTAGGCCGCGCCCTTGGCGCCAACATGGGTGCGGTCGAAGGCGGATTTGGCGGCGCCCGCCACTTCCACGTTGCTGGCCGCCAGCGCGGCCTCGGTGATTTTTTCAGGGCGCGGCGCCACGGCCAGCGTATCGGCTTCGCCTTCGCCCATCGCCTGCACCGCGGCGTAGCTGTCGGCGTTCAGGTCCAGCAGCGCGACGTGCTGCGCGGCGGCAGTGGTGCGGATCACATCGGCCCACGGCAGCAGGTTGTTTTCCAGGACCTTGTTGGTGAAGCTGCGGCGCGTCAGCGGCGTGACCAGCACCGGAATGCCGCCCAGCGCCTTCACCTCCTGCACGTAGCGTGTCATGTTGACGGGGAATTCGATTTTCAGGTCGGTCGAGCGGCCAGGTTTGCCCGGCTGGTCGTTGTGGCCGAACTGGATCAGCACATAGGTGGCACGGTAGGCTGCGGCGCCGCGCAGCAGGCCTTCCACTTCGTCCCAGCGGCCCTCGGCGCGGAAGCTGCCGGAGCTGCGGCCACCCTTGGCCAGATTGAGGCAGGTGTTGGTGCGGTTGATGCGCGCGCAGAATGCGTCACCGTAGCCGCTGCTGTTGGCCATGGTCGAATCGCCGACCAGGATGACGCGGATTGGTTTGGCGGACGTTTCGGCGGCGTGCGGCGCGGCGCCGGCCAGCAATAGCGCGGCGGCGAGGGTGAGGATCTGGAAGTTCATGACGATATCCGGGGAATAAAAAAAGGCGCCGGCCGCGTCGCGGACCGGCGCCTGGACTCAGGCGGAGAAGCTTTGGTTGACGGCCTTGCCGCCGATCTTGACGTTCTTCAGTTTCAGCCCCTTGACGTTGTACAGATACATAGGCTTGTCGGCGTTGACCGGCGTGCCCAGATCGCAGTCGCTGATTTCGATATCGGACACCGGCAGCACCACCGGCTTGCCCGGACCGTTGTAGTCCGACGCCACCGGCCCCAGGATTACGATGGCCTGGTAGCAGGAGTAGCTGCCGGCCTTGGTCTCGACGTTGGCGCAGGTGACGTTCGAGATCCGCACATGGCTGACGCTCGGCGGACGGATACGCACGTTGTCGTTGATCGGATCGTAGCCGCAGTCGATGGTGATGATGCCGCCCGCCGACGTGGCCACCGATTTGGTCGGGATCAGCGAGCCTGGTAGCGTCGAATAAAACGCCGGCGTGGTGCGGATGCCGTTCGGGATATGCACGTTACGCACATGCATATTGCGCAGGTAGCCGCCGCGGCTCATATTGGTCTTGAGGCGGATCGCGATGTTCAGCGGATCGCTTTTCCAGTTGCTGTTCTCGAACACCAGGTTCTGCGCGTAGATGTTCTCGATCCCGCCGGACATGATGCTGCCCAGCGTCAGCGCGCCATGGCCGCTCTGCATCTTGCAGTTCTGGATCACGATGTTCTTGGCGGGGCCGAACTGGATATCAGGGCCCTTGCCGGAATCGATGGCGATGCAATCGTCGCCGGTGTTGAAGTGGCAGTCCTCGATCAGCACATTGGTGCAGGACTCCGGATCGAAGCCGTCGCTGTTCGGGCCCATGCTGTTGGCGTAGATGTTCTTCACATGCATGTCGTGGCAGTTGACCGGATTGTGCTGCCAGAACGGCGTGTTGGTGGTCTGGTAGCCTTCGAACAGCACGTTGGTGCAGCTGATGAACTGCACCATGTGCGGCCGCAGGTAGTGGCCGATGCCGAACACGCGCTTGGCCACCGGCACGCGGGCTTCCGCCAGCGAGCGCAGATAGTAGGAGTCGGTGCGCCACTTGTCGTTCGGGCCCTGGATGAACAGGGCTTCCGCTTCGCTCAGGTGCGGCGCGATCTCGCGCAGCGAGGCCGGGTTGGCCGGATTGACGTGCACTTCGGTCTTGCCCTTGGTGTGCTTGACGTAGTTGCCCGCGCCGGCGGCGATGTCGCCGGCCCAATTCGGCTTCTCGCGGCCTTTCCACGACCACCAGCAATCAGGATCGCCGTCGAAGGCGACACCGGCTTGGCCGTCCAGGATGGCGGTGTTGTCCTCGCCGGTCAGGGCGATGTTGTCCTGGCCGTGCGCGTACACCATCGACGAGTAGTTCAGCAGGTCGTTGCCTTCCCAGCGTGTGATCGACAGCTTGCCGTTCTTGCCGCAGTCATAGGCGCCGTACTTGGCGTAGTCGGCCGGGTTATTGCTGAAGTAGACGTGGGCGCCGGCCTTCAGGTGCACGTTCACGTTCGACAGCAGCACGATGGGACCGGCGCACAGCCAGTTCCCGGCAGGGATCACCACGCGGCCGCCGCCGGCCTTGTGGCAGGCCGCGATGGCAGCGGCGATCGCCGGATAGCAGTCGTGCGAGCCGGCCACCGGGGTTTGCAGCGTGTCCGACTCGGTGAACGAGGTCCACGCCGTCACCGGTTTGGTTACGCAGGTGGCGGCGCCGAAGGCCGTCACCACGAAGTCTTCGTCGCGGAACTTCAACGGCTTCTTGAAGCGGTCGATGATGGCCTGCGCCTCCTTCCAGGGATCGGCCGCCTTGGTGCTGGCAGCCAGCGCCGCCGGACCGGCGCCGCCGGCCAGGCCGGCCGCCGACAAGGCTTGCAGGAAGCGGCGGCGGCCGAGGCCACCGCCTTTCTGTTCGTCTTTATGCATCTGTGCTCTCATCAGAAGGTATAGGTGGCGCGGACGTTGTAGGCGCGGCCGATCGGGCTGGCGGCGCTGCTCAGGTAACCGAAGCTATACAGGCTGCTGTTGGTCACAGGCGGATTCACGTTGAACAGGTTGTTGACGCCGGCGGTAACCTGGATGTTCTTGAAACCGGTGTAGGTCGTGGTCCAGTTCCATACCTTGTACGAGTTGATGTTGCGCCAGTACTGTTGCGCCACCAGGTTCTGGTCGGTGTACTTGGAGTTGTAGTTCTGGGTCAGCTGGGTGTTCCAGTTGCCGGCGGCCCAGTTCAGCTTCAGCGTGTGCTTCCAGCGGAAGGTGATGATAGGCAGGCTGCTGGTGGTGCCGTTGCTGGCCAGGCCGAACTGGCCGATGTTCGACACGTAAGGGCTGCCGTTATCGAGCTGGTTGTCGAACTGGGTCAGGTAGGTGCCGTCGAGCGAAACCTTGAAGTCGCCGTAGGCCGTGTGCGGGAAGGCGTACGAACCCGAGACGTCGATACCGGCCGCCTTCTGGCCGCCCAGGTTCATCGTGGTGTTCTTGATGTAGTTGATGGTGCCGTCGGCGTTACGCACGAAGAACGAGGCGTATTTGACTGGATCGAGGAAGTAGACCTGCTCCGGCAAGTTGGCCAGCATATTGGTCATCTTGATGTTCCAGTAGTCGATCGACACCATCGCCGACTTGGTCGGTTCGAACACGGTGCCCAGCGTGAAGCCTTTCGATTTTTCCGGCACCAGCTCAGGATTGGAACCGGTCTGCTTGGGCAGCGTGGTGTTGCAGACGGCCGAAGCGACATAGCCGGCCAGTGGCTTGCCGGTGCCGGCCGCGCCAGGCGTACCGCCAGGGCACAGCACCGGATCGTCCCACTTGGCGGCGGTCAGGCCGGTGGCGCCGGGCAGGCGGTAGCCGTAGCGGTCGAACAGCGTCGGTGCGCGGAAGCCGGTGTTGGCCGAGCCGCGGAACATCAGCTGCTTGGTCGGCTCGTAGCGGAAGCTGATTTTCGGATTGATGGTGTTGCCGAAATCGCTGAAATGGTCGTCACGCACGGCGACGTTCAGTTCCAGCTTTTGGGTGACCGGCACATTCAGCTCGGCGAACAGCGCGGCGACGTTGCGCGAACCTTCGCCGTGCGCTGGCGAGGAACTGGCGTAGGTGACTTCGGCGCTGATCGGCAGCTTGGTGTCTTCGGTGGTGTCGCGATGGAAGTCCGCGCCCAGCGCCAGCGCCATCGAGCCACCCGGCAGTTCCATCAGCGTGCGGCTGGCGGTCAGGTCGACGCCGGTGAAGGTCGATTTGGAGGTGCGGTTCTTGGCGCCATCGACCTTGATGGTGTCGAGGTAGGCCTGGCCGGCCGCGTCCTGCACGCCGAAGGGATTCAGTGCGCCGCTTTTCAGGCCGTCCAGCAGGCCCTGGCCCTTGGCGTAGCCGGATTGGTAGTAGTTGTCGCGCTGCGAAACGCCGACCACCAAGCCTGCCTTGTAGTCCCAGCCGGCGAGGGTGCCTTCATCCATGACGGACAGGCGCTGGTTCAGCTGCACGTCCTTGGTGGTGGCCAGGCCCAGGTCGGCCACGGCCCAGGTCAGGATCAGCGGTGCATTGTTCAGGCCTGCGACCGCAGGCACGCCGCCGCTCTTACCCGGATACCATTTACTGGTCGATGGCAGCGTGGCGCTGACGCCGCTGACGGCCAGCGCATTGGTCGGGTTCTTGGTTCCGAGGATGAACTCCTCGCCGCGCGAGTAGTCGATGGTGACGACGTGGTCTTCGCTCAGCTTCTTGGCTGCGCGGGCGTAGAACGTGACCTGCTGGTTGGCGTACAGCGCGGTGCCGTATTCGTTGGCGTCGAGGACGCAGGTGCCCTTCTGGCCGACGATCGAGTAGGGCGTCAGGCAGCCGCTTGCGGCGTATGGATTCTGCGCGGTCTTGTTGGTGGCCGTGGTGAAGTTGGCCGGGGTGGCGTTGCCGCCGGTGCCCAGCGTCGGCGCGCGGCCGATGGAGGCCAGCAGGGCGGCGGAGCTCAGGTCGGCGCGGTCGCGCGCGGCCAGGCGGGTGCGCTGGTGGGCATCGATGGTGCCGTAGATGCTCCAGCCGTCGCGTTCCAGGTTGCCCTTGCCCCAGGTGATGCTGGCGCGCTGCTCGTCGCCGCCGCCGTTCTTCTCCGGCTGTACTTCCTGGCCGGTCAGCGACAAGCCTTCGTAGGAGGTTTTGGTGATGAAGTTGACCACGCCGCCGATGGCGTCGGAGCCGTAGATCGACGATGCGCCATCGCGCAGGATCTCGACGCGCGCCAGTGCGCTCATCGGAATCACGTCCAGGTTGGCGTAGCCGTCGGCGATCGCCTCGTTGGCCATGCGGCGGCCGTTGAGCAGCACCAGGGTGCGGTTCACGCCCAGGCCGCGCAGGTTGATGTTGGTGCCCGAGCCGGCGTTGGACGGCGCCAGCGATGCTGACTGCGGCAGCGACATCATGACGTCGGCCAGCGTGGTGATGCCTTGCTTGATGAAGTCCTCGGCCTTGACGGTGCTGACCGGCAGCGATGCCTCGGTGGCCAGGCGCTTGATGCTGGAACCGGTCACTTCGACGCGGGTCATCGCCGGTTCTGCGCTCTGTTGCGCGGCCGCCTGGTTGGCCAGCGTCAGCACGGCCACGGTGATGGCCGACAGCAGCAGGCGGGGTTGGGCGGAACGGTTCTGGACCGAGTGATCGGACGTGTTCATGCTAGTCTCCTAAGTCTTTTTGAATAAAGTTATGCGCCGTGCTGGGAAAAGCACTGGACGTGATTGGAGCACCTCGCGTACTCCGTGCCGTTGAGACGAGGGCCGTCGTGGTGAACACGGGCCGAGGTCGCAAAACGGTCGATAACTTATTGCTTTGTTCGCGGACCGGCATCGAGGCCGGCCCTGCGTTACTGCGGTGCTGCCTTACTGCTTGCTACGACTTCTTTTATCCGCGCGAGAAGGTGCGGGTCACGCGTTCCAGGTGGGCGCGCATGGCTTTGCGCGCGGCCGCCGGATCGTGGGCGGCGATCGCCTCCAGGATGCGGCGGTGATCCTTCAGCGTTTCCTGGCGCAGTTCCTCGGTCTGGAAGTGTTCTTTCAACTTGTGCCACAGGCGGCCGCGCTGGTCCCACAGGTAGTTCAGCGATCCGACCAGCGCACTGTTGCCGGTGGCGCGCGCGATGGCCAGGTGGAAGTTGCGGTCGGCCTGCTCATTGCTCGAATAATTGGCGTGGTTCTGTTCCATCTCGACGACCGCCTTGAGGATGGCGTCGATGGCGCCGTCGGTGGCGACGCGGGCGGCGATGGCGGCGATCTCGGATTCGATCAGGCGGCGCGCGGACAGCACTTCGAACGGACCGGGACCGGCTTCCGGCAGGTCTGCGGTCGAGGGTTCCGGCTTTTCGCTGACATAGACGCCGGAGCCCCCGCGCACTTCGATCACACCGCCCAGTTCCAGCGCGATCAGCGCTTCGCGCAGCGAGGCGCGACTGACGCTCAACTTGATGGCCAGGTCGCGTTCCGACGGCAGGCGTTCGCCGCCGGCGATCTTCTCTTCGCGTATCAGGTCCTGGATGCGGTCGGCCACTACGCGGTACAGGCGCGGTTCGTGGGCGTTGCTATCGGCAGGGGCGGCAGTCTTTTTCAGCATCTGTGTCTCGTATTCGTGGGGTGGCCTGGATATCGCCATCTGGTCAGGCCATTCTAAGGTGGTCAGACCAAATACGCAATGTGGACTAGCCAAATTAATTTTTAGCTGTCATACTAAAATCGTCATGCAGCTGCGGGAAGGGGGAGTTTACAGGGCTGTAGCCCAGCAAACAAGCCGTTTCCGCCTGTGGTGCCTAGGCCACAAACCGCGCTGGCCCGGCCCGATGGGAAGTGGCCTGACCACTTTTGCAGCGCACCAAATAACGCGAAAAACAACGTTCGCCGGGACGCAGGGCCCGGAACAGGAAGACAAGGAATCCACATGCCGACACCGACGATCACAGGTACGCCGCGCTACATCCTCATGCACGACCACGATAACGTCGCCATCGTCGTCAACGACGGCGGCCTGCCTGCCGGCGCGGTCTTCGCCAGCGGCCTGGCGCTGCTGGAAGCCGTCCCGCAGGGCCACAAGGTGGCGCTGTGCGCTATCGCCAAGGGCGATCCGGTGCGGCGCTACAACGTCACCATCGGCTACGCCGCGCACGACATCGCCGCCGGCAGCTGGGTCGCCGAGCCGCAGGTGGAGATGCCGCCCGCGCGCGAACTGGTCAACCTGCCGATATCGACCAACCTGCCGCCGCCGGCCGAGCCGCTGGAAGGCTATACGTTTGAAGGCTTCCGCAATCCCGACGGCAGCGTCGGCACGCGCAACATCCTGGCCATCACCACCACGGTGCAATGCGTGGCGGGGGTGGTGGAGTTCGCGGTCAAGCGCATCAAGGAAGAACTGCTGCCCAAGTATCCCAACGTCGACGACGTGGTGGGACTGGAGCACACCTACGGCTGCGGCGTGGCGATCGATGCGCCGGGCGCGATGGTGCCGATCCGCACGCTGCGCAATATCAGCCTCAATCCGAATTTCGGCGGGCAGGCAATGGTGGTCAGCCTCGGTTGCGAGAAGCTGCAGCCGGCGCGCCTGTTCCCCAAAGGTTCGATACCGATCCAGAACGGCGGCGGCGCCGATCCGGCGCTGGTGTGCCTGCAGGACGCGGCCCATGTGGGCTTCATGTCGATGATCGACTCGATCATGAAGCAGGCCGAGATCAACTTGGCCGCGCTGGACCTGCGCCGCCGCGAGACCGTGCCGGCCTCCGAGCTGGTGGTCGGCGTGCAGTGCGGCGGCAGTGACGCCTTCTCCGGTGTGACCGCCAATCCGGCCGTCGGCTACGCCACCGACCTGCTGGTGCGTGCCGGCGCCACGGTGATGTTCTCCGAAGTGACCGAGGTACGCGACGGCATCGACCAGCTGACCTCACGCGCGGCCACGCCGGAAGTGGCGCAGGCGATGATCCGCGAGATGGAGTGGTACGACAATTACCTCAAGCGCGGCGGCGTGGACCGCAGCGCCAACACCACGCCCGGCAACAAGAAGGGCGGTCTGTCGAACATCGTCGAGAAGGCGATGGGCTCCATCGTCAAATCCGGCAGCAGCGCGATTTCCGGCGTGCTGTCGCCGGGCGAGAAGCTGACGCAGAAGGGCCTGATCTACGCCGCCACCCCGGCCAGCGATTTCATTTGCGGCACGCTGCAGGTGGCGGCCGGCATGAACGTGCATATCTTCACCACCGGCCGTGGCACGCCGTACGGCCTGGCCGAAGTGCCGGTCATTAAAGTCGCCACCCGCAACGAACTGGCGGCGCGCTGGCATGACCTGATGGACATTAACGCCGGCACCATCGCCAGCGGCGAGGCCACGATCGCGGACGTCGGCTGGGAGATGTTCCAGCTGCTGCTCGATGTCGCCAGCGGCCGCCGCACATGGGCGGAAAAATGGAAATTGCATAACGCACTGGTGCTGTTCAACCCGGCCCCGGTGACCTGATAACAAGAGACTGAATCATGACCAAACCATTCAAACGATTGCTGCTGACCGGCGCCGCCGGCGGCCTGGGTGAAATCCTGCGCGACCGCATCAAGCCCTGGGCCGATGTGGTGCGCCTGTCCGATATCGGCGACATGGGCGAAGCGCGCGAAGGCGAGGAGATCGTCCAGTGCGACCTGGCCGACAAGGCCGCCGTGTTCAAGCTGCTGGAAGGCGTGGACGCGGTGCTGCACTTTGGCGGCATCTCGACCGAGAACACGTTCGAGAACATCATGGCGGCCAATATCGCCGGTACCTACAACCTGTATGAGGCGGTGCACAAGCACGGGGTAAAACGGGTGATTTTCGCCAGTTCCAACCACACCATCGGCTACTACAAGACCACCGACTGCATCGACGCCGACAGCCCGATGCGGCCGGACAGCCTGTACGGCGTGAGCAAATGCTTCGGCGAGTCGCTGTCGCGCTATTACTACGACCGCGCCGGCATCGAGACGGTGTGCCTGCGCATCGGCTCATCGTTCCCGGAGCCGGTCAATCCGCGCATGCTGGTGACGTGGTTCAGCTACGATGATCTGGTGGAGTCGCTGCGGGTGTCGCTGTTCACGCCGCGCGTGGGCCATACGATATTGTTCGGCACGTCGGCCAATCCGGCCAGCTGGTGGGACAACAGCAAGGCGGCGCACCTGGGCTTCAATCCCAAGGACAGCTCGGCGCAGTTTGCGGCGAACTTCCCGGACAGCGACGCCTATCCGCCGAAGGATGATGTGGCCACCATTTACCAGGGGGGCGGCTTTCTGTTGTCCGGTCCGCAGTACAAGGACTAGTTCACTGCAGCGCCGTGGCCGGAGAACCGGCTGCGGTACTGGCTTGGGCTCACGCCCAGCTGGCGCTGGAACACGCGCCGCAGGTTCTGCTCTTCCACATAGCCGGTGTTGGCCGCGATGGTTTTCAGCGGCAGCATGGTCTTCTCCAACGCGCGGCACGCGGCCTCCAGCCGCATCGCTTCCACCATCCTGGCCGGCGTGCGTCCCGATTGGCTGGCGTAGGTACGGGCGAAGGTGCGCGGCGTCATGCCGGCTTTTTCCGCCAGCCGTTCCACGCTCAGGTTTTCGTGCAGGTTGGCGGCGACCCAGGCGTGCAGGTCGTCGAAGCGTCCGCCTTCGTGCGCCTGCGCCGCCAGCGGCACGCTGAATTGCGACTGGCCGCCGGTGCGCTTGATGAACATCACCAGCTGGCGCGCCGTTTCGATGGCGACGTGATGGCCGTAATCCTCTTCGATCAGCGCCAGCGTCAGGTCGATGCCGGCGCTGACGCCGGCCGAACTCCACACCGAACCGTCCTGTATGAAGATTTTGTCGGCGTCGATGTTGATGCCGGGGTATTGGCTTTGAAGCCGGTCTACCCATTCCCAATGCGTGGTGGCGCGCTTGCCGTCCAGCTGCCCGGCGGCCGCCAGCAGGAAGGCGCCGGCGCAAACGGAACACAGGCGGCGCACCAGCGGCGCCTGGCGCACGATCCAGTTCACCAGCGCCGGCGACGCGTAGTATTCCTGTCCCTTGCAGCCACCCGGTGCGATCAGCGTGTCGATGACCAGGCCGTCCAGGCTGGCGATGGAGACCGTCATCAGCGGCAGGCCGGCGCTGGTGGTAATCATGCCGCCGTCGGCCGAGGCGACGATGGTTTCGTACAACGCTGGACCCTTGCCTGTGTGGCGTTTGCTGGCCGTGGCGAGCGCCTGCAAGGGGCCGCACAGATCCAGCAGGTTCATGTCGTCGTAGGCGAGCAGTACGACGCGCAGGGTTTTCTTGGACGGCATGACGGAACTGGTTTGGTTGGCCTCAATGGTAGGAAGGATACTCGAATTCCAATGCGACCAGCAGGGCGGTGCGGCGGCCGTAGCGCTGTTCCAGTCCTTCCAGCGCGCGGTCCAGGGCCTTGCCGGGCAAGGCGATGCCGGCGCTGGCCGGCAGCAGGTCGGGCGCGTCGGCCGCGCCTTGCACGCGATCCGGCAGGATGGTCAGGCCGGAGGCCGATTGCAACGGCTCGGCGCTGGCGGCGACGGTGTAGACCTTGCTGCGCTTGGAGCGCGACCAGGCGTCGGCAGTGAAGGCCAGCGTGATTTCATCCACGCCAGCGGCCACCGGCACGCCGATGCTGTCGCGGGCATGGAACCATTGATTGGTGTAGCCGGTGATGTAGGCGGTGAGGTTGGTGCCCAGCCGTGGACGGAAGATGTCGCTGTCATGGGTGGTGCTCCAGTCGGCGACGCCCAGCTGTTGCGCCACCTCGTTGGCACGCGCGCCGCCGGCGATGGCTTCCACCAGTGCCAGCGCGGTCGGCATGGCGGCGCTGACGCCGGCGCTGGAGATGGCCTTGCCATCGGCGACGTAGCGGATATTGCTGATCCATTGCGTATCGGGGTAGTGCTCCTTGCGATAGGATTCGGTGGCCCAGTGCGCGGTGGCGCGCTTGCCCTTGAACAGCCCAGCGTTGGCGACCACCAGCGCGCCGTCGCAGATGCTGACGATGGTGGCGCCTTTTGCGCCTTGCGCGGCAACCCAGGCCACCAGCGCCGCGTCGTCCGGCTTGACGACGGCCGGCACGATCACGTAATCGGCGCCTTGCGGGTAGCGTTGGTCGAATTCGGCGGTGGTGGCGTCGGGCTGGAGCTTCAGCGCCGGGCGCATGGTCAACGGGCCGGTTTGCGTGGCGACGCTCAACAGCTGCACCCCGCCGGAGCGGGCCAGCACGCCGTAGGGGATGACGAAATCGGTCAATTCGGTGCCGCTGTTTTCGCCGACCACGGCAACCACCGGTTTGACGCGGCCGAAGCGGTCCTGGTAGGCGGGAATTTCGCCGGCGGTGGCCAGTTGGCCGATCAGCAGGAAGAGGTAGATCAGTTTGCGCATTGGGATGGTCCTGTATGTGGCTTTGCAGGGATTATCCGGGGCGCGGGACGTGGCAGGATGACATAAAACAGTCAATTCCTGCCACGGCGGCTTTTGATAACTACATCCAGAATTGCCAGGACAGGATGACAGCGTTGTACCCGGCGTGCACCAGCATCGGACCGAGCAGGGTCTTGCTGCGTTCATAGGTCCAGGCGGTGCACAGGCCCAGCACGAAGACCGGCAACATCGACACCGGCGGGTGGACGACGGCGAAGACGGCGGCGCTCATTATCATTGCCGGTACTGCTGGCATCGAGCGGCGCAAGCCGCCGAAGATCAGGCCACGGAAGATGAACTCTTCGAACAGGGGCGCCGCCAGCACGGCCAGCAACAGCAGCCAGCCGCGCGTGCCGGTCGACGCGGACATCTGCCTGGCGACCTCGGGCCACAGCGACGAGTGCTGAAGGCCGGCCATGTAAGCCAGGCCGACGGCGCACGCTACCACCGCTGCCATCGCGCCGTAGCCCAGCGTCAGCACCATGTCGCCGCCGCGCAGGATGGCCGGCACGCCGGTGGTCTTGCTGCGCCAGTAGACGAAGCGCATCAGCATGTAGACCAACAGGCCGGATGCGGCGAAAGCCATGGTCACCGCCTTCAGCGTTGGCGTCGTCGTGTCCTGCATGATCAGCAGCGTGGCCAGGCCCTGCATGATGAAGAATGCGGTGGCGGCGATCAGGCCGTCGGAGGTGGAGACGCGCGGCGGCGGCGCGGCGGCCGGGTCCAGCAGATAGGGCAGGGCGTCGCGCGCCTTCTGCCACAGCGCCAGCGCCATCGATGCGATCAGCACCATCACCACCAGTTTCTGCGACCACACGTTGCTGTAGATCGACCAGGTGTAGAAGCTGGCCAGCAGCATGTAGAGGTAGATGTAGGTCGGCCGCACGCGGGCGCGCGCGTCGACCGCCTGCGGATCGCAGGCGAACACGCCCAGCGAGACGGCGATCAGCGAGTAGATCGGAATGCCGGCGAAGACCGTCAGCAGCAGCACCAGCATCGACCAGTCGAAGTGCGTGGTGTACCAGGCGCCGATGCCGATGACGACCAGCGGGTAGACCATCGTCAGCGTGCCCCACAGCTGGGCCTTTTCCTTCAACACGCTCTCGATCGAACGCGGCACGGTGTACAGCAGCCAGAGTACCTGGCCTTCGTTGTTCAGCGTCTGGAAGGCCGACAGCATCAGCACGTAGACGCCGATGCCGAAGGCGATGGCGGCGGTGGTGGTGTGGTGCTGCCCCAGTTCTTCGAAGCTGCTCAATTTACCGTTGAAGATCATCTGGCTGGCCACGATCACCACCGGCAGCACCAGCGTCTGCACCAGGAAGTTGCGGTCGCGGCTCAGCAGGCGCAGCTCGCGGCGCTTGATCGGCGACATGCTGGCCGATAGCCGGGCGCGCAGGCCGCCACGCGCCGCTGCGCCGGCGACGGCCGGCTGCTTGCGCCGCACGCTCTCCCGCGCGCCCGCGTTGACGACGCCGTTGCGCAGCTGGTAGCGCATCAGCGCCACGCCGGCCCATATCAGCACCGCGGTTTGGACCAGCAGCAGGGCGATGGCCTGCGCGGCGTGCGCCAGGCTCGATGCCTGCATCGCTTGCAGCACCAGGCCGGGAGGCGTCCAGCCGCCCCACGCCGGGAAGGCGCGCGCCCAGTCCATCACGAAGCCGCTGGCGCCGGGCATGCCGAGCGCCATGACGAAGTACATCAGGGGCATGCTGAACAAGCCGGTGACGGCTTGCAGGTTGCGCAGCTGGGATGCCGGAAGCCACATGCGCAAGCCGGTGTCGGCCAGCGTATGCAGCAGCGCGGCCAGTGGCAGCAGCACGAACAGGGCCGCCAGCGCGGCCAGTGGTGCGAACCAGCCCAGGCCCGAGTACCAGCCTATGATGCCGAGCGGCGGCAGCAGCGCGAACATGCCGCTGAAGTTGGCGGCACTGCGTTCCAGCAGGCGTCCCCACAACAGCGTGGAGCGTTCCACCGGCATGGTGACCAGCCATTCCATATCCCAGTCGGGTTGCGCCAGTTCCTTGCTGCCCAGCGGGAGCAGGACGGCGATCCCGAACAGCAGCGTGACCACCATCGTCAGGCCGTGCGCCAGCTCGGGCTGGAACGGCGCCTGATGCAGCTCGTCCGCAGTCAGCTCCATGTTATCGCGGCGCTCGCCGTCCTTGTCGACCACGTGGCAGGCGCTGTCGGCGACCAAGTGGCAGCCCATGTTGAGCACCACGTTGCGCGACAGGCTGACGAAGGAGAAGGCCATGAACAGCACCATGACCAGGGTCAGCACCCACAGGCTGCTCTTCTTGCCGGAGATGCCGTCGCGCGCCTTCTTTTTACGGAATTTGCGGAACAGGTTATTGGCCACCATGTTGCGCTGGCGGGTCAGGCGCATTTTGGTCATCAGCCAGATGGCGCGCGCCGGCGACAGCGGCTGTGCCGCCTGCTGCGTCATTGGGTGTGCTCCTCTGCGGCTTCGTCGGTGATCTTCAGGAACACGTCTTCCAGCGAGCCGCTGGCCGAGGCTTCGGCGCGGATCTCGTCGAGGGTGCCGGTGGCCACCAGCTGGCCGTGGTGAATGATGCCGACGCGGTCGCACAGCTTTTCCGCCATGTCCAGCAAGTGGGTGGAGACGAAGATGGTGACGCCGCGCGCGGCCGCCGCCAGCAGGCGCTCCTGCACGTCGCGCGAGGCGCGCGGATCGAGGCCGTTGATCGGTTCGTCGAGGATCAGCACCGCCGGATCGTGGATCAGCGCGCAGGCCAGGCCGAGGCGCTTCTTCATGCCCAGCGAGTAGTTGACGGCGTAGTCTTCGGCCGCTTCCTCCAGGCCGAATTCGGCCAGCAGGCGGGCGCCGCGCTCGGTCGCTTCGGCGCGTGAGTAGCCGTGCATCTCGCCGACGAATTGCAGGATCTCGCGGCCGCGCAGGTAGTCGTAGAAGATGGGGGTGTCGGGCAGGTAGCCGACGCGCCGTTTGACTTCGGCCGGCTCGGCGTGGCAATCGAGGCCGTCGATCAGCACCTGGCCGGCGCTGGGCACCAGGATGCCCATCATCATGCGGATGGTGGTGGTCTTGCCGGCGCCGTTGGGGCCGAGGAAGCCGAACACCTCGCCGCGCCGGACGGCCAGGTTCAGGGGTTTGACGGCATTGAAGCCGCCGTAGACTTTGGACAGTCCCTGGAATTCGATCATAAAGTTCCCGACAATGTTATGAGATTTTCTACTGATCATAGCATTGCCGGGAGCCGGCGGGGAGGGGCGGTCCTGCGTTAAGGGCTGGTGAGTCGCAACACCACCACCGCGCCGCCGGACGGCGCCAGCTTTAAAGTCAGGCTCTGGTTTGCCAGCACCTTGCGCTCGGCGACGGTCA
Source organism: Duganella sp. GW821-FHT07G03 (assembly GCF_059418605.1). Classification (NCBI taxonomy): domain Bacteria; kingdom Pseudomonadati; phylum Pseudomonadota; class Betaproteobacteria; order Burkholderiales; family Oxalobacteraceae; genus Duganella; species Duganella sp. GW821-FHT07G03. The sequence goes on from NZ_JBWKQE010000033.1 coordinate 49,891, forward strand.
GGTGGCTGGCGTCGGCGCCGTCCTGCATGACGCGCGCGCTGTAGTTGCCTTTGCCCAGGAAGTCGAGCGACACCTTGACGCTGCGTGCCTGTTCATTGGTCATGGCGCCGATGTACCAGCTGTCGCCCTTGCGGCGGGCTGTGACGATGAATTGGCCGATATCGCCAGCCAGCACGCGCGTTTCATCCCACGAGGTTGGCACCGTCTGGATAAACTCCGCGCCGTCGGCCCAGCCCTTGCCATCGGCGGTTTTGTAGGCGGCGGGACCGTCCGAGACCATCTGGAACGGGCTGTCGTAGACCACGTACATGGCGATCGCCTGGCCGCGGGTGTGCTGCACCATCGGCGAGTGGTTGCGCGGCTTGAACTGGGCGGCGGAGACATGCTGGAAGCCGCCCGGCGTGTAGTCCATCGGCCCCAGTATCATGCGGGTGAAGGGCAGGGTGACGTTGTGGGTGGCGGTGATGCGCGCGCTCCACTTGTTGCTTTCCGCGCCCAGCACGCCTTCCTGGGTCATCAGGTGGGGCCAGGTGCGGTTCATGCCGTTCGGCGGCATGGCGCCGTGCAGATCGACCATGATGTGGTGCTCCGCGGCTTTGGCCAGCAGTTTGTGATACCACTCGACCATCTCCTGGTCGTTGCGGTTCATGAAGTCGACCTTGATGCCCTTGATGCCCCAGGCCTGGTACTGCGCCAGGGCGGCGTCCATCTGCTTGTCCAGTTGCTGCCACTGCAGCCACAACCACACGCCCACGCCCTGCGACTGGGCATAGCTGAGCAGTTCCGGCATGTCGATGACCGGTTTGGCGCGCGTCACGTCCGAGCCCGGCCGCGGTTCGATATCGCTGCCGATCGACCAGCCTTCATCGATCAGGATGTCGTCCAGCTTCATCTCCTTCGAAAAATCGACGAAGGCCTTGTAGGTGGCCGTGTTGATGCCGGCGTTCGGCAGGTTGACGGCCCAGTCGTTCCACCAGTCCCAGGAGGTCTTGGCCGGCTTGATCCAGCTGGTGTCCGCGACCTGCGACGGCGTCGCCAGCGTCGGTATCAGCGAGGAAGCGGTCAGCGCGCCCGGCGTGTCGCCCAGCATGACGACGCGCCAAGGCGTCTTGAAACCCTTGCCGGACAGTTTGACGTCGGCGGAAACGATGCTCTTGAAGCGCGTGTAAGGATCGCTGTCGAAGCGCGGCGGCAGGGTTACTCCCACACCCACGCCGCCATCGCCGCGGCCGGACAGGTAGAAGCCCGGGTAGCCATTGACGTCGGACTCGGCGATGGCGAAGGTGGTCTGGCCCTGGCCGGTCTTGCACACCAGCGGCGCCATGAAGTTGTGGGAGTTGCGGATCTTCGATGCCTTGACCTGGTCGTACTCGGCCTCGAAGCTGGAATCGAAGCGGCCGATATTGGAGCCCCAGCAATCGAAATCCTTGGCGAATCTGAATTCGGTCGTTTCGGTCCTCACCTTGAAGGCGCTCACGCCGGCCTGCTCCGGCACCGCATAGCGGAACGCCACGCCGTTGTCGTAGGCGCGCACCAGGATGTTGAACTTGAATGCCTTGTCGCCGGCGGTGAACGCCAGGTCGGACTGGTTGTAGTGATCGGGCGCGCTGGCGGCCTTGCCAACCACGATGTGGTAGGTGTCGTTGACGCTGCTTGCCGCTTGCCCGGCCAGCTTGGCGCCGGCGCCGAGCTGGATCGAATCGAGCACCAGGCCGAGCGGCGAGGGATTAATGATGGGCTTGCCGTCGCGACTGACGGAGTACATGAGTTTGTCGCTATCGAGCGTGACCACATTGCGGCCATCGGGAGACGTGACCGTGACGGTTTGCGCGCCTGCCGGCGTTGAAAATGCCGCGGACAGCGCCAAGACGCTGACGGCGAGAGGATAGGGTGACATAGACGACTCCTTAATTATTAGTTGTTGGTTCGAAACTCGCATTCGGTTCCGGTATTGCGAGGTGAATACTAGATGCAAAACAATTATATTGCAAACGATTGCAATTCAAATATACGGACCGATGAGTTAATGCGTTGTTAATCACGTACATGTGGTGCGGGCAAAAACACGAAAAATTTCATACATCTATACGTTTATTGTTATTGCTAATTGTGATTAACAACAAATCAAATCAATGCCAGATAGATATTCAAATACATTCAATGCAAACGATTGCAATCGAGGTATTTCACATCTAGTATTCAATTCCCGGCCTGAACGCGGATGTTCGCGCCGCTCATGGCGTCTGCCGGCAACAGGTCTATCCATGCAGGCGCTTGGAAATTTCCAAAATTCATAAAAAAGATACACAGGGAGATAATTAACATGCAGAAAAATACTTTGCGTAAAACCATATTGGCCGGGCTCATAGCTGAAATGCTGATGTCAGTTGGCGCCTCCGCGCAAACCACGGCTGAGCCAGCGCCCGTTGATAACTTGGAGCGAGTCGTCGTCGCCGGTATTCGCGCCTCGCTCGCCTCGTCGTTATCGACCAAGCGGCTGCAAGACGGTGTGGTTGACGCGGTCTCGGCCGAGGATGCCGGGAAGTTTCCAGACACAAATATCGCTGAATCGTTGCAGCGGGTTACCGGCATACAAATCCAGCGCAATGGCGGGGAAGGGCGCTACATTTCCGTACGCGGCTTGGGGCCGGAGTTTAACAACGTCCTGGTCAACGGCCGGACCATCACCAGCGACACCGGCGGCCGGGAATTTTCCTTCGATTTGCTGTCCTCCGACCTGATTTCGAAAGTCCTGGTCTACAAGACCTCGCAAGCCTTCTTGCCGGAGGGCGGGATCGGGTCGACGGTGGACATCCAAACGGCGCGGCCGCTCTCGGGGAAGGCGGGCTACTCCGCCGTGGTCAATGCTTCCGATGCCTACGATACGAATTCGAAGAAGAACACGCCCAACCTGAGCGGCATGTGGTCCTTCGCCAATGAGACGCGGACGTTCGGCGTGGTCGGGTCGCTCTCCTACACCGATCGTGCTTCCAAGCAGAAAAAGGCCATCAACGACGGCTGGACTTACCGGGATGTCACGATGATCGACGGCGATCTCAACTCCAAAGGGTTGACGATGGCCAATGTGTCCAATAAAAAGCTCTACATGCCTTCGAGCTTCGGCTATCAGCAGGAAGAGGAAAGCCGCAAGCGCCTGGTCGCCAATGTCACGGTTCAATACAACCCGTCGCCGACCTGGAAAATCACCGCCGACGCCCTGTATTCCCGTCTCGACCAGAAAAACAATGTGTTTGCCTTCAGCGACTGGAACAATCCAGCCCAGCTCGCTGTCAAGTATGACACCAACAAGCAGGTGACCAGTTTCATTCGTCCGGGCTCGATCTTTTACGCGAACAACCCGGCGCTGGTGGGGAATGGCAACCCTTTATCCGACGTCAACGCCAACGACATGATCGTCAAGGGCGGCGACCGCCTGTCGATCACGCAGGCCTTTGGCTTGAACTCGAAATGGAAGCTGTCGCAAGACTGGAAACTGGAAGGCGATGTGTCGAGTTCACGCTCGACCTCCAAAACGCCTGATATGTTCATGGTGGCCGGCATCGTGCCCAAACATGGCGACCTGCTGACCTTTGGCAGCACTCCCGTGCTGGCTTTGGGCGACGGCGTCACCGATCCCACATCGGTGCGTGCCCATGCCGTATCCAATGGCGACGTCAACAACCTCGACGCCCTGCATGAAGGGCGCTTGAGTTTGTCCTGGGATCACGAGGCCGGCTATTTCAAGGGCATTGATGCCGGAATGGCGTATTCGCAGCGCGGGGTTGAACGAACCGAGTGGAAGAACGACGCCTGGAATTCCTTCAGCGGTTATCACCTTGCTTTGCCGGCCTCCCTGTTCACGGTGACGCCGATGGATAACTTCTTTGGCGCCGCCGGACAAACGCCTGCCGCTTATCTCAGTTACGATCCGTATGCCTACATGAACTATTTGAATCAGCCCGCGTTGTTGGGGCAATCCAATGATCCGGCGACGTATTCCAATCTGACGAAGTATCCGAACGGCCCCATGGCGATCGACTACACGACGCCGTCGATGTGGGGCGTCAAGGAGAAAGTCTCCAGCGTCTTCATGGACAGCAAATGGGAAGGCGCCGGCTGGTCCATGAACGCGGGGCTGCGCATGGTGCACGTCAACTCCACGTCCACCGGCACCAGCCGGGTCTTGCTGTCGGCGGTCAAGAGCCCCAACGATACGACGTTTATTTCCAACTGGGGGCCGAGCACCACGACCACGGTCAGCAATAGCTACAACAGCTTCCTGCCGTCGGCCAATCTGAAGTTCGACCTGACCAGCGCCATGCTCTTGCGTTTGGCGGCCTCCAAAACGGAGACGCGCCCGACCTTGAGTCAAATGGGTGTTGATAATACCTACGGCGGACGCTTCGGCGATGTGCAAACCGGCGGCGGCAATCCATACCTGAAGCCTATGCAGTCAAAAAACCTGGACCTGTCGTATGAATGGTATCTGTCGAAGACCAATTTCATCGGTGGCGCCATATTTCTGAAGAAGGTCTCCAACTTTCTTGAGACAAAGTTGGTGGACATGAAGATCCCGCAGTTCAACGAGATCGTGCATGACACCCGCGTGCGGAATGGGCAAGAAGGGAAAATCAAGGGCGTGGAGGTGGCAGGTCAATACGCCTTCGATAGCGCTATTCCGTTGTTGCAAGGATTTGGTGTGGCGGCCAACTACACCTATGTCGACGCCAACGCGACCCGCGACAGCGACAGCGGCGCGCCCGCTTGCGGCTATCCCGGCTTGTCGCCGCAATCGTATAACGGCTCGGTCTTCTTTGAAAACGGCGACTTCCAGGCGCGGATGAGCTACAACTGGCGCAACCGTTTTTCGGTCGACTGTGGCGGCGGCAGCACCCTGCCGCGCACCCGCGCAGCATATGGACAGACCGATGCCAGCCTGCGCTACAACGTGTCGCGCTCGGTGGCGGTCTATGTCGACGCGATTAACTTGAACAATTCAAAAATGCATGAATATGCCAATAACGAGAGCCAGTTCCTGACCTTCGAGGATGTTGGCCGACGCTTCAGCGTTGGCGTCAGGGTGGCGTTCTAAGGCCCGGTATTTGCGGGCTAGACCGAGTGTCCAGTAGTTGCTCGGACGTTGCCGATGCAACTTTTATATCGTGGACGGCGCAAGCCGCTCCACGATTTTTTTTACGGTGACGGGTAGAGGCTCATGCCGAAGCGTTCGGTGCGGGGATGCCAGTTGCCGGTGATGTCGGCCGAGGCCAGCACGCGTTCGGCGCGGCCGATCAGCAGGGCGCGCGGCACCAGGCCGATGTAGCGCGAGTCTTCGCTGTTGTCGCGGTTATCGCCCAACATCATGTACTGGCCGGCGGGCACGGTGACGGGCGCGAAATCGCGGCGGGCCTGCACTTGCGGCATCAGCTGGATGGAGTGGGCGCGGGCGTCGGCGATGGCTTCGCCGACGTGCAGCGCGGCCATGTCGCCCAGGCCCTTGACGGATTCGGTGGCGTGGCCGAGGGCCGAGTAGCCGGCCTGCTGGCCGTTGATGATCAGCTGCTCGTTGCGCATTTCGACGCGGTCGCCCGGCAGCGCGATCACGCGCTTGATCAGGCGGGTGCCGTCCCTGGGCGAGGAGAAGGTGACGATGTCGCCGCGCTGCGGTTCGCCGGTGGTGCCGATGACGACGTCGGTCAGTGGCACCTTGACGTTGTAGGCCAGGCGGTTGACGAACACCACGTCGCCTTCCAGCAGGTTGGGGTGCATGGAGGCGGAGGGGATCGGATTCCAGTCGGCGACGGCGGTGCGGAAGATCCCGAACAGCATCAGGAAGAGTAAGAAGCCTTTGTTGGCGCGTGCCCAGTTTTTCATTGCATTCCCCAGAGTGGTGTCGGTGGCTTAGTTTGTTGGCTGATTCTTAAACATGGCTTAGCTGCTGGCTTACTTCGGCGCAGGCCTAACTATCGCGGTGAAAATGGTGGCATGCTGGCCACATGAATACAAACCATCCCCAACACGCGCTGGCAGCGGTGACGCATGCCGACCCTTATCCATACTACGACGAATTGGCGGCACTGCAAGGATTGCGTTTCGACGCGGATCTTGGGCTGTGGATCGCCGCCAGCGCCGCCGACGTGATGGCGGTGATGCGGCATCCCGATTGTCGCGTGCGGCCGCTGGCCGAGCCGGTGCCGGCGGCGATCGCGGGCGGCGCGGCGGGGCAGGTGTTCGGCGCGCTGGTGCGCATGAACGACGGCGAGCGGCATGCCGTGCCCAAGCTGGCCTTGCAGCGGGCGCTGGCCGGCGTGAGCGCGCAGGCGGCGCAGCAGCGGGCGGAGTTGATCGGCCGGCGCTTGTGGTGTGACGATGGCCTGGCGGCGTGGATGTTCGAGGCGCCGGTGTCGGCGATGGCCAGTCTGCTGGGTTTTGCGGACAGCCGGTTGCCGGCGGTGGCGGCGTGGATGGGCGAGTTCGTGGCTTGCCTGTCGCCGTACAGCGATGCGTCGCAGATCGCGCGCGCGCATGCGGCGGCGCTGGCGCTGCTGGGCAGTTTCGAGGAATTGCTGCGCGAGGCCGCATCATCGGCGGCGCAGGACAGCCCGCTGTCGCAAGTGATTGCCGAGGCGCGGGCGGTGGGGTGGAGCGAGTCGTATGGCTTGCTGGCCAATCTGGTCGGCCTGCTGTCGCAGACTTACGAAGCCACGGCCGGCCTGATCGGCAACAGCGTGCTGGCGCTGGCGCGTCAACCGTCAGATGAGCGCAGCGGCGTGGAAGATGCCGCCGCTCTGGTGCGCATGGTCAGCCGTCTCGATCCGGCTATCCAGAACACGCGCCGTTTCGTGGCGCGCGATTGCGAGATCGGCGGCGTGCCTTTGCTGGCGGGGCAAACGATATTGCTGGTGCTGGCCGCAGCAGGGCGCGATCCACGCGGCGAAGGCCGCGAGTTCGGCTTCGGTCATGGCGCGCATGCGTGTCCGGGGCAGGCGCTGGCGCTCGCCTTGGCTACCGGCGCGATGCAGGCGCTGATGTCAGCGTTGGACGCGCAAGCTGAATCGACTTTGCTGCGGACGCTGAGCTGGACTTATCGCCGCTCGCCCAATGCCCGCATGCCGGTCTTCAGTTGAATGCTTAGTGCGCCGTTTTCTGCACCAGCGCGCTGCCGGCGCCGTGGCGGTGGCCTTCGCTGACGGCAGTGATGGTGCCGTCCGGGTTGAACACCAGCGCGTTGGCGGCGCCGATTTCTTCCGGCGTGTTCCAGTGCTGGCCGGTCTTCTCCAACGCCTTGGCCTGCGCGCTGCCGGCGAAGCCCGGCTCGACGTCGGTCGCCGTGCCGTTGCGCTCGGACAGGCGTGGCGCGTTCAACGCGTCCGGCATGCTCATGCCCAGGTCGACGTAGTTGAAGATGGTTTGCAGCACGGTGGTGATGATGGTGGCGCCGCCCGGACTGCCGATCGAGAACGCCGGCTTGCCGTTCTTGAAGGCCAGCGTCGGCGACATGCTGCTGCGCGGACGCTTGCCCGCTTCCGGCACGTTGGGCGCAGGGCCTGAGAAGTCGAAGTCGGTCATCTCGTTGTTCAGCAGGAAGCCATAGCCCGGCACCACGATGCCGCTGCCGCCCCAGGATTCGATGGTGTAGGTGTAGGAGACGATGTTGCCGTCCTTGTCCGACACGGTCAGGTGGGTGGTGTGCGCGCCTTCGGCCAGCAGCTTGTTGGCGTTGGGGCGCAGCGGCACGCTGATGTCGTTCTGGAACGGATACGGATCGCCGGCCGGCGCCTGCACGCTGGCCTGGTTCGGGTTGATCAGCTCGCGACGGCGGGCGGCGTAGTCCTTGTTCAGCAGGCCGGCCACCGGCGCTTCGACGAACTCCGGATCGGCCAGGTAGGCGTTGCGGTCGGCGAAGGCCAGGCGGCTCGCCTCCAGGTACAGGTGTTCGGCCTTCTCCTTGGGCATGGCCTTGAGGTCGTAGCCTTCGAGGATGTTCAGCGCTTCGGCGATGGCGATGCCGCCGCTGCTCGGCAGGGGCATGCCGTACAAGTCGTAGCCGCGGTAGGTGCTGTGCACCGGCTGGCGCAGGCGCGCTTCGTAGTTGGCCAGGTCGGCCATGGTCATCTGGCCGGCGCGCACCTGCACGCCGCTGGCGACCTTGGGCTGGTTCACGGCGTCGACCACGGCGCGGCCGATCTTGCCATCATAGAAAGCCTTGACGCCGCCGGCCGCCAGTTCGCGGTAGGCCTTGGCCAGGCCGGGGTTGCGCAGGATGCTGCCGGGCTGGATGGCCTTGCCGTTCTTCAGGTAGAGCGCGGCGGTGTCGGGGAACATGCGGAACTTGGCCTCGCTGTCTTCGACCAGGTGGGTGAAGTTGGCGTTGACGGCGAAGCCGTCGCTGGCCACGGCGATGGCCGGCGCCAGCACCTGCTTGAACGACATCGAGCCGTAGCGGTCCAGCGCTTCGTGCCAGCCGCGCACGGTGCCTGGCACGCCGACCGCCATGCCGCTGGCGACCACGGTGTCGAAGTCCATGATCTTGCCGTCCTGCTGGAACACGGTGGGCGTGAAGTTGGCCGGCGCCGTTTCGCGGTGGTCGATGGTGATCACGCGCTTGTCCCTGGCCAGGTAGATGACCATGAAGCCGCCGCCGCCGATGCCGCAGCTGAACGGATCGGTCACGCCCAGGGTGGCGGCCGCGGCGACGGCGGCGTCGATGGCGTTGCCGCCCTTGTTGAGGATGGCCAGCGCCGCCTGGGACGCCGGTTCGCTGATGGTGGCGACGGCGCCGCCGCTGCCGGTGGCGACCGGGGTCTTGGCCCAGGCCGCCGGCGGCAGGATCAACGTCAGGATGATGGAGGAAACGAGAACGGTACGGGCGGGGCGGCGGGGCTGGGTCATGGGGGCGCTGGGTCCGGGTTAGGATGAAGGTGCGTTGCTCACCCTCAAGCTTACCCGATAATCCGGCGTGGTTTCATTCTTGGCTGGGACCGCCTGCGGTTCGACGCCGGTCAGCGTGAAGGTCAGGCCGTTTTGGGTGACGCTGGCGCTGGCGTTGGGCATGCTGTCGGACAGCACGAAGCTGCTGGTGGTGCCGTCGGGCGCGGTCAGCGCGAAGCTGTAGCTGATGTAGCCGGCCCAGACGCAGACGGCGCCGACGCGGCAGCGGCTGTCGTTGACGCGCTCCAGCTTGAGGCTGGGGGCGCCGGCGGTGGCGCCGCTGAGGCCGGGCGTGGCGGCCGGCGCGATGGCCACGCTGGCGCCCTGGGTCAGGACGTAGGTCTGCGAGAACGCCTGCGGCGCGGCGGCGGCGCGGTTGACGGCGGACGCGGAACCGCAGGCGTGCAGCAGGGCCAGCATGGCCACCAGCAGCGGCAGGATGATCAACTGCCTGGATAATGTGGATTTCATAAATACCTCTTCCCTCGAAGTAGACGGCAAGCTTAGCAAAAAGATCATGCGCGTGTCGCACGAACCGCAGCTTTACAGCGCTGGGTCAAACTATGTGCCGTAGAATGGAGGCCCTGAATCACATTGACTGAACAAAATGAAAAAGACCGGCATGGCGAAAAGCGACGCTAAAAAATTAATGGGCCAGATGTCCGCCCCTGGCGGCGCCAGCTTCGGCAAGGTGGCCGAGGTGGTCGACAAGCGGGAGCAGCGCAAGCGCGATCAAGCCTTGGGGCTGGTGCCGTTCGCGGTCAAGCTGAACAGCGACCTGGTGCAGCAGCTGCATGCCAGGGCGAAACAACGCGATATCGACCTGAACGAGCTGGTCGGTGAACTGCTGGCGCAAAGCCTGGCAGCGTAAAACGGAAAAAAGCCCCGTGTGCGCATGCGACGCTCAAGCTCGTCGCACCGCCACACGGGGCTTTTTCTATGACTGGGCCCGGGGCGCTTACACGTAGGCGGCCAGCGAGCCCTTCATTTTTTTCAGCGCGGCCACTTCGATCTGGCGGATGCGCTCGGCCGAGACGCCGAATTCTTCCGCCAGCGTGTGCAAGGTGGCGCCGGAGCCGTCGTCGTTGGCCAGCCAGCGGCTTTCGACGATGCGGCGCGAACGGGCGTCCAGCTTGCCCAGCGCTTGTTCCAGCCCTTCCGATTGCAAACGGGTCACCTGTTCGGCTTCCAGCACGCGGGTCGGCTCGCTCGCTTCGGACGACAGGTAGGCGATCGGCGCGAACTTGTCGTCTTCGTCGTCGTTCGGCGATTCCAGCGCGATGTCGCGGCCGCTCAGGCGGGTTTCCATCTCGATCACTTCTTCGCGCTTGACGTCCAGCAACTTGGCCAGGCTGTCGATCTGCGTAGGCGTCATCGCGTCCAGGCCGGTCTTGTGGCTGCGCAGGTTGAAGAACAGCTTGCGCTGCGCCTTGGTGGTCGCCACCTTGACCAGGCGCCAGTTTTTCAGGATGTACTCGTGCATCTCGGCCTTGATCCAGTGCATCGCGTACGACACCAGGCGCACGCCCTGGTCCGGGTCGAAGCGCTTGACCGCCTTCATCAGGCCGATATTGCCTTCCTGGATCAGGTCGGCGTGCGGCAGGCCGTAGCCCAGGTAGCCGCGGGCGATCGACACCACCAGGCGCAGGTGCGACAGCACCAGTTCCTGGGCGGCGCCGAGGTCGTTCTTATCCCTGAGGCGCTTGGCCAGCGAAATTTCATCGTCGTGCGTCAGCATCGGCAGGCGGTTGACGGCCGAAATGTAGGCGTCCAGGTTGCCCAGGTTGCCAGTGAACCCGAGTCCCAGGGCGCTATTGGTCGCAGGTACCAAGGCAGTCGGTGCGGACATCATAGTCATATTCATTCCTTCGCTCGATGATAGTGCTTATTCTTAATGTTGCTTGATGCTGTAGAGAATTGTTTTGCTCTTCAGTCCACGTATATTAGCACTCTCCTTCGTCGAGTGCCAATCACCAGATATTAATTGCCTCGATAGCAAAACGCTATGAGGTTTTTCAGCATCATGGAGGTGTTTGAACCAGCATGCGCGCCGGAGCTTAGGCTGGACTTAATGCTAAGCGGGCAGGGAGGGGCGCTTCCGTGCGGGGACGCACGGAAGGACGGGGGATCAGTTCAGGCGGGACAGGTGGCGCTGCACCGACAGCAGCGCGCCGACCAGGCCGAGGCCGGCCGACAGCGCCAGCAGGCCGGCCATGGCCAGCGGCGGCAGCGGCGCCAGCTGGAACTCGGAGGCGTACAATCTTGCGAATTCGGCAATGGCGAGGTTCAGCGGATGCAGCGCCAGCGACACCGCGCCCAGCGCCACGCCGCCGGCGCACAGGCCCAGCAGCGCGCCGGTGTAATAGAAGGGGCGGTGGATGAAGCTGTCGGTGGCGCCGATCAGCTTGGACACCAGGATTTCCTCGCGCTGGGTCATCACCTGCAGGCGGATGGTGTTGAAGATGACCGCGATCACCACCGTGCCCAGCGTGGCCGCCAGCAGCAGCAGCGCCAGCCGCAGCACGTTGAGCAGCGCCGCCAGCCGCTTGACCCAGGCCGAGTCGACCTGCACCGTGTCGACGCCGGGCAGGGCGCGGATCTGCTCGGCCAGCTGGTCGACGTCACCGCCGGCCTGGGCGTTGCGGAAGGCGTCCAGCTTGAGCACATAGCTGTCCGGCAGCGGATTGTCGCCCAGCGTGGTCAGCACGTCGGCCAGGCCGCTCTTGTCCTTGAGCTGGTCGAGCGCCTTTTCGCGCGGGGTGAAGATGATCTTGGCCTGCTTGTCCCTGACGGTCTGGCGCAGCGACACGGCCAGCGCCTCGGCCTGCTCGCGCGGGGTGTCCTGCTTGAGGAAGACGCTGATCTCGGGATCGACCGACAACTGCTCGGACATCGGGCGCACGTTGTCGAGCAGGGTGACGCCGGTGAACGGCAGCGCCAGCGCGATCGCCACCACCAATATGTTGAACAGGAAGCCGCCGGGCGAGCGGCGCAGGTGGACCAGCGCCGCGGCCAGCGCGTAGCGGTGTTGTCGGAACCACAGCGTCATGCCGCCACCTCCAGTTGACCTTGCTTGAGATGGATGACGCGCGCGGCCGCATCCAGCATCTGTTCATCGTGGCTGGAGATCAGGCAGGTGACGCCGACCGAATGGAAAGCCTTGAGCGCGTCGAGCACCTGGTTGGCGCTGGCGCGGTCCAGGTTGGCGGTCGGTTCGTCGGCCAGGATCACTTGCGGGCGGTTGACGATGGCGCGCGCGATCGACACCCGCTGTTGCTCGCCGCCGGACAGGGCCAGCGGCTGGGCGTGGGCGCGCTCGAGCAGGCCGACCTTGTCGAGGGCGGCGCGCGCGCGCTGCTCGGCCTGGGCGCGCGAGGCGCCCGTGACCAGCAGCGGCAGCATGACGTTGGCCAGGATGGAGCGGTCGGTCAGCAGGCGCTGCTGCTGGAAGATCAGGCCCAGGTTGCGGCGCAGGAAGGGCACGGCGGCCGGCTTGACGCGGGCGATGTCCTGGCCGTTGACGATCACCTGGCCGGCGCTGGGGCGCTCGATGGCGGCGATCATTTTCAGCAGGGTGGACTTGCCGGCGCCCGAGGGGCCGGCCAGGAACACCAGCTCACCCTTGGCCACCGTGAACGAGACGTCGCGCAGCGCCGTGGCGTCGGGGGAGTATTGTTTCGAGACGTTGCGAAATTCGATCATGGCGGCTTATCGTTGGGGTTAGCCCAGCAGGGCTTCGACAAATTCGGCGGCGACGAACGGCTGCAAGTCTTCGATCTTCTCGCCGATGCCGATGAAGTACACCGGCACCGGGCGCACGCGGGCGATGGCGGCCAGCACGCCGCCCTTGGCCGTGCCGTCCAGTTTGGTGATGACCAGGCCGGTCAGCTTGAGGGCGTCGTCGAAGGCCTTGACCTGGGCCAGCGCGTTCTGGCCGGTGTTGCCGTCGATGACCAGCAAGGTTTCGTGCGGCGCGCCTTCCATGCCCTTGGCGATGACGCGCTGGACTTTCTTGAGCTCTTCCATCAGGTGCAGCTGGGTCGGCAGGCGGCCGGCGGTGTCGATCATCACCACGTCCAGGCCCTTGGCCTTGCCGGACTGTACGGCGTCGAAGGACACGGCGGCCGGGTCGCCCGAGGCTTGCGAGATCACGGTGATGTTGTTGCGCTGGCCCCAGACCATCAGCTGCTCGCGGGCGGCGGCGCGGAAGGTGTCGCCGGCGGCCAGCAGCACCGACTGGCCGTGGGTCTGCATGTGCTTGGCCAGCTTGCCGATGGTGGTGGTCTTGCCGGCGCCGTTGACGCCGGAAATCATCATCACGGTCGGCTGGTGGCGGCCCAGCTCGAACGGCCGCTGCAGCGGGGTCAACAGCTCGATCAGCAGCTGCTTCAGGGCGGCCTTGACGGCGGCGGCGTCGAGCAGCTTGTCGTCCTTGACCTTTTGCTTGAGCGCGTCGAGCAGGTAGTGGGTGGCGTCGACGCCGGCGTCGGCCATCAGCAGCGCCGCTTCCAGCTCCTCGTACAGCTCGTCGTCGATCTTGGCGCCGACGAACAGGATGGACAGGTTGTTCGAGGTCTTGGACAGGCCGGCCTTCAGGCGCGACATCCACGACAGTTTCGGCGCCGGTTCCTCGATCGGGAGCAGCTCGGGCAGGGGGGCGGGCGGGGTTGCCGCGCTGGGGGTGGGGGCCGGTGCCGGGGTTTTGACCTCAGGCACTTCCGGGGCGACGGGTTTTTTCTTGAAGAAACTAAACATGGACATGTGGTTGGGGGGCGCTTCAAGCTGATGGCCGGCAGCGCCGGACACGGGGAAATGCGGCTATTTTACCAGAGCGCGGCGCGCCCGCCCGGCCGTGCTACCGGAATGACAACGTTTTAGCCGGCGGCCGGGACGTTGCGCTGGCGCCATTCGGCGATGGCGGCGCTGATGTCGGACAGGGCGTAGACCCGCACGTAAGGCGGGCGGCGCCGCTTGAAGGCGGCGTTGCCGCCGCCGGCCCACAGCTCGGTGCCGCCGCCCAGGCGGGTGTGCAGCTCGCTCAGGGCGTCGAGCGCCTGGCGCGCGTTCATGCCGACCGAGAACGACAGGGCGATGATGTCGACCCGCTGCACCCGCGCCGCCTCGACGATGTCGAGCAGCGGCGTCTGCACGCCCAGCGAGATGCAGTGCGCGCCTTCGGCCACGCACATCGCCTCGGCCATCAGCAGGCCCAGGCCGTGGCGTTCCTGCGGCAGCGTGGTCAGCATGATGCGCGGCGCGCCCAGGTTGCTGGCGTTGGCCTGCGGCATGGCGAAGATGGCGCTGCGCATGACCACCGTCAAGGACTCGGTATATAAGTGTTCCTCGAACGTGGCGAGGGCGCCGCTGGCCCAGGCTTCGCCGATGAGCGCGGTCAGCGGCGCCACCAGCTCGATCACGAAGCTTTTCAGGCCCATCATCAGCAGCGCCTGCGACAGCTTGCGGCGCAGCGCCTCCATCTGGTGGCTCAGACACAGGTCCAGGTAGGCTTGCAGCACCGGTGGCGTGGCCGTGGCGCCATGCTGGCCGCCGGTGGCCTGGCCGCTCAGCGCCTGCAGTTCGGGGGTGGTGTACTGGATCACCTTGCCCGGGCGGTAGCCCAGGTCGATCAGGCGCTTGACCAGGCGCAGCTTGTGGACTTGCTCGATCGGATAGACCCGTTCGCCGTTCGGATCGCGCAGCGGCTGCGGGAAGTCGTAGCGCCGTTCCCACACGCGCAGGGTTTCCTTGGCGACGCCGGTGTCGCGCTCGACGTCGCTGATCGTGCTGGGAACTGTTTGTGAGGAAACTTTAATAGTCATCAGGCATAAGCGCCCGCCATTTATTTGACAGTCGCGAGGGTTGGCACGGGGTCCGGGTGCACAGTGCGCGAACAGGCCAGGCCGGGAGCGCGCGACCTGCATTTTACATTCGATTTGCGCCCGAAAGTATGGTGCGCGCTCTCGGGTTTTGTTTCGTTTTCGCTATGAAAAAGTGCTTGTCCACGACACACAGTTGACATACAGAACTAATGAACTGTTTATCGGCTTTCCCCTTGCTTTGTCATGGACAAGATATTTTGCAATGATGTGAAAAATATCCCAATAACTGTTGCAGTGAGCGTCATTTCGAGGGCGGATCGCCTCCGCGGCGCCGATTTTGTGCGCCAGATCAAGCGCGGCGGGCCGGCGCGCCACATGCATGGGATTCATGCAGATGCCGCGCGATTCCCACAGCATTCCATCGTATTTTGCAAGACCTGTCGTTTAGAGTGTCTCAAATTGGCAACACGTAGCAATTTCTTACAAATTGCTGATGCAGTGCAACACCTTGCAAAGACGACAGAATTTCCTACACTAATAAAGGGCTATCACTATGAGCAAAGTTGGTCCCGAGGCTAGTTTGGCGATATAAACTGCCAAACAAAGTCCTGAGTTGTAAGCTTATTACCATTGAGTCGAGGCGAGCGACGGGGTGCTTCAGTATAAAATGGCGTCAGAAATAGCAAAGTGGCTATTTTTACTTGGTCCGACAACGATGTAGTCACGCATGCCTAGCGCTTGCATTTGTCACTCGGGCAGCCTGCACAACGGGATGCTGCAATGGATGCATCGGGCGGAATTACCGGGCTAGTTAGGCTTACTCGGCAGGAAATATTGCGATGCGGTAAAATGCTGCTGTTTTGAAAACGGGCAGGGGTAAAGGCAGGCAAGATGAACGCTTTTACACTTGATCGACAAGCAAAGCATCAGTATAGTGCCGCCTCTGGCGCATTTTGCGCTGCGATAAAGCCGGCGTCGATACAATCGGCCGCAACTTAAGTGAACGCGACCCGCAAGCCGGGACCGCATAGTGGCAGCTGGGGAGTTTGCCCTCACGCATAGACGGCGCTGCAGAAGGCGCCGATAAGCACCGAACACGCCGTAATACTAGCTTTACCTTTTTACAGCAACACAACTGAAGGAAACACGTAATGAAAAAATCCCTTATCGCTATCTCCGTCCTGGGCGCAATGAGCTCGGCAGCATTTGCACAATCGAACGTAACGATCTACGGTATCGTCGATGCCGGTATCGTCAGCGAGCGCGGCGGCGTTGCCAACACCACCAAAGTAACCAGCGGCGTAGGCTCGGCCTCCCGTCTGGGTTTCAAAGGTACGGAAGATCTGGGCGGTGGTCTGAGCGCTGTCTTCGTGCTGGAATCGGGCGTTAAAGTTGACACCGGTGAGTCCGATGTTGCTGGTTCGATCGCTAACCGTCAATCGTACGTTGGTCTGAAGTCGACCACCGCCGGCCAGCTGACCCTGGGCCGTCAGTACACCCCTTACTACGAAACCCTGCGTGACGTGGCTGACCCGTTCGCACTGGGCTACGCTGGTACCGCCAAGAACCTGTTCGGCGTGGCTGGCAACAACACCCGCAACAGCAACGCTATCGTGTACCAGTCGCCATCGATCGAAGGCTTCCAGGGCGAAGTGTCCTACTCGGTAGGCGAGCAAGCTGGCGACGCATCGGCACAACGCCAAATCGGCGCATGGGCTGGCTACTCGAACGGTCCTCTGAACGTTCGCGTTGCTTACAATGCACGCAACAACGACACCGTTGCTCCTAAGCTGAGCACCGACATCGGCCGCAACGCCCTGATCGCTGCCAACTACGACTTCGTCGTGGTGAAGGCTTTCGCTGCTTACAGCAAAGACAAGGGCACCAACAGCTCGGCTCTGGCTAACGGCAACAACCCGTTCGGCTACGTCGTCGCTCCTACCGCTTCGCGCGACAGCAGCGTTGCTCTGATCGGCGCTACCGCTCCTATCGGTCCTAACGGCACCCTGATGGCTTCGTACACCCGCAAGAACGACAAAGAAGTCGCTAACCACGATGCGGACCAGTGGGCAGTTGGCTACTCGTACGCTCTGTCGAAGCGCACCAGCACCTATGTTGCTTTCGCTAAGATCAAGAACAAGAACGGCGCTAGCTACACCGTTGGTAACAACACCGAAGCTGGTTCGGGCGACAAAGCCTTCAACCTGGGCATGCGTCACTCGTTCTAATCTGATCTGATCAGTTAGAATCCACAACGGCTGCCTGGTGCAGCCGTTGTTCATTTCTGAAAGCCGTTACCATGACGACCTCCCGACGCGCCGTGCTGGCCGGCGCCATATTGCTCGCTTCCTGCGCGGTGTTCGCCGCGCCCAAGCTGGCGCGCAAGCCGGCCGCGCCGGGCGGCAGCCTGCCGCGCTACGGCATGCTGGTGTACTCGGACCTGTGCATCCACATGGATAGCGGCGAGTTCGGCGGGCAGCGCATCACCTTGCAACGGTTTTCAGAAGTCGATACGGTGCTGTATGAATACACGGCCGGCGGCCTGAGCTGGCCGGTGGTGGCCAGCGACGTCACCATCGACCCGCGCGGCAAGCAGTTGTATTTCACGGTACGGCCGCCGGACGAGGACGAGCGCACCATCAGCGGCAAGCTGGCCGACGGCGGCAAGACCCTGGTGCTCGATGGCGGCTACTGCGGCGACGCGGCGGTGCCGATGCGGCTGTCGCTGGTGACCGATTTCGGCCGCAAGGCCGGCGCCTGCCGCGCCTGTCCGGCGCCCAAGCAGAAGAAAGAATTGGAAGAAGAGTTGCCGGCCCCGGTTATCGAGGCCGGCAAGACCACCACCGCCGGCCTCTGAGCCGGCGGTTTTCATTGAGGGTCAAGTCTGACATTCGGACACGGACCCGGCCGTACAGCTGTGTACGGTAGAGGTCGTGTCCGAATGTCAGACCTCGTATATTGAGCATACCGCATCTCCATTGGATAATAAGGAGGTAGGTGCGGCCGGGCGGAGTGACGCTGATCAGAC
>NZ_JBWKQE010000034.1:0-61562 GCF_059418605.1 Duganella sp. GW821-FHT07G03
TTCGACGCGGTGGAGGCACTGGACCCGGCGCCGGCGCCGGCGCCGGCGCGGCCGGCGACCGCGCCGCAACTGACGCCGGCCGCCATCGTGCAGGCGGCAGCGGCCACGGCCAAACAGCCGCCCGCCGGCGCCGCCGCCGTCAGCGCGCCAGCCGCCGCGCCGGCCGCGCCCACGCCGCTGCTGTATCGCCATGGCGTGCAACTGGTGCTGCAAGGCAGCTACCTGGAGATGATCGATTACCTCGAAGCGCTGGAGGCCATGCCGACCCAGCTGTTGTGGGGCGCCGCCGCCCTCGATGCCGGACAATTTCCGCAGGCCCGGCTGACGCTGACCCTGTACACCCTGAGCCTGGACCAGAAATGGATAGCACTCTGAACCGCCGGCTGACATGGCTGCTGCCGCTGCTGCTGGCGCTGCCGGCGTCCGCGCAGAAACTGGCCGACCCGACCCGTCCCCCGGCCATGATGGCCGCACCCGAGAGCGAGGCCGCAGCGGAGGGCGCCGTCGCGGCCGGACCACGGCTGCAATCGATCCTGATCGGCCGCGCGCCCGGCGGCCGGCGGCTGGCGGTGATCGACGGCGCCACCGTGCGCACCGGCGCCAAGGTGGGCGACGCGGTGCTCGAACGCATCAACGACAATACGGTGGTCCTCCGCCGTGGCAAGCATCTGGAAACCCTGACCCTGTTTCCCAAACCGGCCGAGGCCGCTGACCCGACAGGGAAAAACAAATGAGCAAACGTAAACAATCCCTGCACCCGCTGCTGCGCTGGGCCGGCATGCTGGGCGCGGCCGCCGCGCTGGCGGGCTGCCAGACCGAGGCGCCGCGCGACACCTACAACACCATAGCCCAGCAGGTGCGCGACGCCGCCGCCAATGCCCACGCCCAGTCCGCCAGTTCGGCGGCGGTGGAGGCGGCGCTGCTGCCGCCGCCGGCCGCGACCATGGCGGCCGAGTTGCCCAAGGCGCGGGCGGTGATGGAGGAGCGTTTCAACGTGTCCTTCAACCAGGTGCCGGTGCAGCAGTTCTACAATTCCATCGTGGCCGGTACGCGCTACAACATGCTGATCCACCCGGACGTCAGCGGCACCGTGACCGCCAACCTGAAAGACGTGACGCTGTTCGAAGCGCTCGACGCGGTGCGCGAGATGTACGGCTACGACTACAAGGTGGAGGGCACGCGCATCTACATCCGGCCGTTGACGATGCAGACCCGCATCTTCCAGGTCAACTACCTGAGCGCTTCGCGCAAGGGCACCTCCAATGTGCGGGTGTCGTCGACGTCGGTCAACACGGTGGGTTCGGTGGTGTCCGGCCAGAGCGGCGGCAGCGGCAGTGGTAGCGGCGGCAATGGCCAGGGCAACCAGCCTCAGCAGCAGGGGCAGGGCAACCAGCAATATGCGATGGAAGACTCCAGCAACGTCAAGACTTCGTCGGCCACCGATTTCTGGGGCGAACTGAAGGAGGCGCTGGTGGCCCTGGTCGGCGGCGTCGGCGAGGGCCGCAGCGTGGTGATCAGCCCGCAGTCTGGCGTGGTGGTGGTGCGCGCCTTGCCGGAACAGCTGCGCAGCGTCGACCAGTATCTGAAGGCGACCCGCCTGGCCGTCGAACGCCAGGTGATCCTGGAGGCCAAGATCCTCGAAGTCCAGCTGAACAGCGGCTTCCAGAGCGGCATCAACTGGGCCAGCTTTGCCTCGTTCGGCGGTGGCGGGAGCAATCGTTTGTCGGGCGGCTTCCTGGCGCCGGGCACCGGCCTGGCGCCGTTGCCGGCGGGTGGCGGCCAGCCGGCGGTGATCACCAGCGGCGGCACGGCGGGCATTTCGGCGATCACCGGTTCCGCGCTGGTGAACGCCGCCAACAACGCCGGCTCGCTGTTCGGCCTGGCGTTCCAGACCAGTAATTTCGCCGCCATGATTTCCTTCCTGGAGTCGCAGGGTTCGGTGCACGTGCTGTCCAGCCCGCGCATCGCGACCATGAACAACCAGAAGGCCGTGCTGAAGATCGGCACCGACGAGTTCTATGTGACCGGGGTCAGCACCACCACCAACTCCAACGTCAGCGGCAACACCACCAGTCCCAACGTGACCTTGCAGCCGTTCTTCTCCGGCGTGGTGCTGGACGTGACGCCGCAGATCGACGACGAGGGCAACATCATGCTGCACGTGCATCCGTCGGTGAGCCAGGTGTCGACCGTGAACAAGATCGTTAACCTGGGCAGCGCCGGCTCGCTGCAGCTGCCGCTGGCGGCGTCGAGCACGTCGGAGATGGACAGCATGGTGCGCGGCCAGGACGGACGCATCGTCGCCATCGGCGGCCTGATGCGCCAGTCCAGCATCGACGACAACAGCCAGGCGCCCGGCATTGGAAGTGTGCCGGTGCTGGGCGCCTTGTTCCGCAACACCGAACGCAGCACGCAGAAACGCGAGCTGGTGGTGTTGATCAAGCCCACCATCGTTGATGGCGCGGCCAGTTATGCGCAGGACCTCGACGACGCCAGCCGCCGGGTCCAGCAACTGGCGCCGCCTGCGGGAGGACGCAAATAAATGTACCAGGCCCATTTCGGCTTGGGCGAGATGCCGTTCGGGATCACGCCTGACACCAGCTTCTTCTTCACCAGCCCGCATTCGCAGCAGGCGCTCAACACGCTGCTGGTGGCGGCGCGCAGTGGCGAGGGCTTCATCAAGATCACCGGCGAGGTCGGCACCGGCAAGACGCTGTTGTGCCGCAAATTCATGGCGACCCTGGGGCCGGGTTTTGTCACGGCCTATATCCCCAATCCCTACCTGGAGCCGCGCACGCTGATGCTGGCGCTGGCCGATGAACTGGAGCTGCCGTTGGAGCGCGACGTCGACCAGCATCAGTTGCTCAAGTCGCTGACCTTGCGGCTGATGGACCTGGCGCGCGAGGACAAGCAGGTGGTGATGTGCCTGGACGAGGCGCAGGCGATCCCGCTGGAGAGCCTGGAAGCCTTGCGCCTGCTGACCAACCTGGAAACCGAGAAGCGCAAGCTGTTGCAGATCGTGCTGTTCGGACAGCCGGAACTGAACCAGCATTTGCAGACCAACTCGATCCGCCAGCTGGCGCAGCGCATCACCTTCCATTACCACCTGGGGCCGCTCAGCCGCGACGACCTGGAATATTACCTGGCCCATCGGCTGCGCGTGGCGGGCTATACCGGCAGCCGTCTGTTCAGCCGCAGCGCCATCGGCCGCCTGTTCAAGGCCAGCGGCGGCATACCGCGGCTTGTGAACATTATGGCAAACAAGTCGTTGATGCTATGCTTCGGCGAAGGCAAGCAGCAGGTGACGCGCCGCCATGTCGATATGGCGGCGGTCGATACCGTGCCGTCTAGGACGGGCTTGCCGTGGCAATGGCTGATGGCCGGCGTCAGTTTGCTGATCGCCGCGTGCGGCCTGACTTGGGCGTTGACGAAATGAGTTTGATTAATAAAATGTTGCAGGACCTGGATGCGCGCGGCGGGGCGGGCGATGGCGCTTTGCGCCAGCAGCAGTTGCAAGCGGTGAGCGGACAGGTGCGCGACAAGCGGCCATTGGTGATCGGCGGCGTGCTGGTGTTGGCGACGATGGTGGTGGCGGGCGGCGGCTGGTATGGCTGGGAGTACTGGCAGGCCCATCGCGCGGCGGCGGCGCCGCCGCTTGTCGTTGCTGCCGCGCCGGCCAAGGCACCGCCAGCGGCTCCCGCGCCCGCGTCCCTAGTCGCGCCGGTTCAGGCAAGCGCGCCAGCGCCTGTCGCCGAGCACGTTTCGCCCGCTGTCAAGGTCGCCGCGATGCCGGAAGCGGCGCCGGCTGAAGTTGCGCCGCGCAAGCCCGCCGCAACACCGGCCGAACGCAAGCCAGCCCGCCAGGCGGCCCCGCGCGACGCCGACGACACGGCCGGCGTCGGCACGATCACCCACGACATCAGCCCGCAGCAGATGGCGGAAAACACCTATCGCCGCGCGCTGGTGGCCTTGCAGGAAGGCCGCATCAGCGCCGCCTTGGCCGACCTCGACCGCGCGCTGGAAATCGACCCGCGCAACGAAGCGGCGCGCCAGACCAACATCAGCCTGCTGCTGGAACAGAAGCGCAATGAGGACGCCGTGCGCCAGTTGCGCCTGGCGCTGGGCATCGATCCACGCCAGCCCGGCCTGGCGATGGTGCTGGCGCGCCTGCAATTGGAGAAGGGCGGTCCGGCGCTGGAAACCTTGATGACGACCTTGCCGTACGCCGGCAGCAGTGCCGAGTACCAGGCTTTCCTGGCCGGTGTGCTGCAGCGCGAGCAGCGCCACACCGAGGCGGCGCAATACTATCGCGAGGCGCTGAAGCTGGCGCCGCGCAACGGCGTGTGGTGGATGGGTCTGGGCATCTCGCTGCAAGCGGACATGCATCTGCCGGAAGCGCGCGAAGCCTACCGCCGCGCCCGCGCGTCGAACGGCCTGTCGCCGGAGCTGCAAGCCTTCATCGACCGCAAGATCGAATCCCTGTCGCGCTAGTGAACTAGAGGCTGGCCTGCTGGCCCCAGATCTGCTTCATGCTGAAGCGGATCGACGCCTCGTCTTCGCTCAAGGCTTCGGCTATCGTACCGGCCTCGTCGGCGGCGCTGCGCAGCGGGGCCGGCGACAGCACCGCCCCCGACGGATCGCGCAGGCAATGGATCAGCACACCACCGGCGCCACCCGGACGGCGACTGATCACGCCGATCTCCCCGCTTTGCAAACGCACCAGCGAGCCCGGCGGGAAATCGCCCAGCTCGCGCTGGAACACCTGCGCCAGCATGGCGTCGACCGGCGCCACCTTGTCTTCGATCAGGTTGCGCAAGGCCAGGTTGGGCAGGATGGAGCGGCGGTAATTGCGGGCCGACACCTGCGCGCAATAACGATCGGCCAGGCTCAGCAGCTTGGCGTTCTGCGTCACCTCGGGGCTGGCGACACCGGCCGGATAACCGCTGCCTTCGTCGTTCTCATGGTGCAGCAGCACGCAGGATATCCACTCGTCGTCCTGGATGCCGGCGCATTTGAGCAGGTCCACGCTTTCCTCCGGATGGCGGCGGACGATGGACATTTCCTCGCTGGTCAGCGGGGTGTTCTTGTTCTGGAAGGTGTCGTTATGGCGCAGCATGCCGACGTTCATCGTCAGCGCGGCCGCCGTCACGGTCAGCGTTTCGGTGGCGTTCTTGTTGAGGCTGCGGGCGATCACCACCACCACCACGGCCGTCTCGATGCAATGGCGCACCGCGTAGCTGCCGGCGATCTGGCATAGGAAGATGCAGGCCAGCGCGATATCGGGATTGAGGTCGACCGCGTGGATCACGTCGCGCGCGATGTCGCGCAATTCGCTTTCGGCGTTGTGCTCGTTGCGCAGGTTTTGCAGCAGACGCTCCAGCCGGCGGTTGGACTGGTTGAGCAGGTGCAGCACCGACGGCGGCGGCTCTTGTTCCGCGAACTCGCCCGCGATGAGGGGCGCGTCCGCCTGGTTGGTATCGGCCATGATTCTTGTCCCCGAATTAAACTTTGCCCAGTCGCTCCAACGCGAGTGCCAGGGTCTCATCTTTTTTGGCAAAGCAGAAGCGGACGATGCCCGTTTCCTTGCCCTGCTGGTAAAACGCCGATACCGGTATCGCCGCCACCTTGATCTCGGTGGTCAGCCACTCCGCAAACTGCGCTTCCGTTTGCGTTGAAATTTTGTCGTAGCGCACGCACTGGAAATACGTGCCGTCGGCCGGCAGCAGTTCGAAGCGCGAGCCCTTCAGGCCTGCGCGGAACAGGTCGCGCTTGCGCTGGTAGAAGGCCGGCAGATCCAGGTAGGGCTTGGGATCGGCCATGTAGCTGGCGATGCCGTGCTGCATGGGCGTGTTGACGCTGAAGACGTTGTACTGGTGCACCTTGCGGAACTCCGCCGACAATGCGGGCGGCGCGGCCACATAGCCGATCTTCCAACCGGTGACGTGGTAAGTCTTGCCGAAGCTGGAGACGACGAAGGCGCGCGCCGCCAGTTCCGGATGGCGGCACACCGATTCGTGGCGCTGGCCGTCGTAGACCATGTGTTCGTAGACTTCGTCCGACAGGATCAGCACGTCCGTGCCGCGCACGATGTCGGCCAGCGCTTCCAGGTCGGCGGCGCGCAGCACGCTGCCGGTCGGGTTGTGCGGGGAGTTGATGACGATCAGGCGGGTCTTGCCGTTGACCGCGGCCGCGACAGCGGACCATGGCACGCTGTAGCCGTCGGCGCCGGACTGCATCTGCACCAGCACCGGTACGCCGCCGGCCAGCGTAATGGCCGGCACATAGCTGTCGTAGCTTGGTTCGATGACGATGACTTCGTCGCCCGGATGCACGCAGCACAGGATGGCGGTGGTCAGCGCCTGGGTGGCGCCGGCGGTGACGGTGATGTCGGTGTTGACGTCGTACTGGTGGCCGTAGATGGCGGCGATCTTGTCGACGACGGCGTGCCGCAGCACCGGCGCCCCGGTCATCATCGGATACTGGTTGAAATCGGCCTGCATGGCGTCGTTGACGGCTCGCAGCAGGCTGCGCTCGCAGGAAAAGTCCGGGAAACCCTGGCCCAGGTTGACGGCGTTCGCTTGCGCGGCCAGCATGGACATGCGGGTGAACACGGTGGTGCCGACGGCCGGCAGGCGGCTGGTCAAGGTCGGCGTGGTCGGCGTGCTGTTCGGCAGATTATTGCGGCTATTCATGGCGGCTGTATAGTGGACAGATAGCCTATTCTAGCTCAGCGCGCCGGGTTTGGTGTGGTGAAAAAACCTTAACTTTCCGGGCTCCACGCCTCTGGCACCATGACCTTGAACATGCCGGCCTTGGCCAGACGGCGGGCCAGTTTCAGCAGCGCCTTGTCCTTGGTGATGAGGATGGCGGCGTGGGCGTCGCGCGCCACTTCGAGGAACTTCTGGTCGTCCTTGTCGGTGCAGACCGGCAGGCGGATGCCGGATTCGGGCGGGGCGACCACCGTGATCAGCTCGTCAAAGCGGGCGGCCGCCAGCGGGCGGGAGTCGTCGTCCAGCGGCAGGTGCTTGTAGTGCAGCACGATGTTGTACTCGTCGCGGCAGTCGGAGCGGGTGATGGCTTCGACCGTGCCGTCTTCCAGCGCGGCCAGCAGCGCGGCCCAGCGCGGGTCCTTGAACACGAACAGGTCGAGGCAGACGTTGGTATCGATAACGATGCGCGTCGGTGTGAGTTTCTCTGGAACAGGTATCATGTGCTTAGTTCGTAAAAATGTTTATCTGGAATCTTATGCTGATAGTGCTTTCGCCTGCAAAAAGTCTCGACCTCGAGACCCCTCCGACCACCAAGTTGCACTCCCAACCTGATTTTCTCGACCACTCGGCCCAGCTGATAGCCCGTCTGCGCGAATTTTCGCCGGTGCAGATCGGCGAGCTGATGGATCTGTCCGACAACCTGTCGGCGCTCAACGTTGCCCGCTACGCCAGCTGGACCCACGACACCGCCGAAGGCCGCCAGGCCGTGATGGCCTTCAACGGCGACGTCTACGGCGGCCTGGACGCGCGCAGCCTCAAGCCGGCCCAGCTCGATTATGCGCAAGCGCGCATCCGCATCCTGTCCGGCCTGTACGGCATGTTGCGGCCGCTGGATCTGATCCACCCGCACCGGCTGGAAATGGGCACCCGCCTGGCCAACCCGCGCGGCAAGGACCTGTACGCCTTCTGGGGCGAGACCATCACCCAGGCGCTCAACCAGACCGCTGCCGAGCAGGGCGCCGAGACGCTGGTCAATCTGGCGTCCGAGGAATACTTCAAGTCGGTCAAGCCCAAGCTGCTGGACGTGCCGGTGATCACGCCGCAGTTCGAAGACTGGAAAAACGGCAAATACAAGATCATTTCGTTCTACGCCAAGCGCGCGCGCGGCCTGATGGCGCGTTTCGCCGCCGTCAAAGGCATCACCGACCCGCAGAAACTGAAGAAATTCAATGTCGACGGTTATGCGTTCGACAAGAAAGACTCGGACGATAAAACCTGGATTTTCCGCCGCCGGGTCGAAGCGTAAAACGGGGTAAATAATAAAAAACCGGGACCTGGGTCCCGGTTTTTGCTAGTTTTTAACTTAATTCCACAGCTTCCACCAGTGACGTTCGGCTTTTTTGCCTTCGTCCAGGAACTTGCTGGCAGGGTAGTTCAGCTTGAACACGCGCATGGTGTCGTCGCGCAGTTCGGTCATGCCCAGCTTGTCGTAGCTGCGGATCATGATGAACAGCGCTTCTTCGATCGCCGGCGAGTCGCGGTAGTCGTTCATGATGCCCATGGCGCGGTTGGCCGCTGCCAGGTAGGCGCCGCGGCGGTAGTAGTAGCGCGCCACGTGAACTTCATACGAAGCCATCGCATTGATCAGATAACGCATACGATCCAGCGAATCCGGCGTATACTTGCTGTTTGGGAACTTGTCCACCAGCTGTTTGAAGGCCGCGTAGGCTTCGCGCGTGGCTTTCGGGTCGCGTTCGGTGGCGTCCTGCTCGTAGATGAAGTTCAGGAAGCCGATCTGGTCGTTGAAGTTGATCAGGCCGCGCAGGTAGTACATGTAGTCGACGTTGGCGTGGTTGGGATGCAGCTTGATGAAGCGCTCCACGGCTGCCAGCGCCTGTGCCTGGTCCTGGGATTTGTAGTAGGCGTAAGCGATCTGCATCTGCGCCTGTTGGGCGTAAGTGCCGAACGGATAGCTCGATTCCAGCTTCTCGTACAACTGAATTGCGCGTTCGTAGTGCTGGCCATCCAGCTCTTCGCTCGCCTCCGAGTATAATTTCGTAGCGCTCCAACCTTTAGTCTCGTCGATTTTCTCCGAGAACAAACCGCAAGCGGACAAACTAAGCAGAACCAACGTTGCTGCGACTACTTTCAATTTTTTTTGCATATGTTTTGCAAGAAGCTGTTTAACCAAAGTTTTACAATAGGCTGATTATAGCCGATGGGAATGCTGTGATATTAACTCCAAAGCCGAATTTGGCCGAATCTTCCTCCGATCACGAATCCGACGCCGACCTTCTGGTCGAGCAAGACGGTGATTTTGGCGAAGATGACGGTCTGGCTCCGATCCAACTGGAACTGACCCCCGAAGTCTGCGGCCAACGCCTGGACAAGGTGATTTCCCACCTGGTGCCGCAATTCTCGCGCGGCCGCCTGCAAATGTGGATCACCGACGGCTTCGTCACTGTCGACGGCAAACCGGCCAAAAGCACCAAGGACACCGTCTACGGCGACGAGAAGATCGTCATTCTGCCCCAACCGGCGCCGGAAGACGAGGCTTTTAAACCGGAAGCGATGGAACTTAACATCGTTTACGAAGACGAGCACCTGATGGTCATCAACAAACCGGCCGGCCTGGTGGTCCATCCGGGCGCCGGCAACTGGTCCGGCACGCTGTTGAACGGCCTGCTGCACCACTGCCCGCAGCTGTCGGGCGTGCCGCGCGCCGGCATCGTCCACCGCCTGGACAAGGACACCAGCGGCCTGATGGTGGTCGGCAAGACGCTGCCGGCCCAGACCGACCTGGTGCGCCAGCTGGCCGCGCGCACCGTCAAGCGCGAGTATTTCGCCATCGTCTGGGGCATGCCGCGCATCAGCGGTACGATCGACTCGTCGATGGGCCGCCACCCGAAGGACCGCATCAAGATGGCGGTGTCGACCGGCATGGGCTCCAAGCCGGCCATCACCCACTACCAGGTGCTGGGCGGCGGCAAGCTGGGCGAAGGCCGTCCCGTGACCCTGGTGCAGTGCCGCCTGGAGACCGGCCGCACCCACCAGATTCGCGTCCACATGATGTCGATCGGCTTCCCGCTGGTGGGCGACACCACCTACGGCAAGCAGCACCTGGCCGATTACTTCCCGCGCCAGGCGCTGCAGGCGCGTCGCCTGGGGCTGGTGCATCCGGCCACCGGCGAGCAATGCGAGTGGACCGTGCCGCTGGCCGACGATTTTGCCGAGTTGCTGGCGCGCGCCAGCATCGAGGTACCGGAAGGTATCTGATGTCGACCCCGTCACATTGGCTGATCCCGCATTGGCCTGGCTTGCCAGGCAATGTGGGGGTGTTGTCGACCACGCGGCGCGGCGGCGTCAGCCCGGCGCCGTATGACGACGGCATGGGCGGCGGCGGCCTGAACCTGGGCACCCACGTCGGCGACCAGCCGCACAATGTGGCGCGCAACCGCGAGATCCTGCGCGCCCTGTTGCCGGGAACGCCGGCCTGGCTGTCGCAGGTGCACGGCACGGCGGTGGTCGATGTGGCCCGGATC
This sequence comes from Duganella sp. GW821-FHT07G03, assembly GCF_059418605.1. Classification (NCBI taxonomy): domain Bacteria; kingdom Pseudomonadati; phylum Pseudomonadota; class Betaproteobacteria; order Burkholderiales; family Oxalobacteraceae; genus Duganella; species Duganella sp. GW821-FHT07G03. The sequence goes on from NZ_JBWKQE010000034.1 coordinate 10,253, forward strand.
GGGCCGCAGGACGTGCCGGAGGCGGATGCCAGCTTTTCCGCCGCGCCGGGCAAGCCCTGCGTCATCATGACGGCCGACTGCCTGCCGGTGCTGTTCTGCGATGTCGAAGGCAAGACCGTGGCGGCCGCGCACGCGGGCTGGCGCGGACTGGCCGCCGGGGTGCTGGAAAACACCGTCAATGCGATGCGCGCGGCTGGCGCAGGCGAGCTGATGGCCTGGATGGGCCCGGCGATCGGCGCCTACCAGTTCGAGGTCGGGAATGAAGTGAAGCAGGCTTTCCTGAACGGCGCGCTCGACGCGTCCGGCGTGCGCCACGTGGAAGCGGCGTTTACGCCCATCGACGGCAAACCGGGCAAGTATCTGGCCGATATCTACGCGCTGGCGCGCTACGTGCTGCACCGGGTTGGGGTGATGCAGGTGCATGGCGGCGAGTTCTGCACCGTGTCCAATTCCGGCCGCTTTTACTCCTATCGGCGCGATGGCGTCACCGGCCGGCAGGCGGCATTGATCTGGATCAAATGAATCAAGCCGGGGCTGGCTTAGTCTTCGGCTTCGGTTTGGGCCGCGGCCTGGCGGGCCTGGTGCGCCGCCAATTCGGCCGCGCGGCGCCTTGCTTTACGCTTGCCGGTGCCCGAGATGTAGATCAAAGTGCCCAAGGGCAGCACGCAGTAGAACAAAAACGTTACAATTCCCGCAACGACGGTAGGCTCGGTCAGAGCCATCAGTCCGACCACGTAGATCCAAGCAATAGCAACAATCAGCATCAGCAGCCCAGTTAAAGATATTTAAACTATTTTTAGGGAATCAAACATGAATTTGCCAGATCCTCAAGCCATTGCCAACGCCTGGATGTCGCAGATGAGCGACCCCGGACAGTGGCAATCCTGGTTCAATATGGCGCCCACCACGGACGCCAATCCGCTGGCCGCCATGATGCAGGATGTGGGCGCCTCGGTGAAACCAGAGGCCATGGAGCAGCTGAAAAACCAGTATCTGCAAGATTTTGGCGATTTATGGCAGGAGTTTTTGTCCGGCAAGTCGCCCGACGTGGCCGACCGCCGCTTCACGTCGTCCGCCTGGCAGGGCAATCCCATGTCGTCGTTCAATGCGGCATCATACCTGCTCAACGCCAAATTCCTGAATGCCATGGTCGACACGGTCGACACCTCGGGCCAGCAAAAGCAGAAGATCCGCTTTGCCGTGCAGCAGATCATCGACGCCATGTCGCCGGCCAACTTCCTGGCCACCAATCCCGAGGCGCAGCAAAAGCTGATCGACACCAAGGGCGAGAGCCTGACCAAGGGCCTGGCCAATATGCTGGCCGACATGAACAAGGGCCATATCTCGCTGTCCGACGAATCGGCGTTCGAGGTCGGCCGCAACCTGGCCACCACCGAGGGCACGGTGGTGTATGAAAATCCGCTGTTCCAGCTGATCCAGTACAAGCCGGTCACGGCCACGGTGCACCAGCGCCCGCTGCTGATGGTGCCGCCTTGCATCAACAAGTTCTACATCCTCGATTTGCAACCGGAAAACTCGCTGGTGCGCTACGCGGTGGAGCAGGGCAACAGCGTGTTCCTGATCTCGTGGAGCAATCCCGACCAGTCGCTGGCCGGCACCACCTGGGACGATTATGTCGACCAGGGCGTGATCGAGGCGATCCATGTGGTGCAGGACATCAGCGGCCAGGACCAGATGAATATGCTGGGCTTCTGCGTCGGCGGCACGCTGGTGTCGACCGCGCTGGCGGTGCTGGCGGCGCGCGGCGAAAAGCCGGCCTCCAGCTTGACCCTGCTGACCACCTTCCTCGACTTCAGCGATACCGGCGTGCTGGACGTGTTTGTCGACGAAGCCCAGGTGGCTATGCGCGAGCAACAGCTGAAAGGCGGCGGCCTGATGCCGGGCCGCGACCTGGCCAGCACTTTCTCCAGCCTGCGTCCAAACGACCTGGTGTGGAATTACGTGCAGTCCAACTACCTGAAGGGCAATGAACCGCCGCCGTTCGACCTGCTGTACTGGAACTCGGACAGCACCAATTTGCCGGGCCCGATGTTCTGCTGGTATCTGCGCAACACCTACCTGGAGAACAAGCTCAAGACCGGCAAGCTGAAAGTGGCGGGCCAGAAGGTCGACCTGAGCAGCATCGAAGCGCCGGCCTTCATTTACGGCTCGCGGGAAGACCACATCGTGCCGTGGATGTCGGCCTTCAGCTCGATGAACATCCTCAATCCGGGCAAGGTCAAGGCCAACCGCTTCGTGCTGGGCGCATCCGGCCACATCGCTGGCGTGATCAACTCGGTCGCGAAGAACAAGCGCAGCTACTGGACCAACGACAAGCCCTTGGGCCGTGCCGCCGCCAAGCCGCAGGACGGCGAAGCATGGATGGCCGGCGCGACGGAAAACCCCGGCAGCTGGTGGCCGGAATGGGCCAAGTTCCTGGCCGAGCACGGTGGCAAGGACGTCAAGCCTAAAGCCAAGCCCGGCAATGCCCGCTACCAGGCCATCGAACCGGCCCCCGGCCGCTATGTGAAGGTACGTGCAGATTAATTTCAGCAGGGAAAAAGCATACTATTGTCTATCTGTAAATTTGGTTGCGTTGCAATAAAACCCCAAAGTTATATCAGATTGTGCAAGACATGCTTTTTCCCCTCTATAATAGAAAAAGTAGGCTAGTGGGAAAGCGGACCGAAGTTCGCTTTTTTTTCGAATTGTTAGAGTACGCGCTGCGGCGCAATAAGTGGACTTGTGATGAGTAGTGCGAAAAAAAATGCTGAACGTCTGATTAAGAAATACCCGAATCGCCGTCTGTACGACACGCAGACCAGTTCCTACATCACGCTGACGGACGTCAAGCAGCTGGTGTTGGACAACGAAGAATTCACCGTGGTCGACGCCAAGAGCAATGAAGACCTGAGCCGCAGCATCCTGCTGCAGATCATCCTGGAAGAAGAGGCCAGCGGCGCGCCGATGTTCTCCAGCGACGTGCTGGCCCAGATCATCCGCTTCTACGGCCACGCCATGCAGGGCATGATGGGCTCCTACCTGGAAAAGAACGTGCAAGCCTTTACCGACATCCAGCGCAAGTTCACCGGCACCACCGCCGGCGGCCTGGAAGGCAAGCCATTCAGCCCGGAAATGTGGACCCAGTTCATGAACGTCCAGGGCCCGATGATGCAGGGCATGATGAACAACTACATCGACCAGAGCAAGAGCCTGTTCGTGCAGATGCAAGAACAGATGCAAAGCCAGAGCAAGAACATCTTCGGCACCTTCCCCTTCGTTCCGGGCGTGCCGCCGACCGACAAGAAGTAATCCTTCACGGTCCTTCACCTTGAAAACGGCACAGCCACTTCGGTCGCTGTGCCGTTTTTGTAGGTAAGTTACAAAAAATCCAGAATTTCGTTGACCCCAGAATTTCTTCAGTAGTACTATCGACATCATCGGTGGAAGCGTTTCCACTCCGCGAATAGACGAAGGAGTTGCTGTGGTAGTTGATGCATCAGTTGCACTGGAAGAGACGTTCTCGCCGCCGGCCGATTCGGTCCTGTGGAACAGGGATTTTCTGCTGGGCGCCGCCACGGCGGCCTACCAGATCGAAGGCGCCGTCGCCGAAGACGGCCGCATCCCCTCGATCTGGGACACCTTCTCGGCCACGCCGGGCAAGACACTGGCCGGCGACACCGGCGCCGTCGCCTGCGACCATTATCACCGCTGGCCTGAGGATATCGAACTGCTGGCCAGCCTGAATGTCGGCGCCTACCGCCTGTCGATCTCCTGGCCGCGCGTGATGACGTCGGACGGCCAGCCGAATCAACAGGGCATCGCCTTCTACCGCAAGCTGCTGGCGGCGCTGCGCGCCAAGGGTTTGAAGACCTACGTCACGCTCTACCACTGGGACCTGCCGCAGCACCTGGAAGACCAGGGCGGCTGGGTCAACCGCGACACCGCCTATCGCTTCGCCGAATACGCCGACATGATCAGCAAGGAGCTGGCCGGCCTGGTGGACGCGTGGGCCACGCTGAACGAGCCGTGGTGCTCGGCGATGCACGGCTACGGCACCGGCCACCACGCGCCGGGCAGGCAGGACGTGGTCTTCGCCACGCAGGCCATGCACCATCTGTTGCTGGGCCACGGCCTGGCAGTGGCGCATCTGCGCGCCAACGATCCGGTGGCGCAAGTGGGCATCGTCGCCAATGTCGGCCGCGGCACCAGCACCGGCGGCAGCGACGTCGACCAGCGCGCGGCCTGGCTGTTCGAGCTGCAGCACAACAACTGGGTGCTGGACCCGCTGCTGAAGAAGTCCTATCCGTCGGCGCTGTGGGAACTGTGGCCGGGCGCCGAGCCGCTGATGCTGGCCGGCGACATGGACATCATCGGCAGCACGCTCGATTTCCTGGGCATCAATTACTACTTCCGCACCAACGTCGTCAGCGACGGCAAGCACGGTTATCACGAAGTGGACCTGGAGGGCGTGGAGCGCACCCAGATGGGCTGGGAAGTCTACCCGGACGGCCTGCGCCATCTGCTGGTCGGCTTCCGCCGCGACTACCCGAACCTGCCGCCGATCTACATCACCGAAAACGGCATGGCCACCGACGATGAGGTGGTGGACGGCGAAGTGGACGACCGTCAGCGCATCTCGTTCCTGAACCGCCATCTGGAAGCGGTCAATCAAGCGGTGAAGGCCGGCGTCGATGTGCGCGGCTACTTTATCTGGTCGCTGCTGGACAATTTTGAATGGGCCTTCGGATACGAACGCCGGTTCGGTATCATCCACGTCGACTACGCCACGCAAAAGCGCACGCTGAAACGCAGCGCCAAGCTGGTGGCGCAATTTTTGGCCGAGAGATCCGCAAAAAGTTAGACATCCGGCAAAGCTATCCGAATAAAATGGGCGCACGACGCCCACTGGGAGACAGAATGTTCAAGGCATCAAAACTGGCGGGCGCCATCGCGCTTGCCGTGGCGGCATGCGGCGCAGCCCATGCACAAGCACCGTTGAAAGCGACGGTGATCCACTGGTGGACGTCGGGCGGCGAATCCCAGGCGGTCAAGCAGTTCGCGGATGCGTACAACAAGGCCGGCGGCCTGTGGATCGACAACGCCATCGCTGGCGCCGACCAGTCGCGCGCCACCACCATCAACCGCATCGTCGGCGGCAATGCGCCGACGGCCGCGCAGTTCAACACCTCCAAGCAGTTTCGCGATTTCGTCGAGCAGGGCTTGCTGAACAACGTCGACGACGTGGCCGCCGCCGGCAAGTGGGACCAGATCATGCCACCGTCGATACTGGCCGCGATCAAGATCAACGGCCACTTCTACGCCGCGCCGGTGGACATTCATATGCCGGCCTGGTTCTTCTACTCCAAGGCCGCGTATAAAAAAGCCGGCATCACCAACGAGCCGCAAACCTGGGACGAGTTCCTGGGGCAGCTGGCCAAGCTGAAGGCCGCAGGCCTGGTGCCGCTGGCCTTCGGCGGCCAGGTCTGGCAGGAGAAGATCACCTTCGACGCCATCTTCGCGATGGTCGGCGGCGCCGACTTGTACCTCAAGGTGTACCGCGACCGCGACCAGAAGGCCGTGATGTCCCCGGCCTTCAGGCAGGTGCTGGTCGACTTCAAAAAGCTGAAAGCCTTTGTGGATGCCGGCTCGCCGGGCCGCAACTGGAACGACGCGACGGCGATGGTCGTCAGCGGCAAGGCCGGCGTACAGATCATGGGCGACTGGGCCAAGGGCGAGTTCTCGTCGGCCAAGCAGGTGGCTGGCAAGGATTTCGGCTGCTTCCCCGGCTTCGGACCCAAGGCGCCGTATATCGTCGCCGGCGACGCCTTCGTGTTCCCGAAAACCACGGACGCCAACGCCATCAAGGCGCAGAAGCTGCTGGCGACGGTGGTCACTTCTCCGGCCGCGCAGGTGGCCTTCAACTCGCGCAAGGGTGCGATCCCGATCCGTGGCGACGTCGATGAATCGACGCTGGACATCTGCGCCAGGCAGGGCCTGGCCATCATCAAGGACAAGAGCCGCCAGCTGCCGAACGCCGAAATGCTGGCGACCCCGGACACCACTGGCGCCTTGCAGGATGTGCTGACCAGCTACTGGAACAAGAACCAGTCGCCGGACGACGCGCAAAAAGCCTTTGCCCGCGCGCTGAAGGACCAATAAGCCATGGCCAAGAAGCGTCAAAGCGTTTCCATCGCCGCCTACATCGCCATGATCCCGATGGCCTTGACGGTGCTGCTGGCCTACCTGGGCACGATACTGTGGACCGCCCGCGTGTCGGTCAGCAGCTCGCGCACCTTCCCGGCCAGCGACTTTGTCGGCGCCTCGCAGTACATCCGTTTGTTTAACAACGAGCGCTGGCTGCTGTCGCTGCAAAACGTCGCCGTGTATGGCGTGCTATTCATCGCCGCCTGCCTGGTCATCGGCTTCCTGCTGGCGGTGTTCATCGACCAGAAGGTGATGGCCGAAGGCGCGCTGCGCACCATTTTCCTGTATCCGTATGCGATGTCGTTTGTGGCCACGGGCCTGATCTGGCAGTGGATACTCAATCCCGAACTGGGCATCCAGGAAGTGCTGCACAAGCTGGGCTTCGCCGACGCCAGGTTCGATTGGATCGTCGACCAGGACATGGCGATCTACACCATCGTCATCGCCACCGTGTGGCAGGCTTCCGGCCTGGTGATGGCGTTGATGCTGTCCGGCTTGCGCGGCGTGGACGAGGAATTGTGGAAGGCCGCCCGCATCGACGGCATCCCGCGCTGGCGCGTCTACGTCAGCATCGTGCTGCCGATGCTCGGGGCGTCCGTCTCCACCGCCTTCGTGCTGCTGTTCGTCATGGTGGTGAAGGTGTTCGACTCGGTGGTCGCGATGACGCAGGGCGGCCCGGGCACGGCCAGCGAAGTGCCGGCCAAGTTCATCATGGATTACCTGTTCGGCCGCGCCAACATCGGCCTCGCTTCGGCCGCGTCGATCGTACTGCTGTCCACGGTGCTGGCCATCGTCGCGCCGCTGTACTATGTGCGCAACCGCCGCGCGGCCAAGGGGGCATGATGGGGCAGGTCGTCAAACTCGATAAGGCAGGAATGGACAAAGCAGCAGGGCTGGCGCCGGGCGTCGCCGCCAACGACAGCACGGCCGGCGCGCCGCCGGCCATCAAGCCGCGCCGCAAGCTGGCGTGGACGCCGGCCCGCATCGGCGTCTACGGCTTCCTGATCGTGGCGGCGCTGTTCTTCCTGCTGCCGCTGTACGTGATGCTGGTGACGTCGGTCAAGCCGATGGAAGAGATCCGTCTCGGCACGCTGTTCGCGCTGCCGATGCATGCGACCTTGGAGCCGTGGCTGCAGGCGTGGCAGTCCGCCTGTACAGGACTGGAATGCAACGGCATCCGCGGCGGCTTCTGGAACTCGGTCGCCATCGTGGTGCCGAGCACCATCCTGTCGATCGCCATCGGCGCAGTGAACGGTTATGCGCTGTCGTTCTGGCGGCCGCGCGGTGCGGGCCTGTTGTTCGCCATCCTGATGATGGGCGCCTTCATTCCGGTGCAGGTGATGGTGTATCCGCTGGTTCGCGTGCTGGCTGCGGTCAATCTGTTCAGCTCTTTGCCGGGCATTGTGCTGATCCACACCATCTTCGGCATGCCGGTGATGACGCTGCTGTTCCGTAATTACTACGCGGCGCTGCCGATGGAATTGTTCAAGGCCGCCCGTATCGACGGCGGCGGATTCTGGCGCATCTTCCTGCAGCTGATGCTGCCGATGTCGACGCCGGTGATCGTGGTCGCCGTCATCATGCAGGTCACCGGCATCTGGAACGACTTCCTGCTTGGCCTGGTGTTCGCGGGTTCCGAGCATTTGCCGATGACGGTCCAGCTGAACAACATCATCAACACCACCACCGGCGAGCGCCTGTACAACGTCAACATGGCTGCGACCATCCTGACGTCGGTCGTGCCGCTGGCTCTCTATTTCATTTCCGGCCGCTGGTTTGTGCGCGGCATCGCCTCCGGCGCGGTTAAAGGTTAACTCAGGGTTAAACATGTCTAACGTAGCTATTCGTAATTTGCAGATTCAGCTGGGCGGCAACAAGGTCATCGAGTCGTTGAACCTGGACGTGAAAGCAGGGGAGTTCGTGGTGCTGCTGGGCCCATCGGGCTGCGGAAAATCAACGCTGCTGCATTCCATCGCGGGCCTGATCGACACCACCTCCGGCCAGATCGAAATCGGCGGCAAGGACATGACCTGGGCCGACCCCAAGGATCGCGGCATCGCGCTGGTGTTCCAGTCGTACGCGCTGTATCCGACCATGAACGTGGAGGCCAATATGTCCTTCGGCCTGCGCATCAACGGCACGCCGAAAGCGGAGATCGCCCGCCGCGTCGCGCGCGCTTCGGACATGCTGCAACTGGGGCCGCTGTTGAAGCGCAAGCCGGCCAACCTGTCCGGCGGCCAGCGTCAGCGCGTGGCGATTGGCCGCGCCATCGTGCGCGAAGCGGACGTGATGCTGTTCGACGAACCGCTGTCGAACCTCGACGCCAAGCTGCGCACCGAACTGCGGCGCGAACTGAAGCAGCTGCACAAGCAGCTGGGCGCCACCATGATCTACGTGACCCACGATCAGGTCGAGGCGATGACGCTGGCGCAGCGCATGGCCGTGATGAAGGGCGGCGTGGTGCAGCAGTTCGACACCCCGGCCAACATCTACAGCGAGCCGGCCAACCTGTTCGTCGCCACCTTCCTCGGTTCGCCGGGCATGAACCTGTTCAAGGGCAGCCTGGAACAGGAGGGCAGACGCACCGTGTTCCGCAACGCTCACATGTCCGTCGATGTGACGGATTATCCATTCAAGCAGCAGCCGGCCACTCAGCACGTCCGGCACGAATGCGTGCTGGGCGTGCGGCCTGAAGACATCGACGTCGGCAATTGCGACGGCGCTGAAAACGTGGTGTGCGCATCGGTCTCGCTGATCGAGGCGATGGGCGCGCACCGCGTGTTGTGGCTGGACTTTCACGGCACCCAGGTCGCGGGCATCGTGCAGGACCAGCAGCATCTCGAAACCGAGAGGGACATCAGCTTCTCGATCCGCACCAAGCGCATTTCACTTTTCGACGGGGCCAGCGAACAGCGGCTCTAAAACCGTTGGGGGTCAGAAAACCGTTGGGGGTCAGTTCCGGCATCGTGCCACGCGTGGCACGATGCCGGAACTGACCCCCAACGAATAGTGCCGGGCCGCCACGGCATGGCCCGCCGCGTCGGTGCGTCTTGCGGTGGTACCGGTTCCACTCGTGTATAAACTGTCATAGAGAACAGGGCACGCCAACTTAATTGATGGAAGAAGCGAGGATAGACAAAATGAAGAAAACGATTTTAGCCTTGAGTATTGCGCAGATCGCGCAGTTCGCGTTTGCCGGCGGCGCCCTGGCGCAGCAGGCCGCGCCGGTGGCGCAAGCGGGCGGCGAAGTGGAAAAGATCATCGTCACGGCTACCCGCCGCGACACGCTGGTGCAGGACACGCCGCTGGCGATCACCGCCTACACGCAGGACACGCTGGCCAACAATCAGGTCAAGGATCTGGCGACGATGACCGCCATGGTGCCTAGCCTGGTGGTGGAGCCGCACAGCGATTCGGGCGGCGTGCACGTCTACATGCGCGGCGTCGGCTCGGCCAACCATACCGAATTGGGTGACCCTGCCGTGGCGTTCTACGTCGACGGCATCTACGTGCCGCGTCCACAAGGCGCGACGGCGCTGATGTATGACCTGAACCACGTCGAAGTCGCGCGCGGCCCGCAAGGTACGCTGAACGGCCGTAACTCCACGGCCGGCGCGGTCAACCTGGTGTCCGGCGCGCCGAACACCACCAAGACTTTCGGCTCGGCCAGCATCACGCTGGGCGACTACCATCATATCCAGGCCCAGGCCATGATGAACATCCCGCTCAGCGAGGACATCGCGTTGCGCATCGCCGCCATCAAGGACCAGCACGACGGCTACGTCGACTTCCTCAAAGGCTCGAACGTCCAGCCGGGCACCAAGAAGTACGGCGCCGGCGACCAGCAGGGCGCGCGCGCCTCGCTGCTGTGGAAGTTCTCGCCCGACCTGAAGGCAACCTTCATCGGCGATTATTACAGCGACACCGGCGCCGGCAACATCTACCTGTCGGCCGAACCGAAGCCGGGCCAGGACCTGCGCTCGGCGCTGATCGACACGCCGGGCACGCTGGACCAGTCCATCATCACCGCCAAGGCCAAGGTTGAATGGCGTCCAATGGACGGCCTGGCGACGCAGTACCTGGGCGCGTGGAGCCGTTTGAAGCGCACCAACGGCAGCGATGCCGACGCCGGTTTCTACCCCGGCTTCAAGGCCGAGAACCGCACCGAGTGGAGCCAGTTCGACAGCGTCTCCAACGAGATCCAGCTGCGCTCCGATTCGGAATCGCCGCTTCAATGGGTGGGCGGCCTGTTCTTCTTCCGCGAGAAGAACAAGATCCGTTTCGACATCGACCGCAGCCAGATTTCGCAGGCGATGCTCGACCAGGATATCGCCAACGGCAGCGTGATCTTCGTGCAGCCTACGGTCGGCCAGTACGCATCGGCGATGTCCTTCATCCAGGGCGACCGCGAGCTGCATTCGAAAGCCGTGTTCGCGCAGGCCAGCTACGACATCGATCCGCTGTGGAAGGTCACCGGCGGCGCGCGCTACACCAAGGACCACAAGTTCGACATCGGTGGCCAGAACTGGGCCTGCCCGAACTGGCCGGACAACGCGCCGCGCGGCACCGTCAACCTGACCCCGAACCAGATCGCGCAACTGGTCACGCCGGGCGTGGGCACCATCAACACCCACAACATCGGCCCCGGTGGCGTGGTGAACCAGCAGACCTGCGGCAATACCTACGGCGACAACACGGCCGACCTGAAATACGGCCAGTCCACGTGGTTGGGCCGCGTCGAGTACAAGCCCACCAAGGACATCCTGACCTTCGCCTCGGTGACCACCGGCTTCCACTCGCCGGCCATCGGCGACGGCGGCGCCACCACCAAGCCAGAGAAGCTGACCAGCTACGAAGTGGGCTTCAAGTCGGACCTGTTCGACCGCAAGCTGTCGCTGAACCTGGACGCGTTCTGGATGAAGTACAAGGACAAGCTGGAATCGCAGGTGGTCAACAACACGCTGCAAAACTTCAACGCGGCCGGCGCCTCGGTGAAGGGGATCGAAGCGGAAGGCTTGCGGCACTACCGCACCGACCGTCAATGTCGGTGGCGCCGTGTTGAAGCATGCGCCGACGTTTGCGGCGACGCTGATGTATGAGCATGACTTCGACACCGCCAAGGGCCGCATCACGCCGCGCGCCTCGGCGCACTATGAGGCGGAATCGTTTGTCGGTTCGGGAGCGTTCAATACCGATGTGCCGGGCCATCCGGGTGTCAAGCAGCAGAAGGCCTACACCACGCTGGACCTGAGCGTGCGCTACGAGCCGCTGAACAAGGCTTACACGGCGGAGCTGTTCGTCAACAACGCGACCGACAAGGCCGTGAAGTATGACGCCATCGAAGTCTGCACGCAGGTCGGCGCGCCATGCCAGCCGACGCAGCAGATCTGGGCGGCGTACTACAACAACCCGCGCACTTTCGGCGGGCGCGTTTCGATGAAGTTCTAAGAGGAAGGCCGGCAGCGATGCCGGCCTTTTTACCATTTGCGCGGAGCGACCGAGCCGCGCATCGTCACCGTGACAGGGAAGTCGCGGACGATTTCGTGCTGGGTCCCGTAGCACAGGTTGAGCAGCCAGCGCACGGCGTTCTGCGTCAACTGCTGCATCGGGATATGCACCGACGTCAGGCCCGGCGACGAATACTCGGCCGAGTAGTCATCGTCATAACCGATCACGGAAACCTGGTCCGGCACGTTGATGCCGGCGCGGTGGAAGCAGGACAGGGCGCCAACCGCCATTTCATCATTGGCGCAGAACAGCCCTGTGAACTTGAGGCCTTCGTTGATCAACTGCTGCGTGGCGCCGAAGCCACCCTCGCGCGAAAAGTCCGACTCGATCAACCGTACAGCCGAACGCTCGATGCCGCTGCGTTGCAGCTCGGCGAAGAAGCCGTCCAGGCGCTCCTTGTTGTCCGACGTGGAGGCCGGACCGGAAATCACCGCCAGTTCGCGGTGCCCCACCTGCAGCAAGGTCTGCGCCGCCAGTTCGCCGCCGCGATAATGATCAGGGCAGAACGAGGCGTCCGGCAGTTGCGGGCTGCGGCGATTAAGGAAGGCCATCTTCGGATGCATTTTCTGCAGCGAGATCAGGTCCTCGTCATACAGGTCATGACCCAGCACCACGATGCCGTCGCAATCGCGGCCGATCAGGAACTTGACCGCTTCCACCGCCTCGTCGCGCGGCGAGCCGTCGCCGCAGCCGGTGGCCACGACCACGTGCCGGCGCATGGCACGCAATTCGACGTCGGTCTGTTTGAGGATGGTGCCATAGTAGGCGCCGAAGAAGGAGGGCGTGAAGATGCCGATCATGCCCAGCGACTGCGCCGACAGCGAGCGGCCGATGGACGAGGGACGGAAGTTGAGCTGTTCGATCGCGGCCTGGACCTTTTTCATCGCCTCGGCCGACACCGGACCGGCGCCGGAAATGGCGCGCGATGCTGTCGACATGCCTACACCGGCGAGCACTGCGACGTCTTTCAGCGTTGCCACGAATTCTCCTGAACTGGGTGATGGAAGCCGCGCCGATGCGGGCCACTGGGTTAGCCTCTATCCTATCATGATCTCCCTATGGCCAATGGGGTATAATGTTCGATTGCTCGTAATTTTCATGGCGTATAAAGCAACCTATCATGCAATCGCAACCACTCTCCCGTCTCCCCAAGCCCGCAACCGGCGCACCTGCGCCTAAAGTCGGCTTCGTCTCGCTCGGCTGCCCTAAAGCGCTGGTCGACTCCGAACAGATCCTGACCCAGCTGCGTGCCGAAGGCTACGAGACTGCCAAGTCCTACGACGGCGCCGATCTGGTCATCGTCAACACCTGCGGCTTCATCGACGCCGCGGTGCAGGAATCGCTGGACGCCATCGGCGAAGCGCTGGCCGAAAACGGCCGCGTGATCGTGACCGGTTGCCTGGGCGCGAAAAAAGACGCCGCCGGCGACGACATCATCATGAAGGTGCACCCGAAGGTGCTGGCCGTGACCGGCCCGCACGCGCTGGCCGAAGTGATGGACTCTGTCCACCTGCACCTGCCTAAACCGCACGAGCCTTTCCTGGACCTGATCCCGCCGCAGGGCGTCAAGCTGACGCCGAAGCACTACGCCTACCTGAAGATTTCCGAAGGCTGCAACCACCGCTGCTCGTTCTGCATCATTCCTTCGATGCGCGGCGACCTGGTCTCGCGTCCGATCGGCGAGTTGATGCTGGAAGCGGAGAACCTGTTCAAGTCCGGCGTCAAGGAACTGCTGGTGATTTCGCAGGACACCTCGGCCTACGGCGTCGACGTCAAGTTCCGCACTGGTTTCTGGAACGGTCGCCCGATCAAGACCCACATGACGCAGTTGATGGAAGCGCTGGGCGAGCTGGCCAAGTCCTACGGCGCCTGGGTGCGCATGCACTACGTGTACCCATACCCGCACGTCGACCAGGTCATCCCGATGATGGGCGAGCATATCCTGCCTTACCTGGACATCCCGATGCAGCACGCGCATCCCGATGTACTCAAGCGCATGAAGCGTCCGGCCAGCGGCGAGAAGAACCTGGACCGCATCCTGGCCTGGCGCGCGATGAATCCGAACCTGACCATCCGCTCGACCTTCATCGCCGGCTTCCCTGGCGAGACCGAGGCCGAATTCGAATACCTGCTGGACTTCCTGAAGGAAGCGCAGATCGACCGCCTGGGTTGCTTCGCCTATTCGCCGGTCGAAGGCGCCACCGCCAACGAACTGGCCAATCCGGTGCCGGAAGAGCTGCGCGAAGAGCGCCGCGGCCGCGTGATGCTGTTGCAGGAAGAGATCTCGAAAGCGCGCCTGAAGGCCAAGGTCGGCACCACCGTGCGCGTGCTGATCGATGAAGTCAACCGCAGCGGCGGCGTCGGCCGCTCCAGCGCCGACGCGCCGGAAATCGACGGCGTGGTGTACGTCAAGCCGCCGTATGAGCCGCACAAGAAGCTGGCCGTCGGCCAGTTCTTCGACGTCAAGATCACCACCTCCGACGCCCACGACCTGTGGGGCGAGGCTCAATAAGCCAGTTGCCGTTGGCATGAAAAGCAGACTGCGGAAACGTGGTCTGCTTTTTTTTTGCGCAGGGATGGGTGCCTGGAGGGAGTGTTGATTGATCGATAAGCCTGAAAGTCTCGTTTGACAGGATAGTCACGATGGTCTACATTGGAATCATGGGATTGCCGATTGGCAATGTCTCCGCCGAAAGGAATTGCCATGAACCAAATGTTTGCCAGCAAGGCGCCGGATGCCACCGCAAAATCGGTCAATTGGGGCGACAAGCACTATCTGGTGGTCGATGACTGCGCGAGCATCCGTCAGTTGCTGCGCGAGAGCCTGCGCAACATGGGCGCGAAATCCATCGACCAGGCGATGGATGGCGCCGAAGCGATCGCCCTCATCAGCAACAAGCGCTACGACGTCATTTTGTGCGACTACCACCTGGACGGCGGGCGTAACGGCCAGCAAATCCTGGAAGAGGCGCGCAGCAGCAGTTTGCTCAATCCAAGTTGCATATTCGTCATGGTGTCGGCCGAGAAAGGCGCCGATTCCGTGATGGGTACGGCGGAATATCATCCCGATGCCTATCTGATCAAACCGATCACCGAGGGCATGTTAAATACCCGCCTGAATCGCATTTGGCAAAAGAAGCAGGTGTTCAAGCGGATTGACCTGGCCTACGCGCGCAAAGACTATGCCGGCGCGGCCGCGCTGTGCGACATGCAGATCGCCGGTAACAAGTTGCATGAAAACGACTTGCTGCGCATGAAGGCCAATCTGTTGCTTAAATGTGGAGAACGCGACAAGGCGCGCGCCATCTATGAAACGATATTATGCCAACACGATTGCACCTGGGCCAAGGCCGGGCTGGCCAAGCTTCATTTGCAGGACGGCGACTATGCCGGGGCCTGCCAAATGCTGCAACGCGTTATCGACGGCAACAGCCTGTACCTGGAAGCCTACGATCAGCTTGCCGCTGCGCACAAACAGCTGGGGCAGCACGACCAGGCCGGCACAGTGCTGGAGCGGGCCGCCAAATTGTCGCCCAATTCCGTGACGCGGCAAAAGTCGCTGGGCGAGGTTTCCCTAGGGCTGGGCAACGTCGCAGCGGCGGAGAAGGCTTTCCGCAAATGCATCAGCGTCGGCGAGCACTCGATCAGCAGAACCGCGGATCCCTATTTTGCATTGGCGCGGGTATGCGGTATCAAGAAGGCGCCCAAGGAGGCGTTGCAGATCCTCGCCACGGTACAGAAAAAGTTCGCCGGCGCCGCCAGCGAGCTGCGCGCCAGAATCACCGAAGGACTGGTGTACCTGGATAATCAGGATCAACGCGCCGCGATGCTGATCGCCGAAGAGTTCGAAGCGATGCTGTCCACGGCGACCGCGGCGGATCTGCCGTCCCCCAATATCTGCATGGATATCGCTACCTTGCTGCTCGAAGTGGGCATCAAGGACGCTGCGGTCAAGCTGCTGTGCCACATCATCCAGAACAACGATGACGACAAGAGCGTGCGCGACGCGGTGGAGAAGGTCTTCGCGTGCGCGCAGATGGGCGAGGAGGGTCTCGAACTGATCGAAAATGCGCGCAAGGAGGCGACCGACATCATGAATCGCGGGGTGCTGTTGTGGAAGACCGATAAGCTGGAAGACGCGGTTGAGTGGATGCGCGCCGCGCGCCTGAAGTTGCCGGGAAATCTGCGCGTTTTGCTCAATACCGCGCAGATACTGATTTCGCATGTACAAAAGCGCGGTTACGAGCCGGGGCTGTTGGCTGAGGCGGCCGAGGTGCTGGCGTTGATCGACCGGATGGCGCCCGGCCAGCCGCGCCACCTCGAACTCCGCTTGCAACTGGAGAGCATCATGCCCGACATGCTTGCCGTCGACTGACGGTGATGCAGATTGCCAATTTCGACCAAACTGACTATCCTGCGAAAAAGAACTTACATGACGTAAAAGATAGGATGGACACATGGAAGACGTATTGACCACAGGAGAGGCCGCACGCATTTGCGGGGTCAATTTTCGAACCGTACTGCGTTGGATAGACCGCGGCTTATTGCAGGCGTATAAACTGCCGGGCAGAGGCGATCGCCGGGTCCTGCCAGACGAGCTGCATCGCTTCATGCGCGAAAACGGCATCCCCGACCGTTCGCGTGCGGACGCCGTGCCCAGGCGCGTGCTGATCGCCGATGACGAACCGGCGATGGCGCGCGCGATCGAGCGTGTGCTGCGCGGAGCGGGCTTTGAAACAGCGATCGCGTCCAATGGATTCGAAGCGGGCGCCATGCTGTCGACATTTAAGCCGTCGGTGATGACCTTGGATTTATGCATGCCCGGCCTGGATGGCCTGGACGTCCTGCGTTTTCTGCAACGCACCGAGCTTTTAGCACCGACGAAGACACTAGTGGTGTCCGCCGACACCGAGGAGCGCCTGCGGGCGGCGCTGACGCTGGGGGCGCATGGCGTGATACGCAAGCCGTTCGAGAACGACGAGCTGTTGGCGGCAGTGGAGCAAATGCTGTTGACCCCAGCTGGCACCTGATGCGCGCCAGGGGGCGGCGCGGCCAGCGTAAAATCTGATCGCGCAAAGCGTTTATAATCAGGTCATGACTATCAAAAAATCCCCGCAGACCGCACTCGTACATACCGACTACCAGGCCCCGGAAGGCTTTGCCGCTTTCCCCGGCGCCATCCACCACGCCTCGACGGTGCTGTTCAAGAACGTGGCGGCCATGCGTTCGGGCGACTGGAAAGAGAAGAACGCCTATACCTACGGCCTGCACGGCACGCCGACCACCTTTACGCTGGAAGCGCGCCTGGCCGAGATCGAGGACGGCAAGTACTGCCTGCTGGCGCCAAGCGGCCTGGCGGCCATCGCGATGGTCGACTTCGCGCTGCTCAAAGCCGGCGACGACGTGCTGTTGCCCGATAACGTCTACAACCCCAACCGAGAGCTGGGGCGCTGGCTGTCGGCCGATTACGGCATCACCGCGCGCTACTACGATCCGCTGATCGGCGAGGGCATCGCCGCGCTGATCCAGCCGAACACAAAGCTGATCTGGACCGAGGCGCCGGGTTCGGTGTCGATGGAAGTGCCGGACTTGCCGGCCATCTGCAAGGCGGCGCATGAGCGCGGCGTGGTGGTCGCATTGGATAACACCTGGTCGGCCGGCCTGGCGCTGCGCGGCTTCGAGCTGGGCGTCGACATCATCATGCAGGCGCTGACCAAGTACCAGTCCGGCGGCTCGGATGTGCTGATGGGCGCCGTCATCACGCGCGATCCAGCATTGCACGAAAAGCTCAGCCTCTCGCATATGCGGCTCGGCATGGGCGTCGGCGCGGACGACGCCTACCTGGTCTCGCGCGGCCTGCCGACCATGCGTCTGCGCTTCGACGCGCACGACGCGGCGGCGCGCAAGCTGGCCGCGTGGTTGCAGGCGCGCCCGGAAATCACCAAGGTGCTGCATCCGGCCTTCACCGATTGTCCCGGCCACGAGATCTGGAAGCGCGACTTCAGCGGCGCCGGCGGCCTGTTCTCCGTGCTGTTCGACGAGCGCTATACCGAGGAGCAGACCGACCGCTTCATCGACGCGCTCAAGTTTTTCAAGATCGGCTACAGCTGGGGCGGCGCCAACAGCCTGGTGATGCCT
Organism: Duganella sp. GW821-FHT07G03; assembly: GCF_059418605.1. NCBI lineage: Bacteria > Pseudomonadati > Pseudomonadota > Betaproteobacteria > Burkholderiales > Oxalobacteraceae > Duganella > Duganella sp. GW821-FHT07G03. The sequence goes on from NZ_JBWKQE010000034.1 coordinate 28,106, forward strand.
TACCGTATCCAGCACATGCGCAAGGACTGGCAGGACCAGGGCATCCTGGTGCGCTTCAACGTGGGCCTGGAGGACGTCAACGATTTGATCGCGGATATCGAACGCGCGCTGGGAGCACTGCAATGAGCCGCTTCTGGAGCGATGTGGTCCACGGACTGACGCCGTACACGCCGGGCGAACAGGTGCAGATGCCTGGCCTGGTCAAGCTCAACACCAACGAGAACCCCTACGGCCCGTCGCCCAAGGTGATAGCGGCGATGCAGGCCGCCGTCGGCGACCAGCTGCGCAAGTACTCCGATCCCGGCAACGCCGTCGTGAAGGATGCCGTGGCGCGCCGCTTCGGCCTGGCGCGCGAGCAGGTCTTCATCGGCAACAGCTCGGACGAGGTGCTGGCGCACACCTTCCACGCCTTGCTCAAGCACGAGCTGCCGCTGCTCTGCCCGGACATCAGCTACAGTTTTTATCCGACCTATTGCAGCTTGTACGGCATCACGGCAGTGCAGGTGCCGCTGAACGAACGCTTCGAAATCGACGTCGAGGATTATCGCCGGCCGTGCGGCGCCATCATCATCGCCAATCCGAACGCGCCGACCGGCATTGCGCTACCGCTGGAGCGGATCGAAGCGCTGCTGGCGGACCATCCAGAGCAGGTGGTGGTGATCGACGAAGCCTATGTCGACTTCGGCGGCCAAAGCGCCATCGCGCTGCTGGACCGCTATGACAATCTGCTGGTGATCCAGACGTTGTCCAAATCGCGTTCGCTGGCCGGATTGCGGGTCGGTTATGCCGTCGGCCATCCCGACCTGATCGCGGGCCTGGAGCGCGTAAAGAACAGCTTTAACTGCTACCCGTTGGGGCAGGTGGCGCAGGCCGGCGCGGTGGCGGCGCTCGACGATCTGCCCCACATGGAGCGGACCTCGCAAGCCATCATCGCCACGCGCGGGTGGCTGGCCGCGCAGATGCAGGCGCTGGGCTTCGAGGTGTTGCCGTCGGCGGCCAATTTCATCTTCACCCGCCACCCCGGCCACGACGCGGCACAGCTGGCGGCGGGCCTGCGTGAGCGGGCGATCCTGGTGCGCCACTTCAAACAAGCGCGTATCGACCAGTTCCTGCGCATCTCCATCGGCACGGACGAGGAATGCGCGAAGCTGGTCGATGCCCTGAGGGTGATACTGGCGACGGAGTGACTGTTGCGTTAAGCGGGAATGGCAGCCGGCGTCCGGGTCAAGGTGAGTCGCGGAAGACGCCTATGGTTGCGCGCAGCTTCCAGATGTAATTGAGCGACACCCAGCCGCCCACCGCTACGCCATTTTGCATCGGTGGCACGAAGCGGCACAGGGCGATGGCGTTGCGCGATGCGCGGTCCAGCGCCAGTGAACGGCTTGATTTCATGATGCGCGACTCGGCAACGTGGCCTTGCGCGTCGATCCGCAAGGCCATGCGGGCCATGCCCTCCTGGCCTCTGTTCCTGGCATCGAGCGGATAATTCGGCGTGTCGCATTCGACCGCCAGCACCGCCGCCGGCAACGATTCGAAATCATCCGGTCCTGCCGAGCTGCCTGCGCCTTTACCTTGTGCCGCACCGGCGCCAGCACCTGCGCCCGAAACCGTCGATACGCCATACCCTTGCGCCTCATCCTGGGATTTCGATTGCGAGGTGGGGCTGGCGTGTACCGCCGCTGCGTCTTCCGTGGTGGCTTCCGCTTTGACGGCGAAGCTTGGTCCAAAGTCCAAGCGGGGTAAGGCCGGTGTTGGCATGGGCTTGACCGGAATGTCGACGGCGGCTGCGGTGCTGGAGCCCGCGCCGGAACTGAACATCGAGACTTGCGTGATCCGGCTGGGCGCTTCGACGACGAAGAGGCTGATCTTGCCGGCCTTTTGCAGCATGAACCAGGCAACCAGCAAATGCAGCGCGACGATCAGCGCCAGGCTGGAACGACGTGAGCTGCCGCCACGGCCAAACTGCGGAAAATTCAGTTCTTGCTGCATGTGGTTCCCTCGCTCGTACATTGGATAATGTGAAAAATATCACACTTCGCCGCTGGCGGTCAGCGTCCGCCGCAAGAATTCCGTGATGTCGGCGAACAGCGCCGGCTGGACGGCGTCGCGGTCGAAGCCTGGCGGGTCTTGCGACGGCTTGAAGTTTGGCCGCGTCATCTCCGGCGGGAACTTGCTCATGAAAGCGAAGTGGCCGGCGCCTGCTATCTCGCGGTGCTCGACCAGCGCCGCATCCGGCACGCCGCCGATGATTTTCTGCGCATGTTCAGCCGGCGTGATGTCGTCCTTTTCGCCGGTGCGCATCAGGATCGGCACGCGCACGCTTTGCAGCGAGCCGGCGACGAACCAGAACGTGGCGGGATTGAGCAGCACCAGTGCCCGCACGCGTGCGTCGGCCTGCACCGGCACCGGCTGCGGCTGGCCGTCCCTGCTTTCGTGCGGGCCGAACCAGGGCTGGCCGCCGGCCACCGCCAGCGCCGTATAGCCGCCGATCGAATGGCCGATGACGGCCACGCGGTCTGCGGCGATATGGGGTTTGAGGACAGGGTCGGCCAGCGCCGCATCGATGGCGAGTGTGATGTGGCGCGGCCGGTTGGCAAGGTTGGCGGCGGTGCCGGCCAGGCTGTTGTCGTTGCGCGTATTGCCGGTATGCGCGGGCAGCGCCACCACAAAGCCGGCCTGCACCAGGTGCCTGGCCATTTGCCGGTAGGCCCACGGGGTGCCGGCATTGCCGTGCGAGATCAGCACCAGCGGATGCGCGCCGTCGGCCGGCGGCGCATCCCTGGCGAGGTTCACCGCATAGGGGCCGAAGTGTTCGGCCGTTTCGACGCCGTCGGCGGGATAGAGCAGCGCCAACGGCAGCAACGCGCCCTGTACTGCGTCGTCAATGTCGACCAGGCGACAGCCACATACCTGAACCATGCCTTGCTCCTTATAGCGGTCGAACGGGTATGCAGATGTCCAGTACCATCGCGCAGGACTTGGGGGCCATCGCCAGGTCAGGCCTGAACATTTCGAAGCAAGGGCGGTCGTCGCACTGCAAGCCGCTGGAGGGCAGCCAGTTGCGCGTCATCCAGGTCCAGGCGTCGCTGATCTCGGCGGGTTGTCCTTCGAAATGGGCGACGGCGTAGCGGCCGCCGGGCAGGGTGGCGATGTCGGCTGAGCCGGTGGCGGTGAAGTTCTCCGCCACTGTGACGCAGGCGTCGTAGCGGCACTTGTCGGATGGCGTGATGCTCGGGTCGTCGTAGCTGACACCGTAGCACACTTGCTGGTCCAGGCCATGCGACTGTATCCATGGCGCCACCGTGCCGCGCCAGAAGGCGCCGATGCCGGGACCGTAAGGGCCGATGTGGCGATGATAGGCGACTCGCGCGGCGGGCAAATCAATCACTTTAACGTCCATCTTGAAATCTCCTGATTCGTGGTTGGAGATGTCATCGTCGCCGATGCCGGTTTGCGGCGTCTGATCGTAGTTGCTCAACACCTGATCCAGATTGCTCTGAGCGCGGCGGTTGCCGCCCAGCGCTTGCGAGGCCAGCCGCTGCCGGGTGTCGCGCCGCCACTGGGTCGGCGTGCAGCCGAACCTGAGCTTGAAGGCGCGCGCAAAGGCCTCGCCTGAGCCGAAGCCGGTGGCCAGCGCCGTTTCCAGCACCGATACGGGTGGCGTGCAGCTCAGGCGGAACGCGGCTTTTTCCAGCCGCCGGCGGCGCGCGTAGTCGCCCAGGGTTTCGCCCATCCACGACTGGAAGATGCGGTGAAAGTGGAAGCGCGAGAAGTTGGCGACGTCGGCCAACTGGGCCAGTTCCAACGGCTGGTCCAGATGGGTGTCGATGTAGTTCAACACGCGGTTCATGCGCCGCGCATACTCGGCGCGCGGGGACTGGTCGTTGGGGAGGCTCATTTGGTTTAAAATCTATAAGATACAACCATGTTGATTATATAAGGAGTGGGCGTGACCGCAAAAACTTCGGTGCTGTTTGTCTGCATGGGCAATATCTGCCGCTCGCCGACGGCGGAGGGCGTGTTTCGCCATCGCGTCGCGGCGGCCGGCCTGGCCGAGCGCTTCCTCATCGATTCCGCCGGCACCCACGGCTACCATGTCGGCGAACCGCCCGATGCGCGCTCGATGGAACATGCCGCCAACCGCGGCTACGATTTGTCGGCGCAGCGTTCGCGCAAGGTGGCGGCCAGCGATTTCGAAACCTTCGATTATGTGCTGGCGATGGACCACGATAATCTGCGGCTGCTGGAGGCGGCCTGTCCGCCGCAGCACCGGCATAAACTGGGGCTGTTCATGGCGCACGCGCGCCGCAGCGCATCCGAGGTGGTGCCCGATCCGTACTACGGCGGCGGCCGCGGTTTCGACATGGTGCTGGACTATATCGAAGACGCCTCCGATGGCCTGATCGCCGCGCTGAGCGGGAAATAAAGCGATTGCGAAAAAAATAAGATGATGGCAGCATACGCCGGTTGATCGCCAATTGAGAGCGATCCGCATCGGGAGATAAAAATATGTCGCAACATCGCAAGTGGATGCTGTCCATGGGCTTGGCTACGGCCGTGCTGCTGGGGGGCGCCGTGCAGGCGCAGGATCTGAAACGTCTCGAAACGCTGGTCGACAAGGCCGTCGCCCAGGATCATTTTTCCGGTGCGGTGCTGGTGGCCAAGGGGGACCAGGTCTTGCTGGACAAGGGCTACGGCGCCGCCAACCTGGAATGGAATATCCCCAATTCGCCGAGCACCAAGTTCCGCCTCGGCTCCGTGACCAAGCAGTTCACGGCGGCCAGCGTGCTGCTGTTGCAGGAGCGCGGCAAGCTCGCCGTCTCCGATCCGGTCAGCAAATACCTCGGCGGCCTGCCTGCCGCGTGGAGCAAGGTGACGATCTTCCAACTGCTGAACCATACCTCGGGCATCGCCAATTTCACGTCGACCAAGGAATACCAGACGATCGAGCCGTTCACCAAGAAGCCGGAGGAATCCGTGGCGCTGGTGCGCGACAAGCCGCTGGAGTTTGAATCCGGCTCCCGCTTCAACTACAGCAATACCGGCTATGTGCTGCTGGGCGCATTGATCGAAAAGGTCAGCGGCCAGACCTACGACGCCTTCGTGCGCCAGAATATTTTTGAACCCCTCGGCATGAAGGACAGCGGCTACGACTGGAACGCCAACGTGCTGCCGAACCGCGCCGCCGGTTATGCGCGCGGCAAGGACGGCATGAGAAACGCCGGCTTTATCAACATGAGCATCCCGCACGCCGCCGGCGCGCTGTACTCGACCACCGGCGACCTGCTGCGCTGGCAGCGCGGCCTGTATGAAGGCAAGCTGCTGTCGCCGGCGTCGCTGGAGGCGATGACCACCCCTTACCACTCCGGCTATGGTTTCGGCCTGGGCATCCAGCAGAAGGACGGCGGCAAGGAAGTGGGCCACGGCGGCGGCATCGAAGGTTTCGCCACCGAGGTGCGCTACCGCATGGCCGACAAGGTCAGTGTGATCGTGCTCAGTAATGTCGAAGGCAGCCAGCTGGAATCGCTGACCGCCGCGTTGACCGCCACCGCGCACGGCGGCAACTACGTGCTGCCGGCGGAGCGCAAGGACATCGTCCTGTCGGCCGAGCAGATGGCCGCCATCGCTGGCACCTACACAATGGCGGACGGCCGCCGCCTGTGGCTGCGCACCAGCAACGGCGGCATGACGACCCAGTTGCAAGGCCAGGCGTCGCTGCCGATTTATGCCGAGTCGACGGACAAGCTATTCCTGCGCAAGGTCGATGCGCAGCTTGAGCTGCATCGCGATGCGGCCGGCAAGGTGGATGCGGTAACGCTGCTGCAAGGCGGTCGCAATATGCGCCTGCCGCGCGTGGACGAAGCGGCGCCCGCCGATGACAGTCCGGCCGCCGGCCAATAAGGAGACCGTATGAACTTCAAATCTGTTTTGCTGGCGACGATCGCGCTCGCTGCGGCGCAGCTGCATGCGCAGGAAAGCGCGCCGCAGCAGCTGCTCAAACTGGTGCAAAGCTATACCGAGGCGCAGCGCGATTTCGAACCATCGAAGATCGACGCCATCGTCACCCGCGACTTTTATGAGGTGTCGCCGCTCGGCGAGGTGGACCCGCGCGAGAAGGTGCTGGGCTTCTACCTGCCCGCCAACAAGCGTGAAGCGCCGACGATGGAAGTGTCCGAGCCGGCGATCCAGATGTTCGGCAACACCGGCACCGTGGTCGTCAAGCTGTCCGGCAGCGTGACCGTGAATGCGGAGAAGCGCAACTTCGCGCTGCGCGCCGGCTACGTCGCCGTGAACGAGGGCGGCAAGTGGAAGCTCGCTTCGGCGCAGTACACCGGCATTCGTCCCACCAAACCTCAATGACCAGGCCATGAGCGCACATATCATCAAACTGGAAGAGTCGCCCGATGGCGGCGACATGCAGGCGCTGGTCAAAGGCCTGACCGCATACAACGCCGAGCAGGCCAATGGGGAAACGCCCAACTACCTGGTCGCCACCGTCAAGGACGACGACGGCAAGCTGGTTGGCGGCCTGCTGGGCGCCACCTATCTTGGATGGCTGCAAATCCAGGTGGTGTGGCTGGACGACAGTGTGCGCGGCCTGGGCTACGGCAGCGAGTTGATGGCGATCGCCGAACGGGAAGGCTTGCGGCGCGGCGTGCAGAATGCCTTCGTCGAGACGCTCAGCTTCCAGGCCCTGCCGTTCTATGAAAAGCTGGGCTACACCGTGTTCAGCCGCCTCGCCGATTTCCCGCCCGGCGGGGCGCGCTATGCGCTGACCAAAAAGTTGGAAGGTTGACGGCGATGGGTTTCGACTGGCATGGCGGCGCCGCCATCGTCGCTGACTTTTGTATTTAACCTCGACGATATGACAAAAAATGACAAGGCAGGGGCGGCCTCGGCGCCCGCAACGCTGGTGGTTGTGGGAGCCCGGGTGATCGAAGTCCTGGGCGCGCGCCTGGAGACCGCCGACGAGCTGCTGGACTTCTTGGCTGCGCACCAGATCGAACGCATCGAGCTGAAAACGGTGCGCGACGATGAGCCGGATGAGAGCCGGCCGTTCTACGAAAGAATCGGAAAAATCATTTATTCATCCACGCGTTTTGGCATCGACATCGTGCGGATCGACGGGGATTCCGTCGGGTAGGCGCCGTTTGCGCGCCCACCTGGCCGCCGTCGCCTGACCCTTCATCCCCGCATAACAACCGTTCGTCCGGCGGTAGCCGCCGTTTATCTGATGTCCCGCGCAAAAGCTGGTTATTTTGTCTAGAGTGCAGGCATTGCCATCCACATTGTGAGCGATGGCGATATCTACCTGGATGGGAAATATCATGCGTACTTTTGTGTGGGCATTGCTGCTGGGCTGCTGCATTCCCGGCGTCGCGGGCGCGGCCGAGAAGCCGTTGCAGGAGACTGACTTGCAAGAATTTAAGGGGCAGTACGATCTGGCCGACGGCCGGACCTTGACGGTCACCCAGCACCGCAAGAAACTGTTTGTGCAGATGAACAACGGTCCGGAGGTCGAACTGGAGCCGGCCGGCAAGAGCGTATTCATCACCCGCTGGGGCGGGCTGCGCGTGGAGTTCGATCAGCGCGACAATGGCAACGTCGCCGGCGTTCGCCTGCGGGGGCCGGAGCAGGTGGCGCGCCGGCAGGATTGAGCCGGCGCCTGCCTGTCAGGTCAGCAGCGGAAGGATGCCGTCCAGGCCGACGAAGTTGAGCGCCACGTTGGCCTGCTCGCGCACCACCGGCTTGGCGCGGAACGCCACCGACATGCCGGAGATGCTCATCATCTTCAAATCATTGGCGCCGTCGCCCATGACGATGGCTTGCGATGGCTCGATGCCCAGCTCCGCGCACACGCGTTCCACGGTGCGCTTCTTTTCTTCCGCATCGACGATGCCGCCGACCACGCGGCCGGTCAGGCGGCCGTCGACGATTTCCAGCTCGTTGGCGTGGGTGTAGTCCAGGCCCAGGCGCTCTTTCAATCGCGAAGTGAAGAAGGTGAAGCCGCCCGACACCAGCAGCGTTTTCAATCCAGCCTGCTGCACCGCCTTGAGCATGGTCTCCGCGCCCGGCGACAGCTGCAGGCGCTCGTCATACACGCGCTCCAGCGCCGACGCCTCCAGGCCCTCCAGCAACGCCACGCGGCGCTTCAGGCTCTCTGAGAAATCGAGCTCGCCACGCATCGCCGCCTCGGTGATCTCGGAGACCTGTGGCTTGAGGCCCTGCATGTCGGCGATTTCGTCGATGCATTCGATGGTGATCAGTGTTGAATCCATGTCCATCGCGACGAGCTTGAATTCGCTCATCTTGTGCATGCCGATGGAATAGGTGGCGTCCAGCTGGGCCGCTTGCGCCGCCACTTCGATGGTCTGGCGCAGCGCCGGCGAGAAGCTGATGCCTTCGCAGCGCAATGCGCGTTCGTTCAACCAGGTGATGTTTTTCGGCGCCGTCAGCGCCGCGATGCGTTCCAGTCTGGCCTTGCAGTCGTCCAACCCTTGCAGCACAAGATTCATAGTATTTTTTGCAGTCTTCATAAATGCGTATAGCGTTTTTTGGGCTAAGCGCCCAAGTTACGTGTTTAGGCTCAAGCGGTCAACTGTTTGATCGCACCTTTGATCTGGGCGACACGCGCCGCCAGGTCGGGCATGGCGGCGGTGATCTTCAGTTTGTCCTGGCCATTGAGCTTGATCTGGCGGTTCTTCTGTATCAACTCGATAATGCGCATCGGGTCGATCGGCGGCTTGGCCATGAACTGCAAGGTGGCCGCTTCGCCATGGGCGTCGATCTTGACGATGCCCACGGTCTTGGCGGCGATGCGCAAGCGGTGGGTTTCGATCAGGGCCTTGACGGGGTCCGGCAGCTTGCCGAAACGGTCGATCATCTCTTCCTGCATGTCGTCGATCTTGTCCTGGACGCTGCAGTTGGCCATGCGCTTGTAAATAGATAGCCGTTCGTGCACATCGCCGCAGAAATCGGCCGGCAGCAGCGCCGGCACATGCAGGTTGATCTCGGTGGTGGTGGCCAGCGGCGCCGCCAGGTCCGGCTCCTTGCCGGCCTTGAGCGAACGCACCGCCTCGTTGAGCATGTCCGAGTACAGCTGGAAGCCGATCTCGGTCATCTCGCCGGACTGGTTGTCGCCCAGGACTTCGCCGGCGCCGCGGATCTCCAGGTCGTGCATCGCCAGATAGAAGCCGCTGCCCAGTTCTTCCATCTGCTGGATCGCGTCCAGGCGGCGCTGCGCCTGTTTGGTCAGCGACTGCACGTCGGTCACCAGCAGGTAGGCGTAGGCCTGGTGGTGCGAACGGCCGACCCGGCCGCGCAGCTGGTGCAGCTGCGCCAGGCCGAACTTGTCGGCGCGGTGCATGATGATGGTGTTCGCCGTCGGCACATCGATGCCGGTTTCGATAATCGTGGTGCACAGCAGGATGTTGTAGCGCTGGGCCACGAAGTCGCGCATCACTTTTTCCAGGTCTCGTTCGTGCATCTGGCCGTGCGCCACGGCGATGCGTGCCTCCGGCAGCAGCTCGGTCAGCATCGCCATGCGGTTCTGGATGGTCTCGACCTCGTTGTGCAGGAAGTAGACCTGGCCGCCGCGCTTCAATTCGCGCAGGCAGGCTTCGCGGATGATGGATTCACCCTCGCTGCGCACGAAGGTCTTGATCGCCAGGCGCTTTTGCGGCGCGGTGGCGATGACGGAGAAGTCGCGCAGGCCTTCCAGCGCCATGCCCAGCGTGCGCGGGATAGGCGTGGCGGTCAGCGTCAGCACGTCGACTTCGGCGCGCAGCGATTTCAGGGTTTCCTTCTGGCGCACGCCGAAGCGGTGTTCCTCGTCGATGATGACCAGGCCAAGGCGGGTGAACTTGACGTCGTCCGACAGCAGCTTGTGGGTGCCGATGACGATGTCCAGCGTGCCGTCGGCCATGCCCTTGATCGCCTGCGTGATCTCTTTGCCGGTGCGGAAGCGCGACATTTCGGCGATGCGCACCGGCCAGTCGGCGAAGCGGTCGGCGAAGGTCTGCGCGTGCTGCTCGGCCAGCAGCGTGGTCGGCGCCAGGATCGCCACCTGCTTGCCACCCATGACGGCGATGAAGGCGGCGCGCAGCGCCACTTCGGTCTTGCCGAAGCCGACGTCGCCGCACACCAGCCGGTCCATCGGTTTGCCCGAGGTCATATCCTTAATGACGTTGTTGATCGCTTCCTGCTGGTCCGGTGTTTCGTCGAAGCCGAAGCTGTCGGCGAAGCGCTCGTAGTCGTGCGCCGAATATTCGAAGGCGTGGCCCTGGCGCAGCGCGCGGCGGGCGTACAGGTTCAAGAGCTCGGCGGCGGTGTCGCGCACCTGTTCGGCGGCGCGGCGCTTGGCTTTCTCCCATGCGCCCGAACCCAGCGCATGCAGCGGCGCGTCTTCCGGCGAGGCGCCGGAGTAGCGCGAGATCACGTGCAGCTGCGACACCGGCACATACAGCTTGGTGTCCTTGGCGTATTCCAGGTGCAGGAATTCGGTTTCGCCTTCGCCCAGGTCCATGCTGGTCAGGCCCATGTAGCGCCCGATGCCGTGGTTGATGTGCACCACCGGATCGCCGATCTTCAGCTCCGACAGGTCGCGCACCATCGATTCGACCTGGGTGACGGCTTCCTGCTTCTTCTTGCCGACGCGGCGGCCGGAGCCGGCATACAGCTCGGTCTCGGTGATGAAAATTAGATTCTCGTCCGGCGTCGACAGCTCGAAGCCGGCGTGCAGCGGCGCCACGCCCAGCATCAGCTTCGCACTGGAGGTGGCGAAGCCTTCGTAGCCTTCGACCGGCGTCAGCGTCAGGTCGTATTCGGTGAAGTACTGCTGCAGCGTTTCGCGGCGGCCGTTGGTTTCGGCGCAGATCATCACGCGGCGGCCGGCCGGCAGCAGGTAGGCGCGCAGATTGGTCAGCGGGTCTTCGCTGTGGCGGTTGACGGCGATGTTGGGCACCGGCGCCGACAGCTCGGAGGCGCCGAGCTTGTCATCCTTGGCGTCCTTCGAGATGACCAGGCGGCCGTAGGGCTTGGCCAGCGTGAAGAACTGTTCGTCCGACAGGAACAAGGCTTCCGGCGCCATGATGGGGCGATCGCGGTCCGACTTCAGGAAGCGGTAGCGCGAGCCGGTGTCGGTCCAGAAGCGCTTGATGGCGGCGTCGATGTCGCCCACCAGGGCCAGCGCCGCGCCTTGCGGCAGGTAGTCGAACAGCGTGGCCGTCTCTTCGAAGAACAGCGGCAGGTAGTACTCGATACCGGCCGAGGCGATGCCGCTCTTGATATCCTTGTACACCACCGAGCGCGAAGGATCGCCCTCGAATTGCTCGCGCCAGCGGTTGCGGAAGGTGGTGCGCGCCGCTTCGTCCATCGGGAACTCGCGGCCGGGCAGCAGCCGTACCTCGTTGACCGGGTACAGCGAACGCTGGGTGTCGGCGTCGAAGGTGCGGATGGTTTCGATGGTGTCGCCGAACAGGTCGAGCCGGTAGGGCAGGGCGGAACCCATCGGGAACAGGTCGATCAAACCGCCGCGCACCGAGTATTCGCCGGGCGACATCACCTGCGCCACGTGGGTGTAGCCGGCCAGCGTCAGCTGCGCCTTCAGGCGCGCTTCATCGAGCGACTCGCCTTTTTTGAAGAAGAATGTGTAGGCCGCCAGGAAGGACGGCGGCGCCATGCGCACCAGCGCGGTGGTGGCCGGCACCAGCATCACGTCGCACTGGCCGCTGGAGATTTCGTGCAGCGTGGCCAGGCGCTCGGACACCAGGTCCTGGTGCGGCGAGAAGGCGTCGTAGGGCAGGGTTTCCCAGTCCGGCAGCAGATGGCAGCGCAGCTGGTCGCCGCCGAACCACGGGATCTCGTCCAGCAGGCGTTGGCCGTCGCTGGCGTTGGCGACGATCACGGCCAGCATCTGGCCCTGGGATTTGAGTTCGAGCGCGGCAAGCGCCAATGCGTAGGCGTCCGACGAGCCGTGCAGCGCAGGCAGGGCGAAGCGGGTGCCGGGTTTTGGTAGGGAGTTTTTTAAGACCAGGGACACAACACACATTCAACGGTTAAGGCGCACCGCCAGAGGGGCAATGCCGCTGCCGACATTATAGACGAAGCACCGCCCGCCCGCCGGTCTGCCCCCAACTCCGCTCACTCCGGCTTGGGCACCCGGTTGGCTATGCCGAACGGCACATGGACCATCGGTATATTGCCGCCGGCCGACTTCAGGTGGCTGAGCTGGTCGTCGAAGAAGATATGCGGCTTGAAGATGCCCAGCACCCGTGCTTTCTCCATGCCGCCCAGGAAAAACGTCTCGTTGGCGGACACGCCCCAGCTCTTCAGCGTGGTGACCACGCGCTCGTGCGACGGCGCGCTGCGGGCCGTGATGATGGCGATGCGCAGAATGCGCTTGTACGACGGATCGCGGCGCTGGGCGCGCTCCTCCAGCCGCTGCATCAGCGACAGCTTCTGGAACAGGTCGGCCAGCGGGCCGGGCTGATGGGGGATGGCGACCCGTTCGCGCTCGTGCGCGTGGAACTCGTCGACGTCGTTGTTGCGCTTGAAGACGGTCTCCGATTCGTCGTCGGCGATCACGCCGTCGAAGTCGAAGGCGACCCGCAATTCCTCGTCGTCATCGTCCTCGGTGCGCGAGGGCAGCACCAGGCCGGCCGGATAATTGGCCTCCAGCGCGTTGCGGACATCCTCCTCGTTGGCGCTCAGGAACAAAGAGGTATTGAAGGCCGGCAGGTAGCTGTACGGCGATTTGCCCGTGACGAAGCAAGCGCGCGAGATGTCCAGCCCGTAGTGGGCGATGGAATTCATCACCCGCAACCCGGTTTCCGGCGAATTGCGCGACATCAGCACCACTTCCACCGGCGCCGACTGGGCGTAGTGCTTGTTGATGTTGAGGAAGCGGCGGATGAAGGGGAAGGCCACGCCCTTGCCGAGGATGACGTCGATATGCTGTTCCTGGTACTTGCGGTACTCCTCGGCGCCGCCTTCCAGGTAGATCTTGTGCGATTCGGTCAGGTCAAACAGCGCGCTGGAGGCGATGCCGATCACCAGTTTGTGCTCGATAGGATAGGCCATGGTCTTGTCGTTGGGTTGCTGAAGGTTGCTATATGCATCACTTTAACCGATACGCCCGTATAGCGTGCGGCATATTATTGGTACTGTATTGGTCATATTGTATGAATATTTTCATTATCAATTATGTTATTTTTGTTGTTAATGAGATATAATTCAGCCCTTGCTTGCGGGGTTCCTCCGTTTCTTAACGAACATACCAATTACATACCATGACCATTTCCACTTTGATGCACCGTATTTTGCCGCTGGTGCTGGGCGCAGCCGCCCTGTGCAGCGCCCAAGCCGCGGCGCCAAGTTTCAACCTGGGTCCGGCGTCGGACTTTAGCGCCTATTTCTACGGCAACGCCACCAACTTCACCGATATCGAAGGCCGCATGGCCGTCGGCGGCTACGCCATCACCTCGGGCGCATCGATAGGCTACCGCACGCCGTTCGGCGTGACCGCGCCCAGCCTGGTCGTGGGCAGCTACGTCCGGCTCAATGGCGGCGACATTTACGCCGCGCCGCTGACCAATGTGGACACCAACGCCTCCATCGGCCCGATTACCGAATACACCAAGAACTACAATGGCTACGGCGTGTACGGCAGCATTAACGCGTCGTCGTCCTACCTGAATCTGCAGAAGGCCGATATTTCGACCTACACCGACTTTGGCGCGGCCAAGACCCAGCTGACCGCCTTGTCGAGCACGCTGAACAGCCAGGCCGCCAATGGCACGGTCAACTTCGCCAACGGTGGCATCGAACTGGTGGGCAACAATACGACCGGCCTGCAAGTGTTCAACGTCAACACCCGTGACCTGACCAACTTGACGCTGAGCAACGTGAAAGACGGCGCCACCGTGCTCATCAATGTCACCGGCACGGGCGACGTGGTCTTCGGCGGCGGCCAGGACGGCCAGCTGGAGCACCTGCGCGCCAACGTGCTGTTCAACCTGAACAATGCCACCGACGTCAAGATCAACACTTTTGTCTGGGGTTCGGTGCTGGCCAACAACGGCGTGCTGTCCGGCGCCGGTCACCTGGAGGGCAGCGTGGTGGCCAGGGCGCTGGTCAGCGCGGTCGAGATCGGCTATGAACCGTTCAAGGGCTACGTCGCCACCCCGGTGCCGGAACCGGAAACCTATGCCATGCTGCTGGGCGGCCTGGCGCTGATGGGCGTGGTGGCACGCCGCCGCAAGGCCTGATAGCGGCCGGCGTCGCGAAAAAAGCTGCCTCGGCAGCTTTTTTTGTTTCTTTTTTGCATGTGCGATTGCCACTGGCCTTGCGCTGGGATACATTGAGGCATCCACCAGGCGGAATCCGGCGTGCTCAATCTCGACACTCTATTGTTGGTACAGGTCTGCGTCACGCTGTTGACGACGGCGCTGCTGGTCGCCTCCGCCTGCTACACCGGCAGCCCGCCCGAGTTGCGCTGGTGGGCGCTGGGCAATCTGCTGGTGTCGGTCGGCCTGGCCATGACCAACCTCGATGGCCTGCCGGTCATCCTGAATATGGTGGTCGGCTACGGCGTGATCGCCTTCGGCCTGGGGCTGGTGCTGCGCGGCCTGCGCGTGCATTGTTCCGATACGCTGAGCTGGCGCGGCGTGGCCGTCATCACGGTGCTGGCGCTGCTGGTCTCATCCTACTTCAGCCTGATCGTGCCCAGCTTGCGGGCGCGGCTGTGCTTCAGCGGTTTCTATTTTGCGTTGCTGAACTGGCTGTGCGCCGTCACCATCGCGCGCCACGGCGGCTGGCGCGGCATGATCATCAGCGTCATCGGATTTACCGTGCTGGGTCTGGCGCTGTTCCTGCGCGGCGTGCACATGCTGTTCCATGGCGATCCGGCCGACGTGCCGAGTTCACTGGTGATGGGGGCGAGCATGCTGGTGATCCCGCTGGCCCAAGTCTGCATCGCGTTCGGCCTGATCCTGATGGTGATGTGGCGCTACGCCGAACGGCTGCGGCGCCTGTCGACGCTCGATGCGCTGACCGGGGCGCTGAACCGGGCCGGCCTGGAAATCCATGGCAAACGGGTGGCCCTGCGCGCGCAGCGCGGGCGCCGCAGTCTGGCCGTGATCATGATCGACGTCGACTTCTTCAAGACCATCAACGATACCTACGGCCATCCGGTCGGCGACGAGGTGCTGCGCCATCTGGCGGGGATCCTGAAGCTGGAACTGCGGCCCTACGACTTGCTGGCGCGCTTCGGCGGCGAGGAGTTCGTGCTGGTGCTGGACGGCTCCGATCTTGCGGCCGCGGTCAAGGTGGCCGAGCGCCTGCGCGCGCGCATCGAGCTGGAACTGGTGGAGATCGATGCGCTGTCGGTGCGCTACACGGCCAGCGTCGGCGTGGTCTCGTCGGACGAGCACGGCTATGACTTGATCGCCCTGATTTCCGCCGGCGACGCCGCCATGTACGAAGCCAAGCGCACCGGCCGCAACCGCGTGATCGGCGGTTGAACGCCGGCCGCCGGCGTCAGGACAACAGCGCGATCAGCGCATCCGGGTGCAGGCCCCAGCCGGCCAGGCCCGATAGCCCCATCAGCACGCCAAACGCGGTCGGCACCAACGCCGTGAAGTACAGCGCCCACAACTGGGTCAGCGCGGTGACGGCCAGCAGCGAGATGGCGATGGCCAGCAGCGCGTCCGACAGGTCGAACTGATCGTCCTTGAAATTGGCGGCGTCGTAGGTTTTCTGGTCCAGCTCGGCCTGGGCCTTGGCTTCGGCCTTCTTGCTGTCCTGGTCCTGGGCCACCTTCTCGTACTGTTTGATCGCTTCCTGGTAGGCAGCCTGCTCGGCCGCCGGCTTGCCCGCCGCGGCAAGGCGCAGTTGCACCACGGTCGACTTGGCGACCTCCTCGCGCACGTTGCGGGCCTGGTAGAAGGCCCAGTGATCGACCCGGTTGGCCTGCGCCTGCTGCATGCTCTGGTTGATGTTGTCGTCCTTGACCTTGCAGATGCCCATGAAGGTGGCCAGCAGTGCGACGGTGATGGCAACGGCGGCATTGAGCTTGCGGCCGCTGGCGGGGGTGTCGTTCTGGGTGTCGACGATGTCTAGTGGTTCCATGTTTGCTTGAGGTGGTGTAAAAACCGCAAGCTTAACCTACATCTGTGAGCATGGCACCACACACTGGACGAATCTGGTTGACGCTGCCATGGCCGGGCAGCATATTGTGCCTTGGGGAATTGTTAAACGTTCTCTCGCCGATTTAACGAGCTCAAGAGGTACTGGATGTTCAAGAATTTACTCATCAAGTGGAAGCTCGCCGTGCTGGTGGCGATCATGATGCTGGCGCTGTTGGTGGTGGGCGCGGCGGGCTACGCCGGCATCGTCAAGGTGGGCGACGCCGTCAATGAAATCGGTGTGGTGCGGCTGCCGTCGGTCCAGGGCTTGCTGACGATGAGCGAGGGCCAGACGGCGGTGGCGGCGGCCACGCTGTACACGGCGGTCTACGAAAACGACTATCACTCGCAGGATAAATTCAGCGAAGCGCAGGAGCTGCGCAAGAAAGCCTGGGCCAATATCGATACCGGCTGGAAGCGCTACGAGCCGCTGCCGCAAACGGCCGAGGAAGCGGTGCTGTGGAAGCAGTTCACCGGCGAATGGGCGGCGTGGAAAACGGTGGACGACAAGATCGGCGCCATCGTCGGCGCCATGGCCGGCAACAAGGACGAGCAAAAGCAGAAGGATTTGTTTGTCGATTTCTATGCGCAGTACCAGCTGTCGCGGCCCTTGTTCCTGACGGCCGAGGCGACGCTGATGAAGATAGAAAAACTCAACGAAGACATCGCGGCCACCAGTGTGGAAGAGGGCGCGGCGGCGATCTCGCGCGCCGAATGGGCGATGGTGGCGTCGGGCGTGATCGCGGCGCTGGTGGCGATCGGCTGCGCGGCCTACATCACGGCGGCGATCACCACGCCGATCAATGAGGCGGTGCGGGTGGCGCAGACGGTGGCGTCGGGCGACTTGACCAGCCGGATCGAGGTCGGGACCACCGAGGAAACCGGCCAGCTGCTGCAGGCGCTGAAGGACATGAACACCAGCCTGATACGCATCGTCGGCCAGGTGCGCGGCGGGACCGAGACGATAGCGGCGGCGTCGACGCAGATCGCCAGCGGCAACCTGGATCTGTCCTCGCGCACCGAGGAGCAGGCCAGTTCGCTGGAGGAGACCGCGTCGTCGATGGAGGAGCTGACGTCGACCGTGCGGCAGAATGCGGACAACGCGCGCCAGGCCAACCAGCTGGCGGCGTCGGCGTCCGGCGTGGCGGTGCGCGGCGGCGATGTGGTGGCGCGCGTGGTGGACACGATGGAGTCGATCAACGCCTCGTCGTCCAAGATTGTCGACATCATCAGCGTGATCGACGGGATCGCGTTCCAGACCAACATCCTGGCGCTGAACGCGGCGGTGGAGGCGGCGCGGGCGGGCGAGCAGGGACGCGGCTTTGCGGTGGTGGCGTCGGAAGTGCGCAACCTGGCGCAGCGTTCCGCCACGGCCGCCAAGGAGATCAAGGAATTGATCGGCGATTCGGTCGACAAGGTCGGCGCCGGCAGCAAGCTGGTGGCGGAGGCCGGTTCGACGATGAGCGAAATCGTCTCCAGCGTGCAGCGTGTGACCGACATCATGGGCGAGATCACGCTAGCGACGCAGGAGCAGAGCGTGGGCATCGATCAGATCAACATGGCGGTGGGCCAGATGGACACGGTGACGCAGCAGAACGCGGCGCTGGTGGAAGAAGCGGCAGCGGCGGCGGCCTCGTTGCAGGAGCAGGCGGCGGCATTGGCGGAAGTGGTCAGCGTGTTCAGGCTGGACCAGGCAGCGGCGCCGCGTCCGCAGGCGATGGCGCGGCGGCAGATCCGCGTGGCCGCAGTGCCGGCGCGGGTTGCCGTCGCGGCGCCGGTCGCGCGTCCGGCGTTGAAGGCCGCGGCAGCCAAGGCCCCGGCGCGTCAGGCGGCCACCGTGGCGGGCGACGACTGGGAAGAGTTCTAACAATAAAGTAAGCCACTATCTGGCGCAGCAGCAAAGTCAGGCGGCCTTCGGGCCGCTTTTTTTATTTATGATGCATCGCAAAACGCGGATGGCGTGCAGGCGCTAGCGTGGGGGTTTTCAAGATATTCGAGAGGCTGCCATGCCAGCTAACATTGAAGGAACTCAAGTTGAAAACACGCCGTATCGTGCCTATGATGAAAAAATTGAGGTGCGCCTCGCGGCGCTGGAGACGGAAGTGGCTGTTATGCAAAACAATTTTGCCACGCGTGATGACTTGCAAGCTTTAAGAGCCGAAATGCACGCGGGCTTTGATCGTGTCACTGCCGCATTTAACGACCACAAGCTTGAGGTCTACGCCGCAATCGGCAAGTTGCGCGATGAGGTCGGGACAGCGCTGTCGAATCAGCGCGTCGATTTCAACGCTGCATTGGGACAGCTGCACGAAGAATTCAGTGTGGCGTTGATCAAGCAACGTGAGGAGCTCAGTGTGGCGTTGATCAAACAGCGCGAAGAGCTCAGTGTGGCGTTGAGCAAGCTGCGCGACGAATTCAACGCGGCGTTGAGCAAGCAGCGTGACGAATTCAACGCGGCGTTGAACAAGCAGCGCGACGAATTCAACGCGGCGTTGAGCAAGCAGCGCGACGAATTCAACGCTTCATTCGCTCAGCAGGAGATCGAACTGCATAAGATTCTTCAAAGTCTGGCGTGGAAAATCTATGGCTTTGCATCGCTGTTGGTAGCTGGCGTATATTTTATTGCTCGCTACGTGCACTAGTCTGCTCATAGGCGCCCAGGCGCTTCTGCTCGTCGGCGGAGAAAATGGAATCACGCAGTTTCTGCAGCGAGGCCGGGTCCGCGCTCGCAGGCAGCTGCTGGCGCTGCGCCAGATAGACGGCGATGCGGTGACGCCAGTCGGCTTCCTCGATGTCGACATCGGCCAGACGGGCCGCCGCTTCCGGCGACAACGCGGCGGAACGCAGGCGGTAGATCTCGTTGTCGCCCATGCCTTGTGCGCGCGCCTTCGCCACAGCTTCCTCCAGCCTCAGCACTTTGGTCGGCGCGTCGCGCTCGTCGCGCGCCTGTTGCGGCATGCGCGCATCCAACGCGGCGATGCGGTCCTTGCGCTGCGCATCGGTCAAGCGCTTGTCGGCGTTGATCTCCAGCCGCGCCACTGCATCCAGATCGTAAGCGTCGCTGGCGCTGAACAGTCCCTCGGCCTCGGCTTCGGTGAAGTACGAGCGGCGCAAGCGCTGCATGGCCTCCAGCCGCTGACGCGCACCCTGCGCCACATCCAGCGTGGCCGGCAAGGCGCGTTCCTCGTCGACCAGCGCGCGCTTGTAGGCCAGGTAGGCGTCCAATAGGCGCTTGGCCTGCGCCGCCGGCGCGGTGCTCAGGCGGCGATCCAGCTCGCGGCCGATCTCCATGCGGATCGCCTCCAGCGGTTTCTCGCCCAGTCCCGCCAGGTAGTAGTCGAACAGGTAGGCCAGCTCCGCGTTGACGGTCAGCTTGTCCGCTGTGGTCTGGCGCACATCGCCGTCGGGGCGCGTGCCGATCATCGACGGCACAAACGCAAAATAGTCGGGATCGGCGGCACGGGCCCGCGGCGCCTCGCTGCGCGGCAGCGCCAGATACAGCCCGACGCCGACCACGGCGGCCAGCGCGCCGAAGCGCAGCAGTTTTGCGTTTGTGCTCATCATGCGCTCCTTACAGCCCCAGTCCCTGCAGGCGATTTGCCTGCTGGCGGAAGATGGTCACCGGGCTGGTCTCGAACAGGTTGGTGATGCCCACCAGCTGATTGACTTCGTCCAGATGGTTCATCGCGTAGTCGTCGCGGATCACGCGGCCCAGGTGGCTGGAGCAGCTGCTGACCAGGCCATCGTTCTTGGCGCCGTTGAAGGCGATCGCCGTCAGGGCCAGCACCGGATCGCTGACGTCCAGCAGATTGGTGTAGGGCTGGGCGCCGCTCCACGAGAAGTAGTACACGCCGCGCACCTGGTAGTCGCCCTCGCCGCAGGCCGACGTCGGCACGCCTTCGGGATGGCTGCTGTTGAAGGCCAGCGTGCCGGCGGTGCTCAGCGAGGTGGCCGCCGCGCGCGCGTTCTGCGGCAAGGTCGGGCTGCCGGACAGGAAGCTGATAAAACCGGATACCGCGTTGGCCAGGCTGTAGGTCACGTCCGGCACCGCGCCGATCAGCACATCGGCCACCCTGGAACCCTTGTTGACGCCACCGACGCTGCTGACCGACGCCACCAGGTCCGGCCGCACCGACGCCACATAGCGCGCGGTGGGGCCGCCGTGGCTATGGCCGATCAAGTTGACCTTGGAAGCGCCGGTCGCGGCCAGGATCTGCTTGACCTGCACCAGCAACTGCTCGCCGCGCACCTCGGTGCTGTTGGCGGCCGACACCGACGTCACATACACGTTGGCGCCGCCGCTGCGCAACCCCGACGCGATGCCGTAAAAGTAGTCGACCGGGCCGATGTTGTCGAAGCCGAACAGGCCGTGCACCAGTACGATCGGATATTTGGTTTGCGTGTAGCCGCTCGCCCAGGACGGCGCGGGCAGGGAGGTCAGGGCGATCAGGCAGAGTGCGAGGTACTTCCAGACGCGTTTTTTCATTGAAGTCTCCGAGTGTATTTTTGAAGTCCGGGTATTTCCCCGGTCAGCAAAATGTAGCATCGTGCCGCCGGCCTTGCAGTCCGCACGCTAGGCCCTGGGAGCCAATCTGATGGGGCTCTGATCCCAGTTGTTTTCCTGCGCTATAATCGAGACCAAAACTCAAATAAAGAGACTACTTTGCCGTCGCGATTCGACTTCCAACAATTTCAGGGGATGACGCCGCTGGACGGCGTCAATATCTGGGCATATCTGCTCGACCACAACGCGGAACGCATCACCGTCAAGCGCCGCAAGCCGGCGCTGGAAAACCTGGAGCGTATCTTCCGCGCCACCTTCAAGCTGGCCAACGAGGTCGGCTTCCGCGCCATGAACCTGCGCGACCTGTGCCAGGAGACCGGCCTGTCGATGGGCGGCCTGTACGGCTACATCAGCAACAAGGACCAGCTGGCGGAGATGATCGAGGACGTGGTGCGTTACGCTACCCAGGAGATGCCGCGCCTGTTCGACGACATCACCGAGCCGCTCGACCAGCTGGAAGCGCTGATGCGCGCCTCGATCTACGTGTCCGAGATTTTGCAGCCGTGGTTTTATTTTGTGTTCATGGATTCGCGCGTGCTGCAATCGGCGCAGCGCACCACGGCCAAGGAGTCGGAGCTGCACGTGCAGGCCTTGTTCGCCGGCGTGATCGCGCAGCTGCCGCACCGTCCGGCCGGCAGCCCGGAGCTGCAGGCCGCCCACATCATGGCGATGTTCCAGGACTGGTATGTGAAACGCTGGAAGTACCGGGCTGCCGATGTCAGCCCGGACCAGTTTGCAGATAGCGCCGTGCGCATGATGCGCGGCTACCTGGCTTCCTGATTCAGGCGCCGCTGGCCGGCGCCGGCGGCTGTGCCTTGACCCATGCCACCAATTGCCGCATGGCGGGCGCCGGGTCGTGCGCGTAGCGCTGAATGATCGTCTGGTAAATCGCCTGGACTTCCGTGTCCATCCCGCGGGCCGCCAGTAGCTTGGCGCGCGTAACGCTGCTGTCGGCGACCATGTACCGTATTTGCTCTACGTTGTCGTGCGCGTAGCGCTGTTCAAGATCGGCATATGCCTGCATGGCTTGGTCCTCCCGGGCCAGGTAACCCCATAGCTGACCTTTTTTGAACACGCTGGAGGCGACATGCACGCGCAGCTTGGGGTCTTCATCCTGTCCGTAGCGCTGGTCTATTTCTGCAAAGACGGTAAGGGCCTGCTCCGCTTGTCCCAGCTTGAGCAGATTGGCGGTTTTGTTCAATAGATCCATGGCGACGATTTCGCGCAGTGCGGGCGAGGGATCGTCAACAAAGCGACGGTACAGATCATCGTTGGAAGCGATCGCCTCTGTGGCATGCTCCAGGTGAGAAAACAATAATCCGCGATTGAACAGTGTCCGTGCTAATTTTTTACGCACTGCCGGCGCCGGGTCGTCGCCGAATCGCCTGATTATTTCATCATAGACGGCGAGTCCTTCGGCAGTCTGGCCCACGGCCGTCAGCTTGCTGCCTTTGCCGATCAGGCCGCTCGCTATTGTTACCCGCAATCCGATGGCGGCCTGTGGGCCGGCATAGCGCGCAATGTCTTCCGAAGCGACTACCGCTTCATCGAATTTCCCCGCATTGACAAGCAACAGGCCCTGCTGGTGCAGCGCTTTTGCGACCAGCTCGCGTAAGGTCGCCGTTTCACTTGCGCTGAAACGCTGCGCGATTTCGCCCAAGGTGGCGATGGCGGCATCGATTTGCTGCAGTGCCTGCTGGCTGTACGCCTTTCTGAGCAGGCAGAATGCCACCAGTTCATTTTCCATTGTGGAGGCGTCATTCCAGTGGCGCTGGACTATCTGGTCGCAATGGGCGATCTGGGCCTCCGGCCGCGCCAAGGCCTCCAGGCGCAGGCTTTTGTTGTTGAGCACATTGCACAACAGTTTGCGGATCTCCAGCGAAGGATCCTGGCCGTAGCGCGCGGCGAATTCATCATAACTGGCCAATTCGTCTTCAAATTGGACCAGGCGCCCAAAGGCGACGGCCTTGTCCAGCAGGCAGGCCGCCACCAGGTGGCGTACCGCAGGGTAGGGTTCCCGGCCATAAAGCTGATCAAATTCGACCAGGACGGCGACTTCGTCGTTGAAGCGGCCCAGGTGCCTGAGCGTCTGGCATTTCCTCAGCAGGTTTTTTGCCGCCATTTCACCGAAGGGCGACGCTAGCGGAAAGCGCGCAAAGCGCCGCGCTATGTCGTCGAACATTGCCAATTGCTGGTCGAACCGCCCCAGGTTGCCCAGCAAGGCCTCCTTGTTACACAAGCTGCGGGCCACCACGTCAAGCAGGCGATGCTCCGCACTGTCGCCGAAGCGGCGTATCAGGTCGTCGTAGATGGATATTTCGTCATCGATCTTTCCTCCTTGTCCTAGCCTTACTGCCTGGCCAAACAAGTTTTGGGCAACCTGCAGATTCAACTCGGCGTCGGCCTGTCCCGGCGCAGCGTTTGAGCTGAACAGGGATCGCGCTGAGTCGCTTAATTTCTTCCAATGGCGTAGGGGCATGGTGTTTAAATTTAGTTGTTCGGTGGCGGAGGCGTGGTACCGGCAGGCTGCGGCGCCACGTTCTCCGCGCCCGGCGCCACGTCGTCCATGTCCAGCGTGTGGCGCGCGGCGTCGCCGGTGAACTCGTCGTACAGCCACTCGCCATCGACCTGCGTCAATCCGGCCGGTACCTGGCGATCCAGCGCAGGGCGGTTTTGCAACGCCACCTTCATGTAGTCGATCCAGATCGGCAGCGCCACGCTGGAGCCGAACTCCTTGCCGCCCAACGATTTCGAGTCGTCGTAACCCATCCACGATACCGCCACGATGCCGCCGCCGTAGCCGGCGAACCAGCCGTCGACCGCGTCGCTGGAGGTGCCGGTCTTGCCGGCCAGGTCAGGGCGGCCCAGGCGGGCCACGGCGGCGCCGGTGCCGGTGCGCGTGACCTGGCGCAGCATGCTGTCGGTGACGAAGGCGTTGCGCGGATCGATGACGCGGGCGTCGTCCGGCAACGTGGTGCGCGGCGTGGCTTCGGAAATGACCTTGCCGCTGCCGTCGACGATCTTGGCGATCAGATAGGGCTCGACCGTGTAACCGCCGTTGGCGAACACCGAGTACGCGCCCACCAGTTGCGCCGGCGTGACCGAGCCGGTGCCCAGCGCCATGGTCAGATTCTTCGGATGCTTGGCCAGGTCGAAGCCGAACTTGCCGAGGTAGTTGTGCGCGTAAGGCACCGTAATCGAGCGCAGGATGCGCACCGAGGCCACGTTCTTCGATTCGGCCAGCGCGGTGCGCATGGTGATCGGGCCGTCGAATTTATTGTCGTCGTTCTTAGGACTCCACGCTTCGTTGCCGGTTTCGGCGCCGGTCAGGTCCAGCGGCACGTCGTTGATCAGGGTCGCCGGCGAGAAGCCTTTTTCCAGCGCCGCCGAATACACGAACGGCTTGATCGAGGAACCCGGCTGGCGCCAGGCCTGCGTGACGTGGTTGAACTTCTGCAGGTTGTAGTCAAAGCCGCCGACCATGGCGTGATAGCCGCCGCTGACCGAGTCGATGGACACGAACGCCGCCGACACCTGCGGCACCTGCGTGATGCTCCAGCCGTTCTTCTCCTGCATGATGCGGATCACCGCGCCGGGGCGCAGGCGCACCGTGTCCTTGGCCTTGTCGGTCATGGCGCTGGCGGCCAGGCGCAGGCCGTCGCCGCTGATGGTGATCTCTTCGCCGAACGGGTTCTGCACCTTGACCGACTTGGCGCCGACTTCCAGCACCACGGCCGGGATCAGGCGGTCGCTGCCCGGGCGGCGCTGCAGCGTCTCTTCGATGACGTCGTCGCGCTCATCCTCGCCTGCCGGCAGCGTGACGAAGGCTTCCGGGCCGCGGTAGCCGTGGCGCTGGTCGTAGTTCAGCACATTGCGGCGCACCGATTCGTAGGCCGCGTTCTGGTCGGCCTTGAGGATGGTGGTGTAGACGCTGATGCCCTTGGTGTACGAGTCCTCCTTGAACTGGGCGTACACCACCTGGCGCGCCAGTTCGGCCACGTACTCGGCGTGGGTGTCGAACTCCTGGCCGCGATGGCTGACGTGCAGCGTTTCGTGCAGCGCCTTCTGGTACTGGTCTTCGGTGATGTAGTCCAGGTCCCGCATCGACTTGAGCACCACGCGCTGGCGTTGCTTGGCGCGCTTGGGGTTGACCGCCGGGTTGTGGCGGGCCGGGTTCTGCGGCAGGCCTGCCAGCATCGCCATCTCGGCGATGTCCAGGTTCTTCAGCGGCTTGCCGAAGTAGACCTGCGAGGCCGCGCCGAAGCCGAACGAGCGCTGGCCGAGGTAGATCTGGTTCATATACAGTTCGAGGATCTGCTCCTTGCTGAGCGCCGCCTCGATCTTAAACGCCAGCATGACCTCATTGAGTTTGCGGCCGTAGAATTTTTCGCGGGTGAGGAAGAAGTTACGCGCCACCTGCATCGTGATGGTGGAACCGCCCTGGCGCATGGCGCCGCCCAGGTTGGCGCGCGCGGCGCCCAGCGCGCGGCGCCAGTCGATGCCGTTATGCTCGTAGAAGCGCTTGTCCTCGATCGCCAGCACGGACTTCTTCATCATCTCCGGGATGTCCTTGATCGGCACGAAGTCGCGGTGCTCCTCGCCGAATTCGCCGATCAGGGCGTTGTCGGCGGTGTAGATGCGCAGCGGGATCTTGGGCCGGTAATCGGTGATGACCTCCAGCGACGGCAGGTTGGGCGCCACATACAGCAGCATGTAGGCCAGCAGCAGGCCGCCGGCGATCAGCGCGGCGACGCCGGCCACAATAAAGCCGCGGATGGCGTTGCGGCGGGTCAGCCATTTGGACAGGTTGATGGGGGAAGCAGTCAAGGCGTAGTCTCACGGTAGCAGCAGTAGGCGCGATTATAGACCAACAAAATTTGGGCACACTTAAACGAAAAGTGGCTTTTTATGCAAATATGGTCGCTCACCCCTATGACTATTGGTGATTTTGTCGTAACGTAACAGTTATCTGAATAATTTTCGCTTTACAACCGGGGAAGACATGGCGGAACCGCAGCACACTCTTGATTGCGACATCCTGATCGTAGGAGGCGGCATCAACGGCGCCGGCATCGCGCGCGACGCGGCGGGGCGGGGCTTGTCTGTGGTGCTGTGCGAAAAGGACGACCTGGCCTCGCACACCTCGTCGGCTTCCACCAAGCTGATCCACGGCGGCCTGCGCTATCTGGAGTATTACGAGTTCAACCTGGTGCGCAAGGCGCTGATCGAGCGCGAGGTGCTGCTGCGCGCCGCGCCGCACATCATGTGGCCGCTGCGCTTCGTGATGCCGCACGCGCCCGGCCAGCGCCCGGCGCTGATGATACGGGCCGGCTTGATGCTGTACGACCTGCTGGCCAAGCGCGAGCTGCTGCCGGCGTCGGCCGGCATCAACCTGCGCACGCATGCTGCGGGCAAGCCGCTCAAGCCCGAGTTCCAGCGCGGCTTTATCTATTCCGACGGCTGGGTGGACGACGCCAGGTTGGTGGTGCTGAACGCCATCGACGCCTGCGAAAAGGGCGCCACCATCCTGACCCAGACCGTGTGCAATGGCTTGACGCGCCAGGCGGACGGCTGGGCGGCGGATTTGCACAAGAGCGGTTGCGGCGATGTCCGTGTCAACGCGCGCTACGTGGTCAACGCGGCGGGGCCCTGGACCGCCAGCCTGCTGCATGCGACGCTGCCGAAAGAGGGCGGCGGCAACCTGCGCCTGATCAAAGGCAGCCATATCATCGTCAAGCGCATCTTCGAGCATGACAATGCCTATATCTTCCAGCACCCGGACGGCCGCATCGTGTTCGCGATTCCGTATGAGCGCGACTTCACGTTGATCGGCACCACGGACCTCGATTACCGCGGCGACGCCAACCAGGTCGCCATCAGCGAGGACGAGATCAGCTACCTGTGCGAGCTGGCCAGCCAGTACTTCGTCCAGCCCATAGCTCCGGCCGACGTGGTGTGGACCTATTCGGGCGTGCGGCCGCTGGTGGAAGACGGCGCCGACGCCAAGGCCGTCACGCGCGACTACCGGCTGGAGGTCGACAGCGACGGCCCGCCGATGCTGAGCGTCTTCGGCGGAAAGATCACCACCTTCCGCAAACTGGCGGAGGAGGCGGTCGACCTGATCGCCAAGTCGCTGGACAACCGCCACGGTGCCTGGACCCACAACGCCTGCCTGCC
Source organism: Duganella sp. GW821-FHT07G03 (assembly GCF_059418605.1). Lineage (NCBI taxonomy): Bacteria > Pseudomonadati > Pseudomonadota > Betaproteobacteria > Burkholderiales > Oxalobacteraceae > Duganella > Duganella sp. GW821-FHT07G03. Next base: position 55,031 of record NZ_JBWKQE010000034.1, read on the forward strand.
GGGCGGCGACCTGTTTGGCGCCGAGCCGCAGAACCGTTCGGTGTTGGAATTCGACACCTGGGTGCGCAACGTGCAAGGCCGCTACAGCTGGCTGCCGCCGCTGCTGGTGGCGCGCTACGCCCGCGCCTACGGCACCCGCATCCACACGCTGCTGGGCCAGAAGGAGGGCGTGGCCGCGATGGGCGAAGAGATCGCGCCGGGCCTGTACGCGGCGGAGGTGGAGTACCTGCGCCGCTACGAATGGGCACGCACCGCGCAGGACATCCTGTGGCGGCGCTCCAAGCTTGGCCTGCACCTGCCGCCGGACACCGGCGACCAGCTGCAAGCCTGGCTGGCGGCGCACCCGTTCCAGTACAAGCAAGCGGCATAAAAAAACCACCTGCACAGAGCGCGCTCTGGCAGGTGGTTTTTTGATTGCTGCGGAAAGCGCTTACTTCACGCCGTGCATCAGCTTCTGGATCAACGGTGCGATCAGGAACAGCAGCACGCCGGCGGCGGCCAGGGCGTAGAAGCCGTAGCTGTAGCCGACCAGCGCGGACGACACCGACATGCCGGTTTCGCCGCTGACCGCCGAAGCGAAGATGCCCGACAGGTTGTTGCCGATGCCGGTGGACAGGAACCAGCCACCCATGCCCAGGCCAACCAGGCGGGTAGGCGCCAGCTTGGTCACCATCGACAGGCCGATCGGCGACAGGCAGAGCTCACCGACCGATTGCAGCGTGTAGACCATGACCAGAGGCCAGAACGGGATCTTGTTGTCGGCATTGACCAGCATCGACAGCGCGAACATCAGCAGCGCGAAGGCGGCGCCATTGAACAGCAGGCCCAGGCCGAATTTACGCGGAATCGATGGATTCTTACTGCGCATGGCGACCCAGATGAAGGCGATGATCGGCGCGAAGCCGATGATGGCCAGCGAGTTAAAGATCTGGAACCAGGCCACAGGGAAGGTCCAGTTGAACATCTGGCGGTCGACGATCTTATCGGCCAGGAAGGTGAACGAGCTGCCTGCCTGTTCGAAGAACATCCAGAACATGATATTGAAGAAGAAGATCAGCAGCATGGCGATGACCTTGTCGCGGGCGACCTTGCCGTTCTTGATACCTTCGATCAGCAGCATCACCGACAGCAGGACGAACAGCGCGGACAGCACCATTTGCAGCTTGTTCGCGCCGGCGGCCAGCAGGAAGTACACCATCGGGATCACGCACAGCGAGCCAAGTACCACGTAGATCATGCGCTTCGGATCGGCGTTCGATGCGTCTGGCGCGCCGATGCCTTTCAGATTGCGGCGGCCAATGAAGAACCACACCAGGGAGATCAGCATGCCGACGCCGGCGGACATGAACACCACTTTGTAAGCAGGCATGCCGTTGGTGCCGAAGATGGTCGCAGCCAGCCACTCGGTCAGCACCGGTGCGACCAGCGCGCCGGAGTTGATACCCATGTAGAAGATGGTGAAGCCGGAATCGCGGCGGGTGTCGGCGGCGCCATACAGCTTGCCGACCATGGTCGAGATGTTCGGCTTGAACATGCCGTTGCCGACGATGATGGTGGCCAGGCCGAACTGGAACACCGTCTGGTCGGGGAAGGCGATCATGAACAAGCCGGCCGACATGAAGGTGGCGCCGATCAGGATCGAGCGCTGGTAGCCGAGCACGCGGTCGGCCACGTAGCCGCCGAACAGCGCGGCGGCATAGACCAGCGCCAGGTAGGAGCCGTAAATCAGGTTGGCAGGGGCCTCACCGGTGGCATCGCCGTTGTAGAACTGGGCGACGACGTAGAGCACCAGGGCCCAACGTATGCCGTAGAACGCGAAACGCTCCCAGAACTCGGTCATGAACAACATCCACAGCGGAGCGGGGTGACCCATGATCTGCTTGAATTCGGGAATAACGACTTCCGTATTGGTGGTGGTAGCACCGCTCATGCGGCTTCTCCTAATTTTGTGATCGATGAAAAGTGTCTCAGGTTCCCTTATGGGGAGCCAAATTGGGCGCCATTTTAATCTACAAATCGCTCGGGCCGTACATTTTGATGGTCGGCCTGCAAAGATATGTCTTTTGTGCTAATAAATATGCACAATCCTGCTATGGCAATCTCCACCCCAAAATGTGCCGGTTTGTCGTATATTGGCAGTGCAGGCTTACCTGTTATGCATCGAAATGCATCGAATTTGAATAAGGATTTTCGCATCATGGAACATGACGTTGTCGATACCCTGATTTCGCCCGAAGGCCAGTTGGAAGTGCTTTCGAAGGCGGAAGTAAACAAGCTGCTCGACACTAGCCAGGGCGGTCTCTATACCATCTTCCGCAATTGCGCACTGGCCGTGCTCAATTGCGGCAGCACTATCGACGATGGAAAGGAACTGCTGGAACGATACAAGTCATTTGAGATCAGCATTGTGCAGCGCGAGCGTGGCATCAAGCTCGATATCAAGGGAGCGCCGGCGATCGCCTTCGTCGACGGCAAAATGATCAAGGGCATCCACGAACACCTGTTCGCGGTGCTGCGCGATATTGTCTTCGTCAGCAACGAGGTGACGGACAATCCGAAGTTCGACATGGGCAGCACCGAAGGCATCACCGATTCGGTGTTCCACATCCTGCGCAACGCCGGGGTGCTCAAGCCTATGCTCAATCCCAACCTGGTGGTGTGCTGGGGCGGGCATTCGATCAACCGCGCCGAGTATAACTACTCGAAGGAGGTCGGCTATCAAATGGGCTTGCGCGACCTGGATATCTGCACCGGCTGCGGCCCCGGCGCGATGAAGGGTCCGATGAAGGGCGCCACCATCGGCCACGCCAAGCAGCGCCTGCACAAGGGGCGCTACCTTGGCATCTCGGAGCCGGGCATCATCGCGGCGGAGTCGCCGAATCCGATCGTCAATGAGCTGGTGATCATGCCGGATATCGAGAAGCGCCTGGAAGCGTTCGTGCGTTCGGGGCATGGCATCGTGGTGTTCCCTGGCGGCGCCGGGACGGCGGAGGAGATCCTTTATATATTGGGCATCCTGCTGCATCCTGATAATGCCGATATTCCGTTCCCGCTGGTGTTCACCGGACCGGAAACCTCGCGCGAGTACTTCGTGCAGATCAACCAGTTCATCCACGACACGCTGGGTCCCGAGGCGCAGCAGCGCTACAAGATCATCATCGACGATCCTGAACTGGTGGCGCGCGAGATGCAGGCGGGGATCAAGCAGGTGCGCGAGTTCCGCAAATCCCGCAGCGACGCCTACTACTTCAATTGGGGTCTGAAGATCGACCAGGAGTTCCAGCATCCGTTCGCGCCGACGCACGAGAACATGCGCAACCTGAGCCTGCACAAGAACCAGGAAGTGCATCTGCTGGCGGCCAATCTGCGCCGGGCGTTTTCGGGTGTGGTGGCGGGTAACGTCAAGGACGAGGGCATCCGCGCGATAGAGAAGTTCGGCCACTTTGAAATCCACGGCGACAAGGAGATCATGGGGCCGATGGACGAGCTGCTGGCATCCTTCGTGGCGCAGCACCGTATGAAGCTGGCGGGCAAGCAGTACACGCCTTGCTATCGCGTGATCCAGTAACACCAACCGGCGTCCGCGCGCAGCTGGTGCGGACGCCGGCCCATGTCGACCCTTTTCAGGAAGGTGCGGGTCTGGCGACGGAATGCCATTATTGAACCGGGGTTGAATGGAGGGTTGAACGCAAAAAATCCACAAATGCGCGTACCTTGGCTGATAGATGGCGGTTCTGGGGATACAGAATGGAAAATGGTCGCGAACGGCCGCCATGCTCTTGGAGCACTTCCACGAGGTCACCGCGCTTCACGGCGCTTGCGGCTGCGAAACGGTAGGTCTGGTAAAGACCACCACCTGCATTAACCCACGCAACACAGCCAAGTGCATCATTGAGTACGCGCATGCGGCTCCGTACCGGATAATCCAATTCTTCCCCATTCGCACCCTTGAACAACCAAGTCAGCGGCCGGCCCGTATTGGGGGATATGTATTGAATGCAATCGTGCGACTCCAGATCGGCAACAGCACGAGGCGTCCCCTTTTTCTTCAAGTATTCCGGCGTCGCGAAGACGCCTAAAGACGCGTCTTCCAGTTTGTATGCCACCAACCGTGAATCGCGCTGGATGCCGAGCCGTATCGCCACATCGAAGCCCTCTTCCACAAAGTCGATGATCTTGTCCGAGATACTGAGCTCAATCTCGATCTGCGGGTAAGCTTCAGTAAATCGAGGCATCAGAGGCAGCAAGCGATGCGTCCCATAAGCAGCACTGACGCTGACGCGCAGCAGCCCGCTCGGCACAGTCTGCGCGCCGGTAATCGCACGCTCAGCTTCAGCGATCTGCTCCAGCGCCACCTGGCATTCCTTCCAAAAGAGCTGGCCTTCGTTGGTGACCTTGATACTTCGCGTTGTGCGGGAAAACAGCCGTACACCCAGACGCCGCTCCAGCCTGCTGATCGATCTGCTGACGGCAGCAGGGGTAAGACCGAAGAACTCCGCCGTCGCAGTGAAGCTGCCCAACTCTGCCGCTTTGCAAAATTGCTCGATGCTACCGAGCTGCATGCTATCCACGCTGGCCATGGTCTATTCCAAAATGTAATAAATGAAGTGATTCTAACCCCATTTATCCGCAATGAACAAATCAATACACTTCAGTCATTGCTTGCGTAGCGACTAGTTGCAAGTAAGCCGGCGAGTACAACAAGGCTCGCCACATCGTCCGCTCTTACGAAAAGGAAATGACCATGAACACCAAACTCCGCCTCTTTACCTCGCCTTCAGCTTTCCCCAACCCGCAGCGCCTGCGCCTGTTCATGCACGAGAAAGGCATTGCCGATCAGTTCGAGGAGCAAATCTACGACATGAGCCCGGGCGGCGAACAGCGCCAATGGCCGCATCTGAAAATGAATCCGTGGGGTGAAACGCCCACTCTGCAGCTGGCCGACGGAAGTTTTATATCTGAAACCGCCGCCATCGCCCGCTATCTCGACCAAGCTTATCCCGGTCGGCGCATCATGGGCGAGGACCCGTTGCAGCAGGGGCTGGACAATATGTGGGATAACCGCGTCTGGGTGCATATTCTCTATCGCATCGTCACTGCGTTCCATGTCCTGCACCAGGGGCTGGGACCGAAACTGGAACTGACCAGCAATCACGCCTGGGGAGAGCATAGCCGCAAGGAGGCACTGGCACATGCAGCATTGGTCAACCAGCACCTGTCGGATGGACGCGACTGGCTCCTCGGTGGGGACGAGCCGACCTTCTCGGACATCACACTGGCAACCGCGATCGCTTTCTCCAAATTCCCGATCAATGCCACTCCGCTGGACGAGCGTTTCGAGCATTTGGATGCGTTCTGGCGCCGCTGGCAGCTGCGTCCGAGCTTCCAGGCGGCCTACGCTGACGGAAACAGCGGCATACCGGAACTGGATGCTTTGGCCAAGACGTAGGCCGAGGGAAAATAATCCATCGCTCCAAGTGAAGTGCAAGCACATCGTCATGACTGAGATGTGCGGCCCTAATCAAATGCTGTGAACAACAAAATGGCCGGGCAAACGGTGCGCCGGGGCGATCTCTCCCGTGCGCAGTGACTTACTTCGCGACCTGTTCGGCGCGCGGCGCATAGTTGTCGAAGCCGTAGCTGCCGTAGATGCGCTTGACCGTGCCGTCGCGGTACATGGCGCGCAGCAGCGTGTTGAGCCGGGCCACCTCGTTGCTGTCCAAGCCTTTGTTGCAGGCCAGGTACATTTCGTAATGGGCGAACGTCAGCACCGCTTCCAAGCCGGTGATGCCCATTTCCTCCATGATGTAGAGACCCGGCAGGCGTCCTTCCGACCACAATTGGATGCGCTGCATCTTCAGCTTGGGGGCGTTGGTGCGGTTGTAGGGAACCATGCTCAGATTCAGCTGGTTCGCGCGCAGCAGCGGCACCATGGCGTCGCCGATGATGGTGCCGACCGTGTAGGGCCGGGCGTCCTCCAGGCTGTTGAGATGGATATGGTCCTCGGCGCGGGCGTACATCACCCATTCGTTGCGGCCCACCGGGCCTACCCAGGCAAAGCTGGTTTCGCGTTCCGGTGTGCGCGCCATCGAGAACAGGCAGCTGTTGGCGTTCTTGGTGATCAGCGCCATGGCCCGCGCCCAAGGCATCAGCTTCGGAGTGACGATGGGTATGTCAGCCCGCCGCATCAGCTCCAGGATGATGTCGGTGGACAGTCCGGTGGCGGCGCCGGTCTTCGTGTCGGCCCAATTGAAGGGCGGGTATTCTTCGGTGTAAAGCGTGATGGTGTCGCTCGCCCGCGCAGCTGCGCACGCGACGAATAGCAGCGCTGCGTGCAGGTAGGGCAGCGTTTTGCGACAAGCCATGTCGCTTCCTTTCTTTGAAGTAGTGACTTCTTTGGAAGATTACTCGCTTTCCTGGGGCTGGTCGAGAATTACCGGGTGCGCCAGAGGGGTGGAGGGTGTAAATAATATTGTGTAAACGGTCATTTGGCAGGACACTGCCGCCATCAAGGAGATTTAATGACCGTTGT
>NZ_JBWKQE010000035.1:0-56656 GCF_059418605.1 Duganella sp. GW821-FHT07G03
CTCGCGAGGAATGAAGGTGATATTGTGACAGCTTACCGACGGTTCCGACGCCAGAGACCGATTAAATCAGCGCTTCCCTAAAGGTCTAAATTGAACTCGATATTTAAATATTTTTTGTTAGCGCTCATTCTGGTAAGCTCGCAATCTATAGCGGCGCCGGTGGGTGACTGCGCTGGGACACCCGGCGATGCAGTGGTTGAACTCCCTGGACCTATGGCGACATGGGCTCAGATTACTTGTACGCCGTATGGTCATGTTATCGAAGGCCACGTCGGTTGGGTTTGGTCGCAACCTGGCTCCTATGCACCAGTTTTCATTCCGTCGCAAATGGTGCGCAACAATCCTGAAGAGATTGGCAATAAGTCATATTTCACGAAGATTGCGCTTTCGAAAGTTACGGGTGATGAGTTCGTAAAAGCCTATGACGCTTTCCATCTCGGCCTTGACCGAGACAAGGTTCTGCCTATCGGATATCGTCTTGATTTGAAATCGGTATCGGGAAAAACAATCACGCAGTATTTCTTCGATTACGGCGATTCAGCTTGGGGAATCTGGTGCAATGATGGCTGTGATTCTGGCAGTCGTTTCATGTTGCTGGACATGAAAAAACGACCGGTCAATTGATACATTGACTGACTTTGATGCATTATTGACTGGCAGAATGCGGCCAGTTGCAGACGTTCGCTGTTGGCAATTTTTTTATGAATTGGATTTTATGCCGCCAAGAAGAATACGAACAACATCTGCCGTAATGCTGTCGATTTTATTTTCGTCAGCGTATGCGTTTGAAGATAGCCCGTGCTTTGATAGTAACGGTAGCGTCTACGACTGCCTGATTAAAGAACTCAGGGTTGCCGAGAAGTTGGAGAGGCAAAAAGTCAAGCAGCTTATAGCTAAGGTGGAATCTGCGACAGTTACCTCCAAGAATTCTGAAATTAATAAAAAGGCGAAAGCGTCGGTGATTGCAGGTATAAATACGGCTGACGAAAAATGGCGTTCCCTTGTTAAAGTCGAGTGCGGCGACCTTATTGATATTCAATTTTTTGGCGGAAATGGTGGCCCGAATGCTTCGATCGATTGCATGATTTCAAGAACTAATGCTCGCATAAACGAGATAAGTGAAAGCGATTCCTATAAGTTTTGGAGTCAGCAGTAGTTTTGCTGGCAGATGGATTGGAAATCAACGCAGCTATCGGATGACTGTGTTCGGCCAACACCGGACGAAACAAGCGCAAACGGCAACCATAAAGAATGACATGAGGAATTATTTATTCACGGCCACTGATAGACAAATTTCGTCCGCATCGGCTTCGCTCATTGCGATGGATGAAGCTTGTCAGGAGTATTTTCCAGTTGTTCTTGAAAGCGACGACGAGTTTAAGATTTTGATGAATCTTCTTGGCGTGGATTTCGTGACGGAGACCCCGTTGTTATCGAACGAGGATTTTTCTGTGGTTTTCGATTTCTCGGCGACGAAGCTACCGCAACTTAGCGAAGAAGAGTTCGATAAAATCTATGATGAATGGTTGCATAGGTCTGGGCGTCAAACAAGCATGGATGAATATGGGCAGCTCATTTTTCTACAGGGACGTGGGGATAGCTGGAATGCGAAGACCAATCGCTTCGTACTTTGTGAGAAGGCGGCTTGAAAGGATTTGAAATTAAACCGTCACTATTGAACGCATGTAGTCGCGTATCGGCCAATTGCGGACCGTGGTTAAATGTCGATGCTGCAAGAATATATTGGAGATGTAAATGTCTGACGGTGTCATAGTTGCACTAATAGCAGGTAGTGTCGCCATTTGTGTTGCGTATTTAAATAGTTTTTTGGCGGAGAGTCTTAGGAGGTTTCGTGACGGCTCAGCTCTTGCCGCAAGCTTAGCTGGCGAGCTCGCGGCTTACGAATTAGCCTTGCCGATGATAGTAGCTATGTTGAATGGCATCGTCAGCAATATCGATTCCGAACAAAGGAAGGCTACATTTTTAAGACCATTCGAACGACCTCGTGACCGAGTATATGAGGACGTGGTTGGAAAGCTCGGCCTGCTCGGGGTCTTGCTCTCCGAGGATATTGTGTTCGTATACAGCAATATTGGAGCGTTCAGAATCGCTATGGAAATAATTGCTCGTGACGAAAAAGAAATGACCGATGAAGAATTACGTCTACGATGTTCCGCATGCAAAGAGGCAGTGGAACGAGCTGCTACGAGGGGCGCAGATTTGATTATCAACTTACGCACTCGTGCTCATCAGCCATTTGTGCCAGAGTGGCCGTGGGCCGCCTGGCTTGCATTGTTCAGTCGATATACATTTTAGGCTATCAGTTCAATAGCAAGATGGCTGACGGCCATTAACGGACATTTAAAAAAAGTAACGAATGCCAAATAATGGCAAAAATTTTATATTACTGGTCATTGCAATAATAACATTGGTATTTTTACCGTTACGGAAAACGAAAAATTTGATACGACCGTTGTGCGGATAGAGACCATTCGCGTTCCTGTCCCAGGGAGACTCCTTTTTCCTGGCTCTACCGACAACACAAAATGTTGTGTTCGAATTACGCATTTACCTTCCGGAATTATGGTTGAGTGCTCGGAGGAACGAAATGGTTTTTTAAATCGTGATGAAGCTTGGGAAATGCTGAAGAATCGTCTCTTGGAATTTTATTAGGCGCCTCGTGCACCAAGGTAAAACTGCTGCCTGTTTTCGGCCACTAGCCATGATTGGAATGGGGCCCGACGATGCAATACGTATGGCTGAAAACTTCCAAAAACTTGTGAACCGGCTAGAACTGTAAGGTTGAGGCTGTATGGGGAAAAAAGTTGCTCTTGAATTTCAGTACAGAAACCAAATATGCCTGATGAGCAAAAAGAAATTTGCCAGCGATTCAATACGTCCTATACGCCGCCTGATGCGGACGAAAAAGTAGGGGTTGCGCTGGCGACATTGAAGAATTTTCCGGTTCATGCAGTCCGGGCCCAGCCAGAAAATGGTGATTGTGGATGGTACATTCATGGAGGTGAGCAATTGGCGGATGTAGATTTTTATCAGCCACTGTGCGTCTCTCACCTTGCAGACTACTGCGCTGCGATTGTTCCTTATCTAGCCCTACCACCAGGATGGCGAATTTTGCTCGCGCCAGGTTATGAAGATGTCTGGTTTGACGCCGAGTTACTGAAAGGGCTTCCGATAGCGCTTAGCGGTCAGTTGCAGACAAAGATAAAGTGCAGATTTACAATGGATGAGAAAATAAGTTCTGAAGTTAAAATATCACTTACTAGTGACGAAACGTTAGTGTTATTTGAATTTTTGAGCCGCTATTCTGATTCAGACCAGCTGATCATAGTAGACCAAGCAGAGCAAAGGGCACTCTGGAATCTGTGCTGTATTTTTGAGAAGAAATTGGTAAGTCCATTCAATATGGAGTATCAACAAGCGCTGTCTGACGCACGTGAGCGATTACGCGACGAGGAATAGATTTCGAACTTCCGCTTTGGGGCGTAAGCCGACCCTCATCAATTTGCCCAGTCTGAGCTACTGCTCTTTATTTTCCGCCGCAAACCTCGACACCACCATCGAACACGATACGCCATGTATTCGGCGCCTCCAGCCGCCAGACCGAGCTGAATCTCGCGATCAGCTTGCCGTCCGGCCCATGCACGGGACCGGATGTCTTGGCCAGCGTGCCCGACGCCAGCACTTCAACCTCATCCGGCTCCCAGGAAAATGGCGCACCGGGCTTGGTGAAGAACTTCTTCCAATCGTCGGCCACCGCCTGCTTCCCGCGCAAGGACTGCCCGGCGCCACTGAACACCGCCTCTTCGGACAGAAAAGTCACGAAAGCCGCATGATCGCGCGCCTTCATGGTTGCGGCAAAGGCCCGCTCGACGTTGGCCACCTGCTCCTGCACTCCCGTGAACGCCGGCGCCGCACTCGCTGCGGCCGCAGCCAACGCCAATACCCCAGCCACCACCAAATTCCCCCATTTCATGGCCACCCTCCCCTGTTTTGTAGACAAGACGATATTAGTCCAGTTGGTCCCTGATTGCTATTCATCCGAAAAAGGAGTATAACTAGTCCATCAACGGAGGATTTATGAATCTTACCTACGCTTACCCCCGCAGCCGCTTCGAGCCCACCATCCTGGTCGACCTGCACGCCAAGCCCGAGCGCGAACGACTGTCCAAGGCCGCCCTCAAGGGCTTTTTCAAACTGGCCGCCGCCTGGAAGCTGCGCGACGACGACGCCCGCGAACTGTTGGGCGGCATCTCCAGCAGCGCCTACTACGAGTGGAAAAAAAACCCGGAACGCACGCTGGAGGTGGACTGCATCACGCGCATCTCCTACCTGCTGGGCATCTACAAAGCGCTGCACATCCTCTACGGCGACAAACTGGCCGACGAGTGGATGGGCCTTGCCAATACCAACCTGATCTTCGGCGGCCGCACGCCACTGACCTATATCGCTGCCGGCGGCCTGCCCGCCATGCAGATCGTGCGCCAGTTGCTGGACGCGCGCCGCGGAGGACTGTAAGTGCCGGTCAGCCTGATTCCGCCCCTCACCACGCTGCGCCAGTTCGACACCTGCCGTTTGCTGCCCTCGCGCTTCGCCGATCTCGAAGACTCGGTGCTATCGCCATTGGCCGACAACGAACAGGACCTGCACGATCTGTTCGAACTGGATAACGCCACCAACGCCCGCCTGCAGGCGCAGAACGGCGGCGCCGCCGGCATCACGATGGATGAACTGGTGTTCGGCGTACCGAACTTCCGCATCGTGAACGCGGCCTTTACCTACGCCCGCCCTGAAGGCAGCCGCTTCAACGGCGGCGATCGCGGCGCGTGGTACTGCGCCTTCGACGTCCAGACCGCGCTGGCCGAAGTCAGCTTCCACAAGGCCGTCGAATATGCCGAGATCAACCGCTTCGACGACAGCGTCCAGTACCAGACCATGCTGGCCGATTTCACCGCCCCCTTCCACGACCTGCGCGGCCAGGCGCGCTACCTGGGCTGCCTGACGCCGGACAGCTATATCGAGTCGCAGATCCTGGCCGAGCGCCTGCTCGATGGCGGCTCGTTGGGCATCATCTACCCAAGCGTGCGGCTGGACGGCGGCACCAACCTGGCCTGCTTCCGCCCTGCGCTGGTGGGCAATGTTCGCAAAGGCGCGGCCTATCGGTTAACATGGCGAGGTAACCCCGTACCGATCATCGAAATTATCTGAATCATGCAAACCAAACCTGAAAACGACACCGACCTGCGCCTCAAAGTGAACCGCGAGACCGCGCGCCTGCCCTGGACCGAACTGCTCAAACATTTCGCCGCCGGCAATGTGGTGTGGATCGCCAATTCGCTGGACCTGGTCGACGTGGCCGTGCGCATCTCGCACGACGACAAGACCCACATCGGCCAGTGGATGAACGCCGGCCTGCTCGCCAAAGTCAGCGACGAGCAGGCTGCGACCTGGCTGGAGACCAACGCCCAACTGTGGGCAGTCGTCGTCAGCCCCTTCATCCTCGTGCAGCAGGAGAAGGCTGTTCCAGCCAGCGTGCATTAAAACTGGAAGCTGCCCGCGTCGAGCGTGACCGATCCGCCGCAAGCCGGCGTGGTCGCTTCGCGATTGCCGCTGGCGGTGGACTGGTTACTCTCCCACACGGTGCTCACGCCGTACTTCATGAACTTGTACTGGATCGCCGTCGACGGCGGCAGCTGGAAGGTGCGCGACCACGGAGCATTGGCGCCGCTGCCTTCGATATTGAGCTGATCGCTGGCGCCCTGCACCCAGTTGCCCAGCTCCGCGCGATTACCCACCACGTACACGTTCTGACCCACTACCGTATTCGCGTTCGCCACACGGAAGGTCACCGGCACCGTGGTGCACGTGCCGCCGCCACCGATCTTCTGGTTGATATGCAGCGCCACCGCGGGCACCGTCGCGCCGCCATTGGCCGGGATGCTCACGCTGATCACGCCATTGCTGCCGACGGTGACGCTGTCGCTGGTGCAGGCCGTGCCGCCCGCGTTCAGCTGACCGTGCACCACGTTGCAGTAGGTCCCGGCGGGCAGCAGGGTTTGCAGCGACGCGTTCCAGGCCGAATACTCATTGTTGATCGCCACGAAGCCCTTGGCGCCGCGCCCGAACGCGATCTGGTTGGCGGTGCCGTTGGTGAAGTAGTCCACGCCCTGCCCCGACGTCGCCGCGCGGAACGCGACCATGTTGGAGATGTCGCTCCAGCGGTGGATGAAGTCCCACTGCTGGTTGATCAGCGGGTTGCCGCTGGCGTCGAACGGGCTGGCACTCGGCGGCGCCTGGTCGAAACTGGTGAAGCGGAAGCCCGAGTGCAGCTGCGCCGAGCCATATGGCCAGGCCAGCATGAAGATGTTCGCCAGGTCGTAGCGCTTGGTGCCTTGCGTGTCGTTGGTCGTGCCGGAGACATAATTGCTGGCCACCAGCGAGCTGCCATTGCGCTCCGTGTCCCAGTTATTGACGAAGACAGTCGCCTTCTCGCTCGGCACAAAGCCCCAGGTGCCGCCCCAGTTGCCCGGCGTGCCCATGATGGCGCGCACCTGCGACAGGCTGGCGCCGTTCTCGTTGCGGAACATGGCCTTGATGGCGAAGGTGTACTGGAATTCGTTCAGCGTGCCGACGCTGTAGTAGTCGGAGCGCACCACATTACTGTCCGGGATCACCTCCTGCGTGATCCACAGCGACTCGCCAGCCAGGGTGGTGTGCGTGACGCCGCTCATGATCGCCTGCAGATCGCTGGGCTGCATATGCTTGGCGGCGTCGAAGCGCACGCCGTCCACGCCCATGTTGATCAATTTGGTCAGGTAGGTCTTGACCTGGCCTTGCACGTAGGAGCCGTCCGTCTTCAGGTCCGGCAGGCCGCTCAGGCGGCAGAACATCACGTTGTAACGGTTGCCCGGCGAGCCGTAGTCGCTGCCGGCGATGTCGCAGGCCGGATGGAAATCGCTGGCGCTGAAGAAGGGATAGGCCAGCGTAGCCGAATTCCACGTCGAGCCGTCGGTGGCGGTACCCGAACCGGCCGCCAGGTGATTGACCACCACGTCCGCATACACACGCACCTTGGCGGTGTGGCAGGTGTTGATCATGGTCTGGAACTCGGCCTCGGTGCCCATATTGCTCTTCAACGAAGCGAAGTTCACCGGCTGGTACACATCCCACCAGGCGCCCAGGCTGGCCGAGGCCTGCGGCGGCGATACCTGTACCGCGCCAAAGCCCTGCGGGCCGAGCCAGTTGGTGCATTCCTTGGCGATGTCGTTCCACTTCCAGCGGAACATCTGTACCGACGTATCGGCGGGGTTGAAGGCGGCATGCGCAGGCGCGAGGGCGCAACCGCCCAGCAGGCCGGCGGCCAGTAAGGTTTTCATCATTTTTATCTCCGTGTCGTTATATTTTGTATTTTGGGAAATACTGCAGCCCAGATAAAATGTAGCAGAACTACAGTAAACAACAAGCGAAATTCGCTACGGTTTTTACATTCCCCTGCAGGAATCGCTTCCACACAATTTCCGTACGACACAGATGTAATGCGATTACTCGCGAGATACTGCCAGATAGTCAATCCCCGGCAGCCCATGTATGATGGGGTGAAAAAACGACACTACGAGATCCATAGCCACCTCATGTCCAGCACACTCCCCGTCGAAAGCGCCAACGATATCGCCAACAACCTCGCCGAAGCCATCGCGGCGCGCAAGCTGCCGCCTGGGACCAAGCTGCGGGAAGAGGCGTTGTGTCGTTTGTACTCGGTCAGCCGCACCAAGATCCGCGCGGCGCTGCTGATACTGTCGAAGGACAAGCTGATTAACATGGTTCCCGACAAGGGCGCCGTGGTCAGCCAACCCAGCGAGCGCGAGTCACGCGAGATCTTCGCGGCACGTCGCATCATCGAAGCGGCGCTGGCGCGCGAGTTCACCGCCAAGGCCAAGCCGGCCGATTACAAAATGCTGGAGAAGCATTTGAAGGAAGAACGCAACGCGCTGTCGCAAGTGCCGTCGAAGATGCGGCAGCAGCTGCTGGGCGATTTCCACGTGCTGCTGGCGGATGTGGTGGGCAACGAGGTGCTGAAGGAAATCGTGCGCGAGCTGGTGGGCCGCAGTTCGCTGATCACCATGTTGTATCAGTCCGAACGCGACGCCGCCTGCTCGTCCGACGAACACAGCGCCTTCCTGGCCGCCGCCCGCTCGGGTGACGCGGACAAGGCGGCGGAGCTGATGCTGCACCATCTGAGCCACGTTGAAGCGGCGCTCAATTTCGACGTCAATGCCAGTCCGGCGAAGAAAGACCTGATCTCCGCACTGCTGATGTAGCGATACGAAATCGCGGTATCGCCTGCTATCAGCGGGCAGCCAGCGCCAATTGATGCGCCAGCGCGTTGTGGCGCTCGATCACCACCGGCAGGTCGATCGTGCACAGCACACCCTCGCGCACCACCACCTTGCCGTTGATGATGCTGTACGAGACATTCGGCGGCGTGCAGAACACCAGCGCCGCGACCGGATCGTGCAGCGCGCCGGCAAAGCCTATCGTATCGAGCTTGAACATCACGATGTCCGCCGCCATGCCCGGCTTGAGCGCGCCGATGTCATCGCGGTTCAGCACCCTGGCGCCGCCCAACGTGGCGACTTCCAGCGCCTGCCGCGCCGTCATCGCATCCGGGCCGAAGCCCACGCGCTGCAACAGCATCGCCTGCCGCACTTCGCCCATCATGTGGCCGGAATCGTTGGAGGCGCAACCGTCGACACCCAGGCCCACCGAGACGCCGCTGTCGAGCATCTTGCGTATCGGCGCGATGCCCGACGCCAGCCGCATATTCGAGCAGGGACAATGCGCGATGCCGGTGCCGGTGCGGCCGAACATGTAGATGCCGTCGTCGTCCAACTGCACACAGTGCGCGTGCCAGACGTCATGGCCCACCCAGCCGCAATCCTCGGCATATTCGGCGGGCGTCATATTGAATTTTTCGCGGCTGTAGGCGATGTCGTTCGCGTTTTCAGCCAGATGGGTGTGCAGCGATACGCCGAAGCTGCGCGCCATCGTCGCGGCTTCCTTCATCAGATCGCGCGAGACCGAGAACGGCGAACATGGCGCCACCACGATGCGCTGCATCGCGTAGCGGCCGGCATCGTGATAGGTTTCGATCAGGCGCTGCGTATCCTTGAGGATCGCGCCCTCCTCTTCCACCACGCGGTCCGGCGGCAGGCCGCCCTTGGACTGGCCCACGCTCATCGAACCGCGCGCGGCATGGAAACGCATGCCGATCTTGCCGGCCGCCGCGATGCTGTCATCGAGCTTGCAGCCGTTGGGGTAAATGTACAGGTGGTCGCTGCTGGTCGTGCAGCCGGACATGATCAGCTCCGACATCGCCGCCAGCGTCGACACGTTGACCATCTCCGGCGTCAGGTTGGCCCAGATCGGATACAGGTTGGTCAGCCAGTTAAACAGTTCGCCGTTCTGCGCAGCGGGAATCACACGCGTCAGGCTTTGGTACATATGATGATGGGTGTTGACCAGGCCGGGCATCACCACATGGTTGGCCGCGTCGATGATCTCGTCGGCCTGCTGCGGCAGGTCGGCGCTGCGGCCGACTTGTTCGATCACGTTGTCCCGGATGTAGACGGCGCCGTCGGCGATTTCACGGCGCTCGTCATCCATCGTTACCAGCACGCGCGCATTTTTGATCAGTAGAGTTTTAGTCATAATTTCTATGATAGTTAAACACTGCGGAAACAATGCACGGGCACTGCGGAAACAGTTAGGTTGATATCCGGCGTATTTTAAGCTGCTTCACGCTCGGCGGTTAAAAAAGCCTGTGGTACATCCTCTTCTTCATCGTCGTCGGTCGATTCTACCGGACGTTCAGGCAGCACCAGGTTCAGGGCCACCGCGACCAGCGCGCCAACCGTGATGCCCGAGCCGAAGACTTCCTTGACGAAGGCCGGCAGTTGGGACAGCAGTTCCGGCCGCACCGTCACCGCCAGGCCGCAGCCGATGGACACCGCCATGATGACGCCGTTACGCTTGGTGTGCTCCACATGGCTCAGCAACTGCACGCCGGCCGAGATGATCATCGCGAACATCATCAACCCAGCTCCGCCAAGTACCGGTTGCGGGATCGTCACCACCACCGCGCCCAACACCGGGAACAAGCCAGCCAGCAGCAGCATCACGCCGGTCAGCGCCACCACGTGGCGGCTGGCCACACCCGTCAACGACACCACGCCGACGTTCTGCGCAAAGGTCGATACCGGAGGGCTGGACATCAGCGCGGCGAAGGCCGAACCGACGCCGTCACACAGGATGCCGCGCGCCAGCGTTTTGCCGCGCATCTTGGTGTTGGTGGCGGCGCCCAGCGCCATGAAGGTGCCGGTGGTTTCCACCATTGTCACCAGGTAGGCAATCGCCATCGCGACGATGCCGGCCACCGGGAAGGTCATGCCGTAATGGAGCGGCTGCGGCAGCGCGAAGACCGGCGCATTCCGCACCTGGGTAAAGTCGATCATGCCCAGCGAAACACACAGCACGTAGCCGATGAACATGCCGATCACCACGGCGGCGGCGGATACAATCCCCTTGCCGAATTGGACCAGCATGATGACCGTCACCAACACGAACGCGGCGATGCCCAGGTTGAGTGGCGAACCATAAACAGCGCCCGGCGCATGGCCGCCCGCAGCCCAGTCCACCGCCACCGGCACCAGCGACAGGCCGATCATCGTCACCACCACACCCGTGACGGCGTGGGGGAACAGCTTGCGGATCTTCGGCATGAAGCAGCTGCCGACGATCATCACCAGCGAAGCCGCCAGCGACGAGCCGAGTATCGCCGGAACGCCGTGTTCAAGACCGATACTGATGGCCGCGCCGACGAAGGCGAAGCTGGTGCCCATCACGCAAGGAAGCCTGATGCCGACTGGGCCTACGCCTTTGCATTGAATAATCGTGACGATGCCGGAGCCGAGCAAGGCGGCGTTGATCAGGGTGATGATCTGGTCCGCAGGTAGCTTGAGCGCGGCGCCCACCACCAGCGGCACGGCGATGATGCCGCCCAACGCGGCAAGCATGTGCTGCGCCGCCAGCAGTACGGTGGTCAATAGGGGTGGTCGATCCTCGACCTGAAATAACAAGTGATTCATAAACGCGTCTCCATCTGTCTTTTTTATTGGGCGTTACTTTGCAACTACTACCCACACGGGCTGCCCTTAACCGTGCGTAGAAATGATGCCTAGCAACGCAACAGCTCGTGACCGACGCGTTTAATTGACAACGATATTGCGCCTCGTCGGATACATTGTCAACGAATTTTGTATACAATTTTTCTATCGTAGCGCGCCGTCTTCACGCAACGTGGCAATCGCCAGATCGAGGAATGCGCGCAGCTTGCGGGACGAATGCCGGCCCTCGTGGTGCACCACGCTGACCGGCACCGCTGCGGCTTCGTAGGGAGACAGGACGGCGCTCAAACGGCCATCGGCCAGATACGGCGCGGCCATGTAGGACAGCACGCGGGTGATGCCGAAACCGTCCAGCGCCGCGCGCAAGGCGGCGTCGTTGCTGGTGCTGCTCAGGCGCGGGCGCACCTTCACGGTTTGCGATTTGCCGTCATGCTCGAAGCGCCAATCGTTGGTCGCCGTGACAGCGGTGGCGGCGATCAGGTCATGCCCGGCCAAGTCCTGCGGCGTAGCAGGAATACCACGCGCAGCCAGATAGGCCGGCGCGGCGCACACCACCTGCCTCACCTGCCCCACGCGCACCGCCTGATAGCTGGAATCGGGCAAGGCGCCGATACGGATCGCCGCATCCACGCCCTCGTCCATCATGTTGACCACGCGGTCGAGGAAGCGGCATTCGACATCGGTTTCCGGGTAGCGCCGCAGGTATTCGGTGACGATGGGCGTGACGTACATCGCGCCGAACATCACCGAAGCCGTGATCACCAGCCGTCCGCGCGGCGCACCGTGCGCGCCGGCGGCCGAGGTTTCGGTATCCGCCACGTCGACCAGGATGCGGCGGCAATCGGCTGCGTAGCGCGCGCCGGTTTCGGTCAGCCGCACCACGCGCGTGGTGCGCAGCAGCAGGCGCACGCCCATGCCCTCCTCCAGCTCCGTGACGGCGCGCGTGACCACCGGCGGCGAGATCTTCAGCTTGCGGGCGGCGGCGGCAAAGCCGCCTTCATCGACGACTGCCACAAAGATCGCCATGGCGGAAAGCTTGTCCATATTATTCCCTCATTCGAAATAGTCTATTGCATAAAGAACGGATTCTCATTATTACGCACATCGATGAAACTGCAAGTGTTCGCTGAACAAACAACCCAACCTAAAGGAAAACCACCATGAACCGTATCGCCACCATCGAAACCGCCACCGCCAACGCCGAACAAAAAGCCCTGCTGGACGCCATCCAGGAACAACTCGGCATGGTGCCCAACTTCCTGAAAGTGTTCGCCAATTCGCCGGTCGCGCTGCGCGCCTTCCTCGGCTTGCACGGCGTGGCCAATGGCGGCACGCTCGACGCCTTGACCCGCGAACGCATCGCGCTGGCGCTGGCGCAGCAGAACAGCTGCGAATACTGCCTCTCCGCCCATACCGCGATCGGCCGCAAGACCGGCTTGAACACCGAAGAAATGAACGCCGCCCGCAGCGGAAACAGCGCGGATGCGCAAGCCGATGTCGCGGTGAAGTTCGCGCAAAGCCTGATGGAGAACAAGGGTGCAGTAAGCGCCATCGAGCTGGCGGCTATCCGCAGCGCGGGCTACAGCGAATCGGACATCGTCGAGATCATCACCCACGTCGGCATGAACTTCCTGACCAATATTCTCGCTAAAGCCGGCCGCGTGGAGATCGACTTCCCGAAAGTCGACCTGAAAATCGCAGCCTGATTTCACACTGATCGAGGAGCACATCATGGGTCGCGCCTATTCCGATATCACCTTCACGCCGGCGGTGCGTGAGGTTCAAGGCAGCATGGGGAGCCGCGCCCGTTATGCGTTTCTCGACCAGATGGAAGACCGGCAGGACAGCCTGGGCGAAAGGGAAATCGCCTTCATCGAGGAGATGGATCATTTTTACCAGGCCACCGTCAGCGAAACCGGCTGGCCCTATGTGCAGCATCGCGGCGGCCCGCAAGGATTTCTGCGCGCGCTCGACGCGAAAACGCTGGCCTTCGCCGATTTCCGCGGCAATCTGCAGTACCTCAGCGTCGGCAACCTGAAGGGGGATGACCGCATCTCGATGATACTGGTCGACTATGCGAGGCAGGTGCGGATGAAAATCATCGGTCGCACACGCATCGTGGAAGCAGCCGACGATCCGGCGTTGATGGAGCTGTTGCACATGCAGGGCTACAAAGCACGCATCGAGCGGGCCTTCATCATCACCGTTGAAGGCTACGACTGGAACTGCCCGCAGCACATCACGCCCCGCTACACGGAGCAGGAAGTCACCGCCATGACAGCGCCGCTGCTCGCTCAACTGAAGCAGCTCAAGGAACAGGTGGCAGAGCTCACGGCGCCGAACGGCGCCACTTAGTCCGACACGTGCGCGGTAACGCCCAGCATCGCCAGCAAGGCCAGCTTCCGTTTGTCGCGAACCCGGAAGGCCAGTGTCTTGGCGATGCGTCCCGGCTCGACGCCATGCGCCTCGGCCGCCAACGCCACGGTGGCGGTGGCGGTGCTGACATCCAGCTCCACGATGGGAAGTTGAAGATCTCGGGCGAGGAAAAACTCACGAACAGATTGAAGGCTCATAGAAGTTTGCAGGTCAGGTAGGGGTATCGACTTCGTCCCAGTCGCGGTCCTCGAAATGCACCAGCCAGTTCAAGCCATGATGGCGCTCTTGCAGCACGCCGTCATTCAACCCCGCCGGAGCGGTGGTTTTCTTCAAGATCGCCTGGCGGGTGGCCCAGTGCAGGCGGTAGTGCAGATCCAGCGCATCGAGGATCTCCGTCGCCGGACGCATGGCCAGTTGCTTGCGCAGGCCTTCGGTGCCGCGATCGATGACGGTGCGCGAGATCGCGGCCACGTCGCAGATCGCATCGGCGAACGGCAGCGCCTCTTGCAGGCCGAGCACCCACTGCAGCACAAGGATGGCTTCATAGCGCCACAGGAACTGAGTGGTCTCCCGCTCCGTTGGCGCCTCCTGCGCAAGAAAAGCCCGTTCGGCATCGGTCAAGCCGGCGAAGGCTGGCGGAAAGCGTTCTTTTAGATCGTCGACCGCGATGGCGCGGCCGCCCGCCAGCGATTCCGCGCGGATCGCGACCACGAACAGCGCCAACATCCTGCGCAGCACATCCTCCGGCGTGCGCAAGCGCAGCTCCGGCTCGGACACCAGCGGCGGCAGCGTCGCCGGCACGGCGATCTTGCGTCCGGCCAGCAGCTCGTCCGAGCGCGCCTTGCGCTGCCAGGCCTGCGGCGGGTATGGAACCACGGCTTGCGGATCGCCGTCGTCGCCGGTGGCGGGCAGCAGGATGCGCCCTTGCGGATCGCGCACGCTGCCGTCGACCATGAAGACGATGGCGTTTGCGGCCTCCGCCCAGGCGGCGAAGCTGTCCATCGCACCCGCCTCGATGGACAGGCTGACATGCTGGCGCACGCGTTGAACGTGGCGAATCACGTGATAGCGGACCTGCGTCATGCGGCCTTCGCCGGCTTGCGCCAGGTGGTTCATGAAGCCGTTGAGATGGGGCTGCAATTCGGGATCGGACAGGTCGCGCCGTGCAATGAGCACATGCGGGAAGCCAGGTTTTGGCACCTCGGCCGCCGTGCAGTAGGCGTTGATCAGAATGTGATGACTGGTATCCTTGGGAGAGAACAGGTGTTTGATTCGGTTGAACATAATTTGCTGGACAGTTTGAGCCGTCCAGCAGTGTAGCAGAGCCGCACGCCGTTGTAGTTAGTTAGCGCATGTCGAGCACACGGGCGCGACGTGGTGGCGGGAACGCCAGGTCGAGCGCGACCAGATCCTGCGGGGAGAGTTTGATATCGGCGGCGGCGCGGTTGGCGCGCACGTGTACCGGGTCGGTGGCTTTGGGGATGGCGATCACGCCGTCCTGATGCAGCACCCACGCCAGCGCGATCTGCGCCGGTGTCACACCGTAGGCATCGGCGACGGCGCGCAGGCCGGGGTTGTCCAGCAGCGCGGCCTGTTCGCGGCCGTGCGACTCCAGCGGCGAGTAGGCCATCAGCGGCATGCCCTGCTGGCGGCACCACGGCAGCAGGTCGAATTCGACGCCACGCTTGCACAGGTTGTACAGCACCTGGTCGGTGGCGACGGCGCCGCAACCGATGGCGTCCTGCATGCTGTCGAGGTCGAAGTTGCTGACGCCGTAGGACTTGATTTTCCCGGCCATCTTGAGCGCTTCGAACCCGGCGACGGTTTCGTCCAGCGAGTAGTGGCCTTGCCAGTGCAGCAGGTAGAGATCGATGCTGTCGACCTTCAGGCGGCGCAGGCTGCGCTCGCACGCGGCCTGCGTGCCTTCGAAACTGGCGTTGTGCGGATAGACCTTGCTGACCAGGTAGACCTCGTCGCGGCGGCCGACGATGGCGGCGCCCACCACTTCCTCGGCACCGCCCTCGCCGTACATCTCGGCGGTGTCGATCAGCGTCATACCGAGGTCCAGGCCCAGTTGCAGGGCGCGGATTTCATCGTGCTTGCGGGCCGATTCCTCGCCCATGTTCCAGGTGCCCTGCCCCAGCACTGGCACCGTTGATCCCGAAGGGAAGCTCACAGTTTTCATCGTGGCGCCTGCCGTTAAAAAACGTATGGTATCCCCAACGGTGCTTTTTTGGCAAATTCGATAAACTATCTGCATTCGAAGCGAGCGTTCGTCATGCCGGTCAGCAGTTCCTTGTAACTGAACTCAACTTTAAATTAAATCAAACCCATAGTGCCTTATTACTTCGGCTATCTCAGCGGCACGATGTGGATGCGCTACAGCATAAGCCAATAAAGTCTCCCGAATGGCCGTATAAAAAGTTTTTCCATCGTAGACAGACTCCTCATGGTCAAGACAGCTTATGTCCTTATCAGCCCAAACTCTGAAGTGATCTCCATCTGGCATATCTGACAACCATTCAATCTCCCAACCAGGATCACCACCAAGGCCTCGTTCATATCCAAGAACTCTTTTAAGAAAATGATCGACTGGGCGGTTGCTGTACGGAGCGACAACCCACATCATAACCACGTAAAGCAAATAGTTCTCAGCATCAACCCCATCTAACTTCGCCCATTTCATCCTATTTAGCTTTTCCTATTGAATACGTTTCCCACAGTGCCGTCCGGCGGGCTGACGATTTTCGTTTCCATCCAGACGATGTCGCTGGTCAGGTGGTTGATCTGGTCGACGCTCACCGCGATGCCGGGTACAGGCCGTATTGCCGCGCGACGCTGATGCCGCTGGTCAGCAATTCCTTGTAGCGGCTGTCGTCGCTCTGGCCGCCGGTGGGTGCGCGGCCGGTCAATTCAATCAATTGGTCGCGCACCAGGCGCTGTTCATAGAAGCCGTCGCCAAGACGTTTTTGCGTGACGGCTGGATCGGTGTCGAGCGCCTTCAGCAGGTAGTCGCTGCTGATCCAGTTGCCGTGGTTGGCGAACTGCGGACGGGTTTCGAACACATAGCTGCCGTTGGCGTTCGGGTTCAGCAGCGACAGCCCGTTCGGCGCCACCTTGACCACTGCGCCGCTGTCGGCGGCGTTCTGTGCCAGGCTGGCGCCGTGGCCGGTGCTGATATCGCCAATGCCTTGCCGCTGGTGTTGATGTTGTCGATGTCGCGGGCGCCGTTGTAGGCGCCACTGCTGTGCATATCCAGACGAGGCGCCTCACCTTCAAAACAATTCCTTTGATCTTGCCCTTAAATTAAAAGCATACAACATCCATTTCCGCAAGAGCTTTACCAAGAGACTGCGACAATCCTGAATGCGTCGCCTGCCAATTATTGAGTTCAAACATCAGCAGCAACTCAAGCAACTTTTGAGTGCCAGAAAAATGTATGACATCCCAAACCAAATCAGCGTCTAGTCCGTTTTCCGAATCACCTTGCTGCAAAAGGTCCCTGATCTCCATGGAACTCTTCCCTTGATAGCCTTCTATCCCTGGCAATGGTATAACAAGTCCCGCCGCCAACATACCGCACGCAAATGAAACTACTTCTTTTCGCCACTCCTCAGGCGTTTCTCCATACTGTCCACCATGCACTTTTGGCAACATTGCATTAGGAGAGAAATCATCCAATCCAAGCGAAATAATTTGTCGCTGCACTTCAATATCGAATTTAATCATGCGTACCTCTCTGGTCAGGAAATTTGAATTTTGCCACGTTGCCGTTGTTAATACCTTTGACCGCCGCACTGTTCACCTCAACTGTAGCTGTTGCAGCGGCGGTTGCAACAGAAGCGTCCCCTGCAACCCTGAACGTGACCACGCTGCCATCCGGCAGTTTTGCGACCCAAGAACCACCGCTCAGAATTGAAACGATCTTGTCCGGGACCTGTCCGTTGAATGCGGCCCGTGCGAACGCCTCCGCTGTAGCATTAGGCGTCGCAGATGGCGGCATAGGAATCGGTGTCCCTAAGCCACCAATACCTGCGGGGAGTTTACCCTCGCTATCGAGAAGCGACGGCGGCACGCCAGGCGGTAATAGGGTCACTTTGGCGGAGCCATTTAACCCGGTAGACTTCACGTCCGTCAGCGGTGGCTCTTCTTTCACACCAACGCTAGGATTATTTTTTATAACAGTCGGGTCTGCAGGCCTATTAGGCCCTGCGGAGACACGCCCCGCCAAGAAAGCAATCAAACCCGGAGCTAAATTAACTGCTAATCCCTTCGCAGCATTACCAAGACGTATCGCTTCTCGCTCATTGTAAACCGCCAACTCCTGCGCCGTGGGGTTGTCCGGTCTCAGATTGTCCCCCATGACCGTCCAGTAGTAGTCACGATAGTTCTTGTCGTTTCGGTACTCGCTAAAAACTGCCCCATTTTGGAAGTCGCCGCGCTTGGCGACAAACAGGGTCTGTTGTTTGCCACTATCATCAACAAAACTGCCCTTGCCGTATTGGACGATGAACTGCTTTGCAGTAAAGAATGCCATGCTTTCTTCGGATGCCGCTGAGCCAATTTGCCTGGACGCCAAAGTTAGGTAACTCAAGTCGACATCCGCCTCGCCCGCCATTGTCAACCACTGCGTCGCTTGTAATTCGGAGACAGGACGTCCTAGTTTTTCAGATAAAGTCTTCGCAAAAGATTTCGCGTTCGAGGCGATCCAGGATATTTCCGTCGGATGGAGCTGTCGATTATTGGTGTCGGTCGCCAGCGCTGCGCCCCCGCCTGCGGTACCGCCCACGGCGGCGCCAATTCCTAACGCGGCTGCTTCCACCACACCCTGAGAAATTGCCTTGGCCAGCTCTGGATCGGCGCCCTGCGCTATCAATGCGTCTCGGGCTTGGACCTGCAGAATATCCAAAACTTTCGCCCTATCAGCGACCACCCCGGCACCAAGGGCGCCACTCAAACCGCCAGTCAACCCACCGCTGACGGCATGCAGCGCTACGCGGTAAGCGCCACCCTCGTCCCATTTCGCGGCCTCATCCTGCAGCGCTTTTTGCTTCGCCTTGTCGGTCTCGCGCTCGGCCTGCTTCAGCAGTGCATCACGCTCATCTCCGGCATACTGGGCAATCGCCTTCGGCGCCTGCTTGCTGAACTCCTGCGTGATGGCGATCTGGGCATCGACATCCTTCTGCAATTGCTGAGCATCCCAGCCCTTGGTCAGCGCACCAGCCTTGGCCGCAGCCGATTCCGTCGTTACATCGCGATCCACGCCAGCCACGGCTCTTGCCGCATCCTTGCCCGTCGCCAGTTGTTTCGCCTGGTCGGCGATGGCGATCAGACCACCGCTGATGCCACTTGCCGTCGTGCTGCCCTGGTCGCCGCTGGCCGAGCCGAAGCCGCCGCTGGCGCCCGGCTTGCCGTCGGCGGCGGCGGCCTCTTTTTGTTCCTTGCTTAGTGTGTCGGGCAACTTGCTCTGGTCGCCCATCTTGCCGCTGACCGAGCCGGACAACGCGAAGCCGCCGGCATCGTAGTGGTCCTTGTTCTGCAAGTCGCTGGTGGTCAGGCTGCCGGTGACCAGCACGTTGTTGCCCCGGTCGATGGCCGTCTGGCTACTACTCAACAGGCCGCCTTTCAGATCGGTGTTGCCGGCCACCGCCACCTGGAAGCCGCCGTCGCCTGCCTTGATGCCGCTTTGTTCCAACACCGACAGGAAGTCGCCGTCCACGTGCGACTTGCCGATGCTGCCGCCCACCGTGCTGGCGCCGTAGCAGAATGGTGGAATGCACAGGCTGGCGTTCAGGCCGGAACTGCTTTGCTTGCTGTTGAACTTGCTGCTGTCCTGCAGGCTCTCGATGTTCAGGTTGCCGCCGATGTCGGCCACCACCGTCGGCGCCGCGATCACGCCGCCCTTGAGCGTCGTGTCGCCTCCGCTGCTCAAGTTGACCTTGCTGCCGGCCGTCACGTGGCTATTGGTGTAGCCGATGTCGTCGCCGTCGGCCTTGCCGCGCGCCTGGCTCACCGCCAGATCGATCGTGAAGCCGTTCGAGGTGCCACCGATGCCAAAGCCGATGCCGATGCTGCTGCCGCTGGAACTGTTGGTGCTGTGCTGGCTGGCCGTGCTCTGCGCCGCCAGCAAATTCACCTGGTTGTCAGCCGACAGGCTGACGTCCTTGCCGGCCTTGATGTCGCTGCCGATCGCCGTCAGGTTGCTGTCCTTGCCGGCACCGCTCGCGTTGATGGTCACGCTGCCGCCGGCCGAGACGGTCGACCCCACCGCCGTGTCACTGGCGTGCACCACCGTGCTGTCGCTCGTCTGGTTGCCCAGGCTGACACTCACCCTGATGCCCGCACTCTGGATGCCTTTAATGGCGCCGGCGGCGGCATATGCGTCGCTGAGGCTGCCCGCCGCGTTCAACGCCGCCAGCGCCTGCATGCGGCCATCGCTGGTGTTCTTCGCCGCGCTGACCATGCTGTTCGCGCTCTTCAACGCATCCACCAGCGGCATGCTGACCGTGCCGCCGATGGCCGTCTTGTTGTAAGTCGTGTGATCGCTGCTGTCGCTGCTGTTCATGGCGGCGTTGATCAGCACGTCCCTGGCGCTGATGCCGATGTCGCCCTGCGGCGCCTTCACCTCGCTGGCCGTTTGCGTGTACTGCTCGCCCGCCTTCAACGTCACGTCGCCGCCCAGGCTGGCGATCTGGCTGCCCACCTGCGTCACGCTGGCACTGGTGCCGTCGCTCGCGTTCTTGACCGTGCCGATGGCCGGCTGGAACGTCGTGCCGATCGAACCGGACTTCTTGCTGCTGCTCGACGACGCGCCGTCGCTGCTGTTCTCGGCGCTGACGATGCTCAGGTTGCGCCCGGCGTCGATGACGATGTCCTTGTCGGCCACCACCGTGCTGCCGCTGACGACCGTATCGCGTCCGCTGCTGGCGCTGACGCTGCCGCCGCTGAGCACGCTACCCACCTGCGTCACCGTGTCGCCGTTGCCGGCCTTGGCCTGCTCGCTCTTGCTGTAACCGAGCGCGCCGGAGGCGACATTGAACGAGAAGCCGCTGCGCTCGTGTTGTTCGCTGTGCTGCTCGCTGTCGCTCTGCTGCGCGCTGGACACCAGCAGGTCGCGGCCCGCGCTCAGGGTCAGCGCGCCGGTGGCGCTCAGCTCGCTGCCGGTGACGACGATGTCCTTGCCGGACTGCACCGTGACCGCGTCGCCGCTGACGCTGCTGCCCACCACCTTGCTGACGTTGCTGTAATCGGCCGAGCTGTTGCTGCTCTTCTTGAACAAGCTGCTCGACTCGTCGTGGTGCGCCAGGTCGGTCAGATGGGTTTCCTGCACCTGCGTGATGCTGACGTCGCCGCTGGCGGCCAGTTGCACCTTGCCGCCGCCGGCCAGGCTGCTGCCGGCGATCGCCAGATTGCCCAGGCCGCTGTCGCCGGCCTTGACCGTCAGGTTGCCGCCGGCCGTCACCGAGGCGCCGACCACATTCTGGTCCTGACGAACCTCCTTGTCGTACAGCTTGTTGCCCGGATCGTTCTGCCTGCTGATGTTGACTTCGTCGACGACGGCCGCGATGCTCACGTCGCGTCCGGCCAGCAGCGTGCCGTTGCCGGCGGCGCCGACCGCCACCTGCGTGCCGCTCAGCTTGATGTCCTGGCCGGCCACCAGCTTCAGGTCGCCGCTGCTGGCGACCTGGCCGGTCTTGTAAGTGGTGCTGCTGTCTTTTTCCGTGAAGCCGGCCACCTGCGAGGCGTAGGTGCTGCCGGTTTGCAGCGCGTTGAAGTTGACGTCGCGCCCCGCGACCATGCCGACGCTGGCGCCGGCGATGGTGCCGCCGGTGTCGGTCACGTCGCGCCCGGCCTTGATCGCCAACGCGCCGCCGGCCGTGATGCTGGCCTGGTTGGACAGCGTGGTGTAGCTGCCGCTGGTGTTGGCGCTGGCATATTCCTGCTTGACCGTCAG
Organism: Duganella sp. GW821-FHT07G03; assembly: GCF_059418605.1. Lineage (NCBI taxonomy): Bacteria > Pseudomonadati > Pseudomonadota > Betaproteobacteria > Burkholderiales > Oxalobacteraceae > Duganella > Duganella sp. GW821-FHT07G03. The sequence continues at coordinate 21,532 of NZ_JBWKQE010000035.1, forward strand.
CGACTGGTTGACCACGTCTCCCCCCCCGCCTGCAGGCCGACCGCGCCGTGGTTGACGATGTCCTGCCCCGCCACCAGCAGCGTGCGGCCGTTGGCGCCGTCGATCAGGCCGCCACGGTTGACGATGCTGTCGCTGGTGTTGATGGCGACGCCGTCGCCGGTCACCAGCGCGCCGCTGGCCTTGACGGCATCGGCGCCCGCATGGGCCAGGTAGACCTTGGGCACCAGCACGTTTTCCACCGTGCCGTCCGGCAAGCTGACCGTTTCCGCTTCCATCCAGACGATGTCGCTGGTCAGGTGGCTGATCTCCCTAAAGCATAGTTGCAGACCTTTCCTCCCTACTCACCACGGCGCTGAAAATAATCTGACATCGTGTGCAAATATGCTTTAAGTCTTTGCTGATCATCAGAGAAATCCTGAACCATGCTATACGTGCCCTTTTTGCTTACTACATACGCCCATCTCATTCCAAGCGTGGCCTCAGTTGGAACGTGAAGTTCCTCGGCTCTAAAAAACATCCAGCAGTGTTCAGCCTCAAGAAATTCGCTCTTCAGTATCTGTGAAGATGAACCGACGAATTCCTCCGGCTCGGCACTGGCATGTTGTTCAGCGATCGCTCTTGCTTGAGGAAAAGAGATTGGTGTTAAGTTGCTATTCATAGTTATGGTCTTCCAAGTTGGAGCAGCGTACGACCGTTGGCGCCGTCGATCAGGCCGCCACGGTTGACAATGCTGTCGTTGGTGCTGATGGCGACGCCGTCGCCGGTCACCAGCGCGCCGCTGGCCTTGACGGCGTCGGCGCCCGCGTGGGCCAGGTAAACCTTGGGCACCAGCACGTTTTCCACCGTGCCGTCCGGCAGGCTGACCGTTTCCGTTTCCATCCAGACGATGTCGCTGGTCAGGTGGCTGATCTGGTCGGCGCTCAGCGCGATGCCCGGACGCAGGCCGTATTGCTGCGCGACGCTGATGCCGCTGGTCAGCAATTCCTTGTAGCGGCTGTCATCGCTCTGGCCGCCGCTGGGTGCGCGGCCGGTCAGTTCGATCAATTGGTCGCGCACCAGGCGCTGTTCATAGAAGCCGTCGCCCAGGCGTTTTTGCGTGACGGCTGGATCGGTGTCGAGCGCCTTCAGCAAGTAGTCGCTGCTGATCCAGTCGCCGTGGTTGGCGAACTGCGGACGGGTTTCGAACACGTAGCTGCCGTTGGCGTTCGGGTTCAGCAGCGACAGCCCGTTCGGCGCCACCTTGACCACCGTGCCGCTGTTGGCGGCGTTCTGCGCCAGGCTGGCACTATCTTCGTCCTCTGGCCGATCAGCGAATCATATTTACAATAACCATATGTACAACCAACTAAAACCAGACAGCGAAGAAACTATTTATTACCCATTACAATCATCCAGCCAATCCCGCATTGGTTCTCTTGGTCGATTAAATTTATATTCACCAAAAATTTCAACCAATTTATCAATTTCATTTTTATCAAATTTTATTTCATGAAATTCGCCGAGGTCTCGATCATACTTTACAAAAATCTGATTCACCAACACTCCTGGCTGCGCGCCTTTTATGAATTTTCCTTTAATTTTCGCTTTATAGAAAAGAAGGGATTTACCTCCACCCAAACTCGGAATCTGTTGCAAAATAAGATAAATAATATTTTCATTTGCGACCCTTACCCTATAAGGAAAATCATAATTTTCAGGAAAATGATCACCTAAAATAAATAAACCATCAGATCGATCGACCAACCAACCACTTATTTCAATATTAGCTCCATCATCAAGGGTCGCCTTATCAAATATTTCTTTAATATCCATATCATTCTCCAATCTTAATTGCATTTACACCATTTGCCATGACTTTATCCAACATGCTAGATAATACTCCGCGCGGCCCCATGTGGGGATCTCGAGTCAGATAATAAGAAACACCATCAACAGTAGTTTTTCCATCAACAATTATAAAATGTCCTTGTACGTTTACGATAGCAGTTTGCCCCGCATCCAGTGCTTTATTAAGTTCACCAGGAAACATGACTGTCTCCATCGAATTTTTCACGCCCGCATTAGATATAACTGTTGACAATTCCGAGGTATTTACACCGGTAGGTCGAATGCCATTTTCAAAACTTCCTATTGTTTCAGAAAGGCTAACAGATTTTCCGGTTTTATCCGTGATGGTCATGGCAGCGCATGCGGGACCACAGACAGGGTCGGCACCTTGCATCACCATTGATCCAGTCGGTTTGTATGCGATCGTTGTTGGAATTTTTGTAGCACCACCAGCGCCATCGACAATCAACACACCAGCGTTTGCTTTCGTGACATTGAAAAGCTCTGTGGCTGCGTCTAACGCACCGCTAACCCGTCCTAGAATCCCAGTTGCAGCTAAAAGGATATTCAGCTTCTTCTCTTCATGTCGAGCAACCGCATCAGTATAAGCCTTAGTCTCCGCATCAGGTATCGCAGCCGCTATTGGATCTCCGTTGGTGCAGCTCGCAGCCGGGCAAGATGCAGCCAAGGGCGAAAAGCTGATGCCGTCTACGACCATAGTGACACGATGCGTTCCCTCCGGAGCGGGAGGCAGCCCCTGATAGGGAGCAGAGATCTTTGACGGCGTGAAGATATAAGGACTGGCCGTGCCACCAGTGTTGGCAATGATATAGGCCATCACGTCGTTACCGGGTACCGTGGGTTTATCCTCAATCAAGCTACGGGTAGGATTGTTCGGCTCTGGCCGCAATATGATTGAGCCATCGGCATTTAAGGTCTCTTGGATAGGTTTGCCCGTGACCGGATCCTTCAATTGACCATTGATGTTCAAGAACAGTTCGCGCGTGCCCTCCGGTACGATCGCCCTGCCTTGGCTATCTTTCAAGCCCGCGTCGCGCAATGCCCCCAGCAACTGCGCCTCCGTGTAGGCGCCACCGCTCAGTTGTGCCAATCGCTTGGCCACTGTCTTGTCGCCTTGATTCAATTGCCGATTATTGGTGTCGGTCGTGATCGCAGTCGCAGCCCCTACAGTCCCACCAACCGCAGCACCGAGTCCCAGTGAAGTCAGCTCGGCGATTCCTTGCGCCACCATACCAGCCTGCTCCGAGCTCATCCCCTTCTGCTCCAACGCAGCTTTCGTACCTAATTGAAGATCAGCCAGCAGGTCTGCTGAAGCAGCGCTCGCTGCAGCGCCGATGGCTCCCGCCACCCCACCACTCAACCCGCCAGCTGCCATATGCAAGGCTGTGCGATATGCCCCGCCTTCGTCCCACTTGTCGAGTTCGGCCCTCAGCGTTGCATACTTGACTGCGTCGGTTTCCGTGTTCATCTGGACTTTGATATCCAATATGCGCTTATCCGCAAAGTCTGCAATCGCCTTCGGCGCCTGCTTACTGAACTCCTGCGTGATGGCGATCTGGGCATCGACATCCTTTTGCAATTGCTGAGCATCCCAGCCCTTGGTCAGCGTGTTGGCCTTGGCGGCGGCCGATTCGGTCGTCACGTCGCGGTCCACGCCGGCCACTGCCGTAGCGCCATCCTTGCCCGTCGCCAGTTGTTTCGCCTGGTCGGCGATGGCGATCAGGCCGCCACTGATGCCGCTTGCCGTCGTGCTGCCCTGGTCGCCGCTGGCCGAGCCGAAGCCGCCGCTGGCGCCCGGCTTGCCGTCGGCGACGGCGGCCTCTTTTTGTTCCTTGCTCAGTGTGTCGGGCAACTTGCTCTGATCGCCCATTTTGCCGCTGACCGAACCGGACAACGCGAAGCCGCCGGCATCATAGTGGTCCTTGTTCTGCAGGTCGCTGGTGGTCAGGCTGCCGGTAACCAGCACGTTGTTGCCCCGGTCGATGGCCGTCTGGCTGCTGCTCAACAGCCCCCCCTTCAGGTCGGTGTTGCCGCCCACCGCCATCTGGAAGCCGCCGTCGCCGGCCTTGATGCCGCTTTGCTCCAGCACCGACAGGAAGTCGCCGTCCACATGCGACTTGCCGATGCTGCCGCCCACCGTGCTGGCGCCGTAGCAGAACGGTGGAATGCACAGGCTGGCATTCAGGCCGGAACTGCTTTGCTTGCTGTTGAACTTGCTGCTGTCCTGCAGGCTCTCGATGTTCAGGTTGCCGCCGATGTCGGCCACCACCGTCGGCGCCGCGATCACGCCGCCCTTCAACGTCGTATCGCCGCCGCTGTTCAGGTTGACCTGGCTACCGGCCGTCACGTGGCTGTTGGTATAGCCGATGTCGTCGCCGTCGGCCTTGCCGCGTGCCTGGCTCACCGCCAGATCGATCGTGAAGCCGTTCGACGTGCCGCCGATGCCAAAGCCGATGCCGATGCTGCTGCCGCTGGAACTGTTGGTGCTGTGCTGGCTGGCCGTGCTCTGCGCCGCCAGCAAATTCACCTGGTTGTCGGCCGACAGGCTGACGTCCTTGCCTGCCTTGATGTCGCTGCCGATCGCCGTCAGGTTGCTGTCCTTGCCGGCGCCGCTCGCGTTGATGGTCACGCTGCCGCCGGCCGAGACGGTCGAGCCCACCGCCGTATCGCTGGCGTGCGCCACCGTGCTGTCGCTCGTCTGGTTGCCAAGGCTGACACTCACCCTGATGCCCGCGCTCTGGATGCCTTTAATGGCGCCGGCGGCGGCATATGCGTCGCTGAGGCTGCCCGCCGCGTTCAACGCCGCCAGCGCCTGCATGCGGCCGTCGCTGGTGTTCTTCGCCGCGTTAACCATGCTGTTCGCGCTCTTCAACGCATCGACCAGCGGCATGCTGACCGTGCCGCCGATGGCCGTCTTGCTGTAACTCGTATGGTCGCTGCTGTCGCTGCTGTTCATGGCGGCGTTGATCAGCACGTCCTTGGCGCTGATGTCGATGTCGCCCTTCGGCGCCTTCACCTCGCTGGCCGTTTGCGTGTACTGCTCGCCCGCCTTCAGCATCACATTGCCGCCCAGGCTGGCGATCTGGCTGCCCACCTGCGTCACGCCGGCACTGGTGCCGTCGCTCGCGTTCTTGACCGTGCCGATGGCCGGCTGGAACGTCGTGCCGATCGAACCGGACTTCTTGCTGCTGCTCGACGACGCGCCGTCGCTGCTGTTCTCGGCGCTGACGATGCTCAGGTTGCGCCCGGCGTCGATGACGATGTCCTTGTCGGCCACCACCGTGCTGCCGCTAAGGACCGTGTCGCGTCCGCTGCTGGCGCTGACGCTGCCGCCGCTGAGCACGCTGCCCACCTGCGTCACCGTGTCGCCGTTGCCGGCCTTGGCCTGCTCGCTCTTGCTGTAGCCGAGCGCACCGGAGGCGACATTGAACGAGAAGCCGCTGCGCTCGTGTAGTTCGCTGTGCTGCTCGCTGTCGCTTTGCTGCGCGCTGGACACCAGCAGGTCGCGGCCCGCGTTCAGGGTCAGCGCGCCGGTGGCGCTCAGCTCGCTGCCGGTGACGACGATGTCCTTGCCGGACTGCACCGTGACCGCGTCGCCGCTGACGCTGCTGCCCACCACCTTGCTGACGTTGCTGTAATCGGCCGAGCTGTTGCTGCTCTTCTTGAACATGCTGCTCGACTCGTCATGGTGCGCCAGGTCGCTCAGATGGGTTTCCTGCACCTGCGTGATGCTGACGTCGCCGCTGGCCGCCAGTTGCACCTTGCCGCCGCCGGCCAGGCTGCTGCCGGCGATCGCCAGATTGCCCAGGCCGCTATCGCCGGCCTTGACCGCCAGGTTGCCGCCGGCCGCCACCGACGCGCCGACCACGCTCTGGTTCTGGCGGGTCTCCTTGTCGTACAGCTTGCTGCCCGGATCGTTCTGCTTGCTGATGTTGACTTCGTTGACGACGGCCGCGATGCTCACGTCGCGTCCGGCCACCAGCGTGCCGTTGCCGGTGGCGCCGATCGCCACCTGCGTACCGCTCAGCTTGATGTCCTGGCCGGCCACCAGCTTCAGGTCGCCGGTGCTGGCGACCTGGCCGGTCTTGTAGGTGGTGGTGCTGTCTTTTTCCGTGAAGCCGGACACTTGCGAGGCGTAGGTGCTGCCGGTCTGCAGCGCGTTGAAGTTGACGTCGCGCCCAGCGACCATGCCGACGCTGGCGCCGGCGATGGTGCCGCCGGTGTCGGTCACGTCGCGCCCGGCCTTGATCGCCAGCGCGCCGCCGGCCGTGATGCTGGCCTGATTGGACAAGGTGGTGTAGCTGCCGCTGGTGTTGACGCTGGCGTATTCCTGCTTGACCGTCAGCGACTGGTTGATCACGTCGCCCCCGGCCTGCAGGCCGACCGCGCCGCCCTTGATGGCGCCGCCCTGGTTGACGATGTCCTGCCCGGCCACCAGCAGCGTGCGACCGTTGGCGCCATCGATCAGGCCGCCACGGTTGACGATGCTGTCGCTGGTGTTGATGGCGACGCCGTCGCCGGTCACCAGCGCGCCGCTGGCCTTGACGGCGCCGGCGCCCGCATGGGCCAGGTAGACCTTGGGCACCAGCACATTTTCCACCGTGCCGTCCGGCAGGCTGACCGTTTCCGTCTCCATCCAGACGATGTCGCTGGTCAGGTGGCTGATCTGGTCGGCGCTCAGCGCGATGCCCGGACGCAGGCCGTATTGCTGCGCGACGCTGATGCCGCTGGTCAGCAATTCCTTGTAGCGGCTGTCGTCGCTCTGGCCGCCGGTGGGTGCGCGGCCGGTCAATTCGATCAGTTGGTCGCGCACCAGGCGTTGTTCATAAAAACCGTCGCCGAGGCGCTTTTGCGTCACGGCCGGGTCGGTGTCGAGCGCCTTGAGCAGGTAGTCGCTGCTGATCCAGTCGCCGTGATTGGCGAACTGCTGGCGGGTCTCGAACACATAGCTGCCGTTGGCGTTCGGGTTCAGCAGCGACAAGCCGTTCGGCGCCACCTTGACCACCGCGCCGCTGTCGGCGGCATTCTGCGCCAGGCTGGCGCCGTGGCCGGTGCCGACGTCGCCCAGCGCCTTGCCGCCGGCGCCGCTGCCCTGGGCCGCGCCGCTGGTCGTGGCCGTGCTGGTCTTGCCGCTGGCGTCGATGCTATCGACCTCGCGCGAGGCGTTGCCGACGCCGCTGCCGCGGGTGTCCAGGCGCGCGTGCGCCTGGTTGCCGATGCCGCTGCCGGACGCCGCTCCGGCCTCCGCCGCCTGATTGGACAGTCCGCTGCCGCCGGCCGGTCCGCCCAGTGCCGCATGGTTGCCGGCGCCGCTGCCGCCGGCCAGCGCGCCTCGGCTGGCCTGGTTGGCGATGCCGCTGGCGCCGGCCGCGTTCGCGCCGTTGGCGTTGTTGCCGATGCCGCTGGCGCCGGCCGCGTTCGCGCCGCTGGCGTTGTTGCCGATACCGCTGGCGCCGGCCGCGCTCGCACCGCTGGCATGATTGCCGATGCCGCTGCCGCCGACCTGCCCGCCGGCGCTGCCGGCGCTGGCGCCGTTGCCGGTGGCGTGGCTGGCGGCGCTGGCGCTGTTGTTGGCGCTCGTGAGCACGGTGACGCTGTCGCGGATATTGCCGACGGTGCCGGCGGTGATGTCGACGTTGCTGAAGCTGCGGCCGGTGATCGAGACGCCCTTGCCGCCAGAGATCACACCGGCGGCGGAACCGATAATTTCAGCCTGCGATGGCATGGTGTAGGCGATCACCTCGCCGTCGTCGGTCTTCCAGGTGCCGTCGAAGGTATGGTTGCGGTACAGCGTCGCGCCCTGGTTGCTGACGGCCGCGCCGCCGTCGATGGCGAGCGTGCCGGTGGCCATGATCTGGCCGTACTGGTTGGTCAGCGCCTGGCCGACGGTCAGGTGCATATTGCCACCGGAAAGGATCTGCGCCACCGCGCCCGAACCGGGCGCGATCTGGTCTTCCACCGCCGTGTGGTGCGCTACCCGTGATTGCTCCAGCTTGCCGGACTGGCCCGCCAACGCACGCGCCGTGTCCCGGATGATCTCCGTGGCGGGATTGTAGGCAGGCTGGGCGTCGAAACGCACGCAGTTGGTCGAGCAACTGCCGTACTGGCTGGAAAACGCTACCGGTGCGCTGTTCCAGTGGTTGACAATCGCCAGATCGAGAGGGGATGCTCCCCCCTGGTCCGGATTCACCTCGTTGTTGCGGCGAACAATGTAGTACAGCTCGCGCGTGCCGTCGCTCACCGACATGCGCAGGCGCTCCCCTTGCGCAGTGTAGGCACCGCTTGCGGCCACGAAGAAGGCGGAGTCGTTGGCGTGGGTACGGATCACCGCGCGGCCATAGACATTGCCGTCGGGAGCGTACAAGACCTTGTCTTCCAGGATGTCGTCCGGGTTGACGTAGTAGATCTCGGTTGGATGGTAATTGCTGGAGTTCGGGTCGTAGTGGTTGAAGTTGTCGCCGTGGTGATACCAGCTCGGCAGCGACATCTGCGCGGTTTCATCGATGGTCTGCACCTTGACCAGCGTGACGTTCTCGCGGATGTTGTTGACGCTGGCCGCGTTCAGCGACAGGTCGCCGGCCGCCTCGATGGTCGACGACACGTTGTTGACCAGCCCGGCCGTGCCGCCGGCCAGCGCGCCGGCGATGCTGAGGCCGCCGCCGCTGTAGACGCTGGCGCCGCCGGTGTTGTTGAGCGTGCCCGCCACGCCCAGCGCCATCGAACCGGTCGAGCCGAGCAAGGTGCTGGCGCCGGTGTTGTTCAGGTTCTGCGCCTCCAGCGTCAGCTTGCCGCCGACGATGGCGTTGCTGTTGTCGATGGTGCCGCCGCTCTTCAAATCCACCGTGGCCGTGCCGTTGATCTGGCCGGCGTTGCCCAGGTTGCCCGCCGCGTTGACCGCCACCCCCTGCCCCTGCATCACGGCGCCGGCGCTGTTGCTGACGTTGTTGCCGCTCAGCGTGAGCTTGCCGGCCGCCTCGAAGGTGGCGTTGTTGACGATGTTGCCCGTCACCGTCAGGCTCAGGTCGCGGTTCGAATGGAACTGCTGGGTACCGTTGCCCTGGGTGTAGTCGCCGTCCATGCTCAAGGCCAGGTCGCGGCCGCCTTGCAGCTCGCCGCTGCCCTGCATGACGTGGGTGCTGACGGCCAGGTCGCGGCCGGTGGTGAGGTGGCCGCCCTCGTTGCTCAGCAGTTGCGCCGTCAGGCTGAGGTCGCCGCTGGAACCGGCGCCGGTGCCGATGCGGCCGCCGTTGTTGTTGATCTGATTGGCGACGATCAGCCCGTTGCCGCCGGAGACGATCAGGCCGCTGTTGTTCAGCTTGGCGCCGGCCTGGTTGAAGGTCAGTGTGCCGGCGCTGTTGATCGTACCCTGGTTGTCCAGCAGCTGGGTCACCTGCAGGCTCATGTCCTTGCCGGCGGCGATCATGCCGGCGCCGCCGTTTTGCAGCGTCACCGCATTGAGCAGCAGATTGCCGCCGCCGGCGATCACGCCGCCATTGCCCACGGCGCCAGCGCTGGTGACGCTGGTGTCGCCGCTGCCGGCGTTGACGATGCGGCCGCTGCCATTGTCGATGGACAACGCGGTCAACGTCAGCGCGGAGACCGCGCCGGCCGCTTCGATGGCGCCGCCGTCGTTGCCCAGCGCGCCGCCGGCGTTGACCAGCATGTCCTTGCCGGACTGGATGGTGCCCTGCACATTGTCCAAGGCGCCGGCGATGGCCAGCGCGGCCTTGCCATCGGCCAGGATCTGCCCTTTCTCGTTGCTCAGGGTGGCCGCGGTCAACGCCAGGTCGGCGCCGCTGCCCTTGGCGGTGGCGATCTGGCCGCCATTGTTGTTGACGGCCTTGGCGACGATGGTCATGGCGCCGCCCGCGACGAGCTGGCCGTCATTGTTCAGGTTGGCGCCGGCTTGCTTGAAGGTCAGCGTGCCGGTGCTGGTGATGGCGGCATGGTTGTCCACTTGCTGGCCCACCGCCAGCAACAGGTTCCCGGCCGAGCCGATGGCGCCGCCGACATTGTTCTGCAGCGTATGCGCCGTCACGCTGAGATTGCCGTTGGCGGCGATCAGGCCGCTGTTGACCAGATGGCTGCCGATCAGCAGGGTGGTGTCGCCGCTGCCGACGTTGACGATGCGCCCGCCGCTGCTGTCGAGCGTGGCCGCCGTCAGCGCCAGCGTGCTGGCGCCGCCCTCGGCCTCGATCGTGCCGCCCGCGTTGCCCAGCGCGCCGACGGCGCCCAGCTTCAGATTCTTGCCGGCCTGTAGCGTGCCCGCGCTGTTATCCAGGCCGGCGCCGCTGCTCAGCGTGGTATCGCCGCTGGCGAGGATCTTGCCGCCGTGGTTGCTGATGCTCCGACTGGTGACGCTGATGTCGGCGCCGAAGGCGCTGGTGGTGGCGATCTGGCCGCCGTCGTTGCTGAAGCTGGCCGCGTTGATGGTGGCCGCGCCACCGGAAATCATCTGGCCGCTGTTGCTGAAGCTGGCAGCGGCTTGCACGAAGTCCAGCTTGCCGGCGCTGCTGACCGTGCCCTGGTTCTGCATCTGCCCGGTGACCGCCAACGCCAGGTCGCCGCCGGCGGCCAGCGTACCGCCCGCCTTGTTTTGCGCACTCACGGCGGCCAGCAGCAGCTTGCCATTGCCGGCCACCATGCCGCTGTTGATCAGGGTGCTCTGGCTGCCGATCCGGGTGTCGCCGCTGCCGACGTTGACAATGCGGCCCGCAGTGTTGTCGATGGCCTGGCCCTGCACCGTCATCGTGCTGCCTGCCGCCAGCGCTTCGATCACGCCGCCGGCGTTGCCCAGCGCGCCGCCGGCATTCAACCGCATGTCGCGGCCGGCCTGCAGCGTGCCGTTGGCATTGTCCAGCGCGCCGAATACGTCCAGGCCGGCGTTGCCGCTGGCCAGCACGCTGCCGCCGCGGTTGCTCATGCTCTGGCTGTTCAGGCCAATATCGGCACCGGAGCCGCTCAAGGTGGCGATCTGGCCGCCGTTATTATTCACACTGCCCGCGTTGATGCCGATCGCGCCGGCGGCCGCCATGGTGCCGCTGTTGTTGAACTGCGCCGTCGCCTGCAGGGAGTCGAGGCCGCCGCCGCTGTGGATGGCGCCGCCATTGTCCAGCAACTGCGACAGCGACAGCGTCATTTGGCGTTCCGACGAGATCGCGCCGGTGTTTTGCAGCGATTGCGCGCTCAAGTCCAGCGTGCCGTTGCTGGCAATGGCGCCGCTGCTGCTGATGCCGCCCAGCGCGCCCACGGTGGTCGCCGCCGCGCCGACATTGACGATGCGGCCGCCGCCGTTGGCGATTGCGCCCGCCTGCACTTGCAGGGCGCTGCCAGCCGCCAGCGCTTCGATCACGCCTGCGTTGTTGCTCAGGGTGCCGCCGGCGCTCAGGCGCAGATCCTGGCCGGCCTGCAGCGTGCCTTGGGCGTTGTCCAGCGCGCCGCCGACGTTGAAGACGGCATCGCCACTGGCCTGCACACGCCCGCCGTGGTTGCTCAGGCTCTGGCTGGTGACGGCGATGCCGGAAGCGGAATTCGGCAGGGTCGCGATCAAGCCGCCGTCGTTGTTCAGGCTGCCAGCGGCGATGGTCGCCTGGCCGGCCGATGCCATCTGCCCGCTGTTGTTGACCACCGCCGTGCTCTGGCTGAAGGTCAGCGCGCCGCCGCTGTTGATGCCGCCCTGATTGTCCAGCTGCTGCGCCACGCCCAGGCCCATGCGCTGGCCCGACGACACGGTTCCGCCGCTCAGGTTGCGCAAGCTGCCGGCGGCCAGGTCGAGGCTGCCGTTGCCCGCGATCAGGCCGCTGTTGGTGACGAGCCCCGCCGCGCTCAGCGTGGCCGCGCCGGTGCCGACGTTGACCACCCGGCCGCCGCTGTTGTCGATCGAGCCCGCCTGCAGCGTCAGGCTGCTGGCGGCGGTGACGGCCTCGATGTTCCCACTCGCGTTGTTGAGCGCGCCGCCGGCCGTCAACTGCAGGTCGCGCTGCGCCTGGATCGTGCCATGCGCATTGTTGGCGGCGGCGGCGACAGCCAGCGTCGCGCTGCCGCTGGCGACCACGCTGCCGCCCTGGTTGCTCAAGCTCTGGCTGTCGATGGCGATACTGGCGCCGCTGTCCTTCCGCGTCGCGATCTGGCCGCCGTCGTTGTTCAAGACGCCCGCCGCGACATGGATCTGGCCGGCCGCGACCATCTGGCTGCTGTTGTTGACCACGGCGGTGGTCTTGCTGAACTCCAGCGCGCCGCCGCTGTTGATCGCCCCCTGGTTGTCCAGCTGCTGCGTGACCGCAAGATCCATCGCCGCGCCGGACGACACCGACCCGGCCGCCTGATTCTGCAGGCTGCCGGCCGCCAGGCCGAGCGCGCCGTTACCGGCGATCACGCCACTGTTGACGATGGCGCCCTGCGCCGCTACCGAGGCCGCCGCAACGCCGACGTTGACGATGCGCCCCGTACTGTTGTCAATGGAGGCGGCCTGCACGCGCAAGACGCTGCCGGCGCCGATCGCCTCGATCACGCCGCTGTTGTTGTTCAGCGCCGCGCCGGCCGCCAATTGCAGGTCCAGCTTCGCCTGGATGGTGCCGTGCGCATTGTTGGCGACGCCGGCGACCGCCAGCGTCGCGTTGCCGCTGGCGACCACGCTGCCGCCCTGGTTGCTCAAGCTCTGGCTATCGATGGCGATGCCGGCGCCGCTGTCCTTCAGCGTCGCGATCTGGCCGCCATCGTTGTTCAAGGATCCCGCCGCGACATGGATCTGGCCGGCCGCGACCATCTGGCTGCTGTTGTTGACCACAGCGGTAGTCTTGCTGAACGCCAGCGCACCGCCGCTGTTGATCGCCCCCTGGTTGTCCAACTGCTGCGTGACCGCAAGATCCATCGCCGCGCCGGACGACACCGACCCGGTCGCCTGATTCCGCAGGCTGCCGGCCGCCAGCCCGAGGCTGCCGTTACCGGCAATCACGCCACTGTTGACGATGGCGCCCTGCGCCGCTACCGAGGCCGCCGCAGCGCCGACGTTGACGATGCGTCCCGCGCTGTTGTCGATGGAAGCGGCCTGCACACGCAAGGCGCTGCCGGCGCCGATCGCCTCGATCACGCCGCTGTTGTTGTTCAGCGTCGAGCCGGCCGCCAATTGCAGGTCCAGCTTCGCCTGGATAGTGCCGTGCGCGTTGTTGGCGGCGCCGGCGACGGCCAGCATCGCGCTGCCGCTGGCGACCACGCTGCCACCCTGGTTGCTCAAGCTCTGGCTGTCGATGGCGATACTAGCGCCGCTGTCCTTCAGCGTCGCGATCTGGCCGCCATCGTTGTTCAAGGCGCCCGCCGCGACATGGATCTGGCCGGCCGCGACCATCTGGCTGCTGTTGTTGACCACGGCGGTAGTCTTGCTGAATTCCAGCGCGCCGCCGCTGTTGATGGCGCCCAGGCTGTCCAGCTGCTGCGTGACCGCCAGATCCATCGCCGCGCCGGACGACACCGACCCGGCCGCCTGATTCCGCAGGCTGCCGGCCGCCAGGCTGAGCGCGCCGTTACCGGCGATCACGCCACTGTTGACGATGGCGCCCTGCGCCGCTACCGAGGCCGCCGCAACGCCGACGTTGACGATGCGCCCCGCGCTGTTGTCGATGGACGCGGCCTGCACACGCAAGGCGCTGCCGGCGCCGATCGCCTCGATCACGCCGCTGTTGTTGTTCAGCGCCGCGCCGGCCGCCAATTGCAGGTCTTGCTTCGCCTGGATGGTGCCGTGCGTGTTGTCCACCGTGTAGGCGACGCCGACGGCGACACTCCGGTCGGACTGGATCACGCCGGAACGGTTGCTCAGGCTCTGGGCGTTGAGCGCGATATCGGCGCCGGAACCGCGCACCGTGGCCAACTGGCCGCCGTCGTTGTCGAAGGCGCCCGCGCGGATGTTCAACGCGCCGCCGCTGACGATGGTGCCGGCGTTGCGCACCGCCACCGTCGCCTGCGTGAAGTCGAGCTGGCCGCCGCTGCTGAGGGCACCATAATTGTTCAGTTGCTGGCTCACGCCCAGCGCCAGATCGCGGCCGGCCGAGATGGTCCCGGCGGCGCTGTTCTGCAAGGTCGCGGCATCGACCGCCAGGCCGCCGTTGCCGGCGATCAGGCCGCCGTTGAGCAGCGTTCCCCGCGCGCCGACGCTGCTGGCGCCGGCACCGACGTTGACGATGCGCCCGTCCGTGTTGTCGATGGAGCCGGCCTGCACGTTCAGGGCGCTGGCGGCGCCGGTGGCCTCGATCACGCCCCGGATGTTGGTCAGCGCCGCGCCGACGTTGGCCCGCAAGTTGTTGCCGGACTGGACCACGCCTTGGGCGTTGTTCAGCGCGCCGGTGATCGTCAGCACTGCGTTGCGGTCGCCGACGATGATGCCGCCCTGGTTGCTGACGCGGTCGGCGGCAATGCTCAGATCCGTCTGCGACTGCTTGACGGTCGATATCTGTCCCCCGTCGTTGTTCAATACGCCAGCCTGCAAGGCGATGCCGCCGGCGGAGACGATCTGCCCGTCGTTGTTGACCTGGCTAGTGGCCAGGCCGAAACTCAGCGAGCCATAGCTGCTGACCAGGCCGTGGTTGTCCAGCAAGTCGCGTATGGACAGTCCGAGGCCGGCGCCGGCCGTGATGCTGGCGTCGGCGGTGTTGAGGACCGACGCCGCGTCCAGGTCCAGCCTGTCGCGCGCACCGATACGGCCGCCGTTCCAGACATAGCTCGCGCTGCTGACGCCCACGCCGCCCGCGCCGACGATGCTGCCCGCCATGTTGTCGATGCCGATGGCCTGCACCGTCAGCCGGCTGCCGGCGTCCAGCGCCTCGATCGTGCCGCCGCCGTTGTCCAGCGCGTCGCCGGCGCCCAGCGACAGGCCCTGCGTTCCCTGGATCACGCCGAGCCGGTTGTCCACCGCGCCGGCCACCGTGATGCCGGCGTTGCCCGCGGCCAGGATGCGGCCTGCATAGTTGCGCAGCAGCTGGCTCTCTATCTTCAGGTCCGCCCCGCCCGCCTGGGTGGTCGACATCTGGCCGCCGTCGTTGACCAGCGTGCCGGCCTTGATGAGCATGGCGCCGTCGGCGACGATGCTGCCGGTGTTGCCCACTACCGCAGTGGTCTTGCTGAAAGACAGCGCGGCGCCGCTGCGGATGGCGCCGTCGTTCCGCAGCAGCTGGTCCACCGCCAGCGTCATCTGCGTGCCGGACGTGAGGGCGCCGGCGGCGTTGTTATGCACCGTCTTGGCAGCCACATCGACTGCGCCGTTGCCCGCGATCAGGCCGCTGTTCTGGATGTCGCCGGCCGCCGCGATGGCGGCGTCGCCCGTGCCGACGTTGGCGATGCGCCCGGCCGCGTTGACGATGGCGCCCGCGTTCACCCGCATGGCGCTGCCGGCGCCGAGCGCTTCGACCACGCCGGCGCTGTTGTCCAGCGCGCCCTTGGCGGCGATGCCCAGGTCGCGGCCGGCCTGCACCAGGCCGGAGGCATTGTTGAACGCGCCATCGAGTTGCAGGTCGACGGCGCCGCTGGCGGCGATGCCGCCGCCGTGGTTGTCCAGCGCGGCCCCGTGCAGCGTGATGCCGCCGCCGGCGGCCGTGGTGGCCAGTTGACCGGCGTTGACGACATTGCGCGCCTGCACGCCGATGTCGCCCACCGCATAGACCTTGCCGGTGTTGCGCATGTCAGCGCTGGCGTTGCCCAGGTCCAGGGCGGCGCCGCTGCTGATCAGGCCGGAGTTGTCGAGTTGCTCCGTCACGGCCAGCTTGAAGGCGCCGCCGCTCGATAGCGTGCCGCTGTTGGTGATGGTCGCCGCCGTCATCCCCAGGCCGCCGTTGCCGGCGATCAGGCCGTCGCTGACTATCGCGCCCCTGGCTGCGACCGTGCTGTCGCCGTGGCCCGCGTTGACGATGCGGCCTCCCTGGTTCTGGATCGCGCCGGTGTCGAGCTTGAGCTTGCTGTTCGCGGCCACCGATTCGATGACGCCGCCCTGGTTGAGCAGCGTTTGCAGCGCGCCGATGCTGGCGTCGCGGCCGGCGTGGATCAGGCCCGTGCTGTTGTCCAGGCCGCCCTGCGCGGCCGTGATGCTCACATCCCGGTCGGCCAGCAGGCTGCCACCGCGGTTGCTGACATCGGCCGCGCTGAGCATCAGGCTGGCGCCGGACGCGGCGGCGGTGCCGATCTGGCCGCCGTCATTGCCGGCGTGGCGCACGGCGATGTGGATGGCGCCGCCGGCCGCCATCTGGCCGGAGTTGTTCAGCGTGGCGCCGCTTTCGTCGAAGCCGAGCGCGCCGCCGCTGGCGATGGCGCCCTGGTTATCCAGCTGCTGGCGCACCGACAACGCCAGCGCGCCGGTGGCCTGGATGGTGCCGCCGGTCTGGTTCCGCAGCGTCAGCGCGCTCACGCTCAGCGCGCCGTTGGCGCCGATAACGCCGCTGCTCGTCAGGCCGCCGGCCGCGCCGATATCGCTGGCGCCGTTGCCGGCGTTGGCGATGCGGCCCTTGCTGTTGTCGATCTCGCCGGCCAGCACCTGCAGGGCGCCGGCGGCGCCGATCGATTCCACCACGCCGGACTGATTATCCAGCTTGCCGTCAGCCTTGAACGCCAGGCCGCTGACGGCCTGGATCTGGCCGTTGCGGTTATCCACCGCGCCGGCGGCGTTGATGGACGCCCGTCCGGCAGCGACCAGCTTGCCGTCGCGGTTGACGAGGGTGGCGCTATCGAGCGCCAGGTCGGCGCCGGCCGACAGCGAGCCGTTGCCATTGTCCAGACCCTGCGCCCGGATGTCGATGCCGGCGCCGGCCACCAGCTTGCCGTCGTGGTTGTCGAACCCGGTGGCGTGGATGCTGGCGGCGCGCTGCACATTGAGCTGCCCGCCATGATTGCTGAAAGCGCCTCCGCTGACCGTCAGCGACGACAGCTTGATCTGGCCGCCGGTGTTGTCCAGCGCGGCCGCCGCCAGCGCGATGCCGCCGCCGGACAGGATCTGGCCGCCGTCGTTGTTCAGCATGCCGGCAGCGTGCACCAGGCCAGGCGCGATCGGCAACGGCGGCGCTGCGCCGGTGCCAGCGGCATCGGTTCCACCGCCTGTGTTGCCGCCGTTGCCGTTGCCGTTGCTGCCATTGCTGCCGTTACCGCCGTTATCGGCGCCGCCGGTGTTCGCCCCGCTGCCGGCGCCCGCGCTCACGCCGCCGCTGCCTGTGCCGTCGGCGCCGGGCGAAGGCGTCGCCGCCCCCACCTGTCCGCCGTTGGCATTGTGCAGGCCGCCGACCGCCACATCCAGCGCAACCGCCGCCGATTGCAGCAGCTTGCCCGCCTGGTTGTTGATGCCGCCGGCCGCGCTGCTCAACGCAAGGCTGTGCGCCTGGATGACGCCGTGACGGTTGTCGACCTCTCCCGTCAACGTCAGTTCGGCGCGGCCGCCGCTGCTGATCAGATTGCTGTTGCCCAGGCTGGCGGCCGCCAACTGCAGGCCCGCCGCGCCGCTGATGGTGCCGCTGTTCGACACGGCCGCAGGCGTGCTCAGCGTGAGCGCAGCGGCGGCCGAGATGGCGCCACCGTTGGTCACGCCATCCCGCGCCGTCACCGACAAGGTCCGGCTGGCCGCCAGGCTGCCGGTATTTTCCAGCCGTCCCTCGGTGGTGACCACCAGCTCGCCCGCCGCCGCACCCAGCGCGCCGGCATTGCGCACGCCGACGCCGGCTTCGGTGCCGACCAGCGTGATCTTGTTGGCATACATGCCGCCCAGCTGCGATGCATCGATACCGTAACGGGGCGCCTCCCCGCCGCCGGCCACCGGGGCCACCGTGCTGCCGGCCGCCGCGCCATCGGCGGCCTGGGTCACGTCATTGGCGCCGGTCGTCACGTCCAGCAGCTGCGCCCACAGGCCAGCGTTCAGCTGCACGGAGCGCGCGATCAGCGCCGTGTAGTCGGTTTGCCGCGCATCCAGGCCAGCGCCGCCGATGCTGATCATGCCGCCCCGCACCGCATAACCGCGCAAGGCGCCATCGGCCTCGTCCAGCAGCGGCTTGCCGGTCGTCAGCGTGACGCGGCTGACGTTGATGAAACCTGCGCCGTCGACCACGATGCCGGCCGGGTTGGCGATCACCGTTTCCGCGCGCGCGCCCGCCACCTCGATATAGCCGCGCAACTGGCTCGGATCGTTGGAATTGACTTCGTTCAGGATCACGCGCGCGGTGCCGTGCGCCATCCACGGATTGGCGTCGATCCAGCCTCCCAGCTGGCTCTGCACGGCGGTGCGCGAGTTGTTCAGCACGGCGCCCGTCTTGGGCACATCGAAGCGGCTGTAAACATTGCGCGACACGCCCGCCGCGCTCGGTGTCTGCACGTTGACCTGCAACACGCCGTTGGCCGCGTTGAGCACCGTGGCCTGCTGGCGCCCTGCCGCGTTCGGATCGGCAATGATCTGCGCCGAGGCCAGGCCGGCCAGCAAGGCCGTGCCGCCAAACGCACCGAGCAGCGCAAGGGCCAGGCTGCGCAGGCGCGTCGCCATGCCGCCCTGCCGGCCGCCCGCCGCCGCCGCGCCCGCCGGCCCCGCCTGCCCCGCGCCCTTGCCCCGGCTGCGGGTGGTTTCCTGTACGGCCATGCAGAGGCCTCGGGCTTTGTTGAAGACGATACGGTAGCAGAGCTTGTTCATTGCGAATCCTTCCGCCGGCGGGGTTGGGGCCGGCCAAGAAAATTAATACTGATAGTTGACGTTGAAGCCGCCGGCATTGTGGGCGGTGCGGAAATGTTCGGGCTTGCGGATCGGCCGCCCGATGAAGAGATCGATCTGGGCGCCGCCGAACTGGCCGCGCCAGCCGAGCGCGCCGCCGGCCAGACTGGTGCCCGCCAGCGCGGCGGCGTGCGGCCCCGCGACCTGGCCATAGTCCAGGCCCAGGTACAACTGGGTTCGCTCGTTGATCGACCAGCCGAGGTCGTTACGCAGCAGCCAGCCGCGCTCGGCCGACAGGCTGGCCTCGCCGTCGAAACCGCGCACCGTGTAGCGCCCGCCGATGGCGAAGCGGTCCTGCGGGATCAGCGTCGAGCGGTTCCATTGCGCGCGCCAGTTGGCCTGGTATTGCAGCTTGACCGAACGCAGCGCGAACGGCAGCGTCAGCGTGGCGTCGGCATTGACGATGGTGGGCCGCGCGGTGCCGTCGTCGAACTGTTCCTCGGGCGCCGGCAAGGTGCCGAACAGATGGGAACCGCGCTTGTAGAGCAGGTTGGCGTCCAGCGTGGCGTCGCCGAGGAATTCCTTGTGCGACAGGCCCAGCTCGTGGCCGCCCATCTGGCGGCGCTGCACCTGCACTTCGGTATCGTCGATGAAGTTGTTGCTGCGGCGGCGGTACAGGCGCAGCGAGGCGGTGGTCTTGCGCGCGGCGTCGCGGTACAGCACGCGCGCGGCCTTGAACTCCAGGTTGCCGCTGGTGCCGCTGTACACATAGGTCTGGTTGGCGCCGGCGATGCCCTGGTAGTAGCGGTAGCGGCTGGCGTTGAGCGAGAACAGCCAATACCCGGCCGGCATCGAATAGTGCAGCGCGTAGTTGCGGGTGCCGTGGTCGCGGCCCGCGCCGACACCGGACAGGTCGCGGGTGACGCTGACATAGGCCAGCTCCTGCCAGCCCAGCAGATTGTCCAGCGACAGCGTGGCGCCGCCCTGGTATTTGCCAGTGGAGTCGCTGCCGCTGTCGTCGGCAGACAGGCTCAGGCGCACCGGCAGCGCCTGGCGCCACTTGATCAGCAGGTCGCTTTCGCCGGGCTGCTCGCCGGGCACGATTTCGATATCGGCCTCGGCGGTCGGCACGCGCTTGAGGTTTTCCAGCGCCTGCTCGATGTCGCGCAGGTTGAGCAGGTCGCCGGGCCGGGCCGGCAGCGCGGTGCGCCAGGAGGCGCGGTCGTTGCTGGCGCCGGCCGCCGGTGCGGCGTAACGGATCGTGCGGATACGGCCCGGCACCAGCACCAGTTGCAGCTCGCCGCCGCGCAGGTCCTGCGGCGCGGCCAGCACGCGGGTGGTGACGTAGCCGGCCGCGATCAGCGCGTTCTGCACCTTGCCGATCACGGCGTTGACGCCGCCACTGCCCAGGCACAGGCCGGCGGCATCGGCGGCCGCGTCCAGCGCCCAGGCGAACCGCGCCGCCTGGTCGCCCTGCAGGGCAATGTGGCGGATCGGGAAACACGGGGTCTCGTTCAGCGGATAGCCTGCCGCGGCCTGGACCGGCTCGCGCGGCAGCCGCACGGCGGGCCGCTGCTCCTCGGCCTGCTCGTTCTGTGCCCGCTCCTTCTGTTGCTGACGCTGGATTTGCTGCGCCGCGATCTCGGCCTGGCTCTGGCCGTGCGCGCCGTGGTGGACCAGGCTGCACAGCAGTACCGCGCCGCGCAACCGACTGCTTATTTGTTGCATTAATTGCCTTACAAAAACTCAACAGTTGCAAATTATATCTATCGAGTTTCCGTATGGCAATTAATTTATTCTAAAATATATAACTTTTATTCTGATAGTTGCTTAGTGCCCTTGCCCGCCACCGAGGTAGGCCGCGATCACTTTCGGGTCGGTTTTCAAGCTTTCCGCCGGGCCGTGGACCGAGATCGCGCCATTTTCCAGCACATAGCCGTAGTCGGCAACGTTGAGCGCGGCGGCGGCGAACTGCTCCACCAGCAGCATCGTCACGCCTTCGGATTTCAGGCGCTGGATGATGCGGAACACTTCCTCCACCAGAATGGGCGCCAGGCCCATCGACGGCTCGTCGAGCAGGATCACTTCCGGATTGAGCATGACGGCGCGCGCCATCGCCAGCATCTGCTGCTCGCCGCCGGACAGCGTGCCGGCCAGCTGGTGCTGGCGTTCCTTCAGGCGCGGGAACAGCTCCAGCGCCTTTTCCAGGTCGTGCTTGATGTCGCCCTTGGGCCGCGCGCGCGTGAAGCGTGGGAAGGCGCCCAGCAGCAGGTTGTCCGTGACCGTCATCGACGCGAACACGCGCCGTCCTTCCGGCGAATGGGCCAGGCCGGCGCGCGCGATCATGTGAGAATCGGCGCCGGTGATGTCCTTGCCGCCCAGCGTGACCTTGCCGCCTTTGGGTTTGATCATGCCGGAAATGGCCCGCATGGTGGTGGTCTTGCCGGCGCCGTTGGAGCCGATCAGCGTGACCAGCTTGCCCTTGGGGACCTCCAGCGAGATGCCGTGCAGGACTTCGACTTTGCCGTACGACGCTTGCAGATTGGTGATCGATAGCATGTGCTGTCCTCGTTAATGCGCCGCAGGCGCTTTGGTGCCACCGTGTTCTTCACCGCTGCCGCCCAGGTAGGCTTCGATCACCTTGGGGTCGCTCTGCACGGCGGCCGGTTTGCCTTCGGCGATCTTCTGGCCGAAGTCCAGCACCGTCACCGTGTCGGACAAGGACATCACCACGTCCATGTGGTGCTCGATCAGGATGATGGTGATGCCGTGGTCGCGGATCTTGCGGATGATCGCCATCAGCTCCTTGATGTCCGGCGCGGTCAGGCCGGCCGCCGGTTCATCGAGCAGCAACAGGCGCGGGCTGAGGCCCAGCGCGCGGCCGATCTCCAGCAGGCGCTGTTTTCCGTATGGGAGGTTGCGCGCCTCTTCGTCGGCCATGGCGGTCAGGCCGACGAACTCCAGGATGCTGGCGGCCCGCTCGCGCGCGGCGCGCTCCTCGCGCTTGTAGCGTGGCGTCTGCAGCATCACATCCAGCACATTCGATTCGAAGGTGTTGTGCAGGCCGACCAGGACGTTCTCGGTCGCCGTCATCTCGCCGAACAACTGCACGTTCTGGAAGGTGCGCGCCACGCCGCCCAGCGCGATCTCGGACGGCGTGCGGCCGGAGATCACCGCGCCAGCAAACGACACCTTGCCGGCGGTGGGTTTGTAGATCCCGGTCAGCACGTTCATCATGGTGCTCTTGCCGGAGCCGTTAGGGCCGATCAAGCCGTGCACCGATCCCTGCACCACGTGCAAGTCGACCTGGTTGAGCGCCTTCAGGCCGCCGAACTGCATCAGTATCTGGTCAACGCTGAGCAGCGTCTCGCCGGCCGCACCGCCCTTGGCGCGCGCGAACGGCTCGGCGCCGCTGGCCTGCACCGCCTTGGCATGCACGGCGCCCCGCCCCATCAGGCTTTGCAGGAAGCCGACGATGCCGTCTTGCAGATAGTAGACCACGAACAGCGTCATCAAACCGAAGATGGTCAGGCGCCAGTCGACGATATTTTCCAGTTTGTAGGAGTAGCCCGCCATGCCGATGGTGGCGATCAGCGGCACCATCACGCCGCGCACGGTGGCGCGCTTCTTGTACAGCATCCACGCCGAGCCGACCACGCCCAGCACGGCGGCGGCCACGGCGATCTGGCGGAACAGCTCAATATCGGCCAACAGGCTAGGCAGCATCACCACGATCATCGCGCCGATCAGCGAGCCGGAACGGGTCTTGCGGCCGCCCATGATCACCGCCAGCAGGAACAGGATGGTCAGCTCGAAGTTGTAGGTGTTGGGCGAGATATACTCTTCCGAATACGCATACAGGCTGCCGGCCAAGCCGGCAAAGCCGGCGCTGATGATGAAGGCGTAGACCTTGTAGCGATACACCGAGACGCCCATGCAATCGGAGGCGATCGGGCTGTCGCGCAGCGCCTCGAAGGCACGGCCCAGGTTCGATTTCAATATGCGGTGCACGACGATCAGCGACACCACCATCAGCGCCGCCACCATGTAGTAGTAGCCGACTTCACCGAGCTTTTGGCCGATGATGGTGGGCTTGCCGATCTTGATGCCCATCGGGCCTTCGGTGAGGAAGGTCATCTCGTTGATCAGGATCTGGATGATGGTGCCGAAGGCCAGCGTCACCATCGCCAGGTATGGGCCGGTGACGCGCAAGGCCGGCAGGGCGAGGATGGCGCCAAACACCGCGGCACCGGCCACGCTGGCCGGGATCGCGATCCAGAACGGCGCGCCAAGCTTGAACACCATCACGCCGGTGGCGTAGGAGCCGATGCCAAACAGGCCGGCGTGGCCCAGCGATACCTGCCCCGTGTAGCCGACCACGATGTCCAATCCGAACAGCAGGATGGCGTAGATCAGTATCGTTTCAAACAAATGGATGTAGTACGGATTCGGGATCAGCACCGGATACAGCACCAGCGCCGCCAGTCCCAATACGCTCGCCGCGAGGAGTTTCTTATTCATGGGTCAGACCTTTTTGATGGCGGCTTTGCCGAACAGGCCGGACGGCTTGATCGCCAGTACCAGCAGGAGCAGCAGCAATCCCGGTACTTCCTTGTAGCCGGTCGAGATGTAGTAGCCGGTGGTGGTCTCGGCGATGCCCAGTATCAGGCCGCCGACGATGGCGCCCACGCCCGAGGTCAAGCCGCCGATGATGGCCACCGCGAACGCCTTCAGGCCCAGCGAGGCGCCCATCGTCGCGCCGGTCAGCGTCAATGGCGCCACCAGCACGCCGGCGAATGCCGCCGTGGCCGACGACAACGCATACGAGAAGGTGATCACCATGCGGGTGTTAATGCCCATCAGGCCCGCCGCGTCGCGGTCGTTGGCGGTGGCCACCACGGCCTTGCCGTAGATCGATTTGCGGTTGAAGATCTCCACCGCCGCCATGATGGCCAGCGCGCCGACGATCACCGCCACCTGCATCGGCTGCACGTTCGCGCCCAGCACCTGGAACGGCGTGGAGCTCAGCGGCGACGGGAAGGTCAGGTCGTCCTTGCCCCAGATATTCTCGGCCACGTTCTTGAAGATGATGGCCAGCGCGATGGTCGACATGATCCAGCCGAATTCCGACTTGATCTTGATCGCCGGCCGCACGCCTATCCACTCGACGAACATGCCCTGCAGCGCGCCGAACACGATCACCAGTGGGATCATCAGCAGATAGCTCATGTAAGGCCCGCCGTGGATGGTGCCGACCAGGCTAAGCCCGACCAGTGCACCCAGCATCAGCGACTCCCCCTGGCCGAAGTTAAGCGTGCCGGAAGTGGCGAAGGTGAGCTGATAGCCGAACGCGATGACGGCGTAGATCATGCCGAGCGCGATGCCGCTGAATGCCAGTTGCAGGAAGATTTCCATGATGACCACCACTGTAGGACGACAAGAAAAAGGCCAGGCTTGAATCCTCAAGACTGGCCGGTACCAATGCGGCGCGAGCTTACTTGACCGGCACTACTTTGCCGTCCTTGACTTCACCGAAGACGGTGATGTCGGCGGTGATCGCTTCGTGGTTGTCTTTGCTGAACGGCTTGCTGTAGGTGGTGACGACGCCGTCAACCTTTTCGTTCAGGCTTTCCAGCGCGGCCTTGACCTTCGGGCCTTCGGTGGAACCGGCCTGCTTGATGGCGGCCGCCAGCAGGTAGATCGAATCGTAGCCCTGCGCTGCCGACACCGGCGACGGCATGCGGTCGCCAGGTGGATGGTAGGCCTTCACATAAGCGTCGATGAAGGCTTTGCGCTTGGGCGAGGTCGGCTCCTGGATGAAGGTCTGCGGCATGCGGGTGCCGTTGCCGTTCTTGCCGGCGTTGTCGATGAAGTTCGCCATCGACAGCGTCCAGCTGCCGATCAGCGGCACTTTCCAGCCCAGTTTTTCCATGCCGTTGGCGATCTGCGCCAGCTCCGGGCCGATACCGTAGGTCAGCACCACCTCGGCGCCGGCCTGCTTGGCCTTGAGCAGCTGGGCCGTCATGTCGACGTCCTTCAGATTGTATTTTTCGATGGCGACGGCCTTGATGCCTTTTTTATCCAGCGCTTTTTCCAGGTCCTCGCGACCGAGCTGGCCGTAGTTGGTGGAATCGGCCAGGATGGCGACCTTCTTGAACTTGCGCGTGTCGATCGCTTCCTGCACGATCATGTGCGACTGGATCGTGTCGTTGGCCGAGTTGCGGAAGATGTAGTTCTCAGGCTGGTCGGCGAACTGCTTGGTGACGATGGAGCCGGTGGCGACGTTGTTCATGACCGGGATCTTGGCTTCCTGGTAGAAGCGCTGCGAGGCCAGGGCCACGCCGGTGTTGATGTAGCCGACGGTGGCGGTGACTTTCTCTTTGTTGATCAGTTCCTGGGCGATCTGCACGCCGCGCTCGTTCTTGGCTTCGTCGTCGCGTTCGATCAGCTGGATCTGGCGACCCAGCAGGCCACCCTTGGCGTTGATCTCCGCCACGGCCAGTTTGACGCCGTCGCGCATCGACACCCCCATCGGCGCGGAACCGCCGGTGAAAGGACCGGCCACGCCGATCTTGATGGGTTCTGCCGCCATCACGGAAGCCGAGAAACCGAGTGCCATGCCCGCAACGAGCATTTTCAACTTGAAATTCATCTGTCATCTCCTGTTTACAACGTTTTTATAGTAGCTGCTTACGTGCTGCTTACGTGCTGCCTACGTGCGAAACTCGGCTGGATAGCTGCACCATCGATGGAGCATTGTAGGTTAGTAGAACGGCAGCAGCAACTGCTAGATGTGCGGCGTCGCAGCAAGCCGCCAAGGGGCACCGCGTGTAAGCTGGTTGTAAGAATTGGGCGGCAATTTGGCCTGCATTTGGCCTGCACTACATGCCGGACGTGCGCTGCGCCAGCGCGCGATTGGCGAAGCGCATCTGGGTTTCGGACAGCGCTTCGTTGCGGTCGAAGCCCATCGAGCCGTCCCGCAGGCCGATGGCCATCGCCATCACCGCTTCAGGATACTCCAAGTCCGCCGCTTTTTCTATCAGGCGGCGCGCGGCCTGCTCGTCGCGCTTGACGCCGTCGCCGCTCAGATACAGGTTCGCCAGCGCGAACATCGCGGCCGGCATCTGCCGGCTGGCCGCGAACTGCAACCAGTGGGCCGCAGCCTTGGTGTCGCGCGCGACCGCCATGCCGTTCCGGTACATCATGCCCAGATAGTAGGCAGCCAGCGGATCGCCGGACTTGGCGGCGGCGCTGAAGATCGAAAATGCTTTCGGCAGGTTGGCGGGTGCGCCGGAACCGCCGCGCAGGTAGTGGCGCGCTTCGTCGACCGGTCCGGCCGCGACGGCGCCTGCGGCGCCCGCCGCCAGCACTATCGTCATCAATCTCACCGCCAGCAACTGCTTCATGCGCCCTCCACTCATAACGACAAATCGATGCTGTACAGGGCCAGGCCCTTGCCGCCGCCATCGTCCGTTTTAATCTGCGAGACTGACTTCAGGCCCGCCTCCCTCGCCAGTTCCACCATGTCGGGGGCGGAGTGAAACACCACCGTGCCCTTGGTCGCCACCGGTGCGAAACGCCAGCTGCGCGTCGAGCCGTTGCCGGCGCGGCTGACGTTCTTGCGCTGCTGGATGTAGGCAATCAGCACATCGCGGCTGGCATCCGGCGACGCCAGTATGGTCTTGCTGCCGTCCAGCCCAGGGAAAGCACCGCCACCACTGGCGCGGTAGTTATTGGTCGCGACCAGGAATTCCTGCATCGGCGCCATGGCCGCCCCCTTGTACAGCAAGGCGGTGATGCGCTGGCCGACCGGCTTGGTGACGTCGATCTGGTAGCTGACATCGGCGCTGCTCAGCATGTCGAAGTTGAATCCCGGGGTGGCCGTGTTGACCAGCTCCTGCTGCGCGCTGCTGGCCGGATCGATGCGGTTGAAGCGCTCCGCCGCCTTTTCCAGCCAGGCTTTCAGGACGGCGCCGTCCACCTTCACCACGTGCAGCGCGTTCGGGTACAGATACAGGTCGGCCACGTTGTTCAGCGCCAGGCCGCCGGCCTTGACGTCGGTGTAGTCGCCCGCGCCGGCCGCACCGGCCTTGAACGGCGACGCCATCGACAGCACCGGCAGCGTTGCGTACTGCGGCAGCTTGGCATTGACGTAGTTCTGCACGTAGGCGGTCTGCGCCTGGTTCACCACCTCGATGGCGCTGATGTCGCCGACGTCGGCGAAATAAGTCGTCATGCGGAAGTCGCTGGTGCCGACCGGGGTTTTCACGTAGCCGATGGTGGCCTCGTGTTCGGCGGCCACCAGCGGCGCGACAGCCGGATCGGCTGCGATGTAGCTGCCATCGGCGTTCCGGGTCGAGCGTACTTCAACCGTGGTGCGGCTCTTGTCCACCACCCAGGCGTTGCCGTCGTATTTGAGGCGCAGGCCGATCACGCCCAGATGCTTGCCCCACAGGTTGGCCATCACGACGGGCACGCCATGGACGGTGCCATTGGCCTTGTCCACGTTCGGCAGGCCGAATTCCGGCACCTTGCTGGCCGCGTCCGGGAACGGCTGGTGCGAGTGACCGATCATCATCGCGTCCACGCCGGGCACTTGCGCCAGGTAGTAGTTGGCGTTTTCCATCTCCGGCGAGTACGGCGCGCCATCGAGGCCGCCGTGCGAGATGGCCACCACCAGGTCCGCTCCCTGCGCGCGCATCTGTGGAATGTACTTCTGCGCCGTTTCGCGCACGCCCTCGGCGTAGACTTTACCTTCCAGCCAATGCTGGTCCCAGGACATGACCACCGTCGGCGCGAAGCCGATGATGCCGACCTTGATGGTCGCCGTCACCGGCTTGCCATCCGGACCGGTGGCGCTGATCTGCCGCGTGAGGATGCGGTATGGCTCGAACAATGGTTGCCTGGTCCGGGCGCTGTAGATATTGGCCAGCACGATGGGAAAGTGAGGCCCGGCGCAGCGCGGCGCGTCGGCGGGCACGCCGTCCACGTCAAAATGGCTGGCGGTGACCTGGTTCAGGTACGCCAGGCCGTAATTGAATTCGTGATTGCCGATGCCACCGCCGTCCACGCCCAACAGGTTCATCGCCTTGTAGATGGCCAGCGTGTCGCCGCAAGCGACCGGCGCGACCAGCGCCTGGTAGTCGGCCAGCGCCGTGCCCTGGATGGCGTCACCGTTATCGAGCAGCAGATTATTGGGGAATTCGGCGCGCGCCTGCTTGATCAAGGTCGCGGTGCGCTCAAGGCCGATCGACGGATCGGTCTTGAGCTTGTAATAGTCGTAACTGAGCACGGTCGCATGCAGGTCGGTGGTCTCCAACAGCGCCAGCGTGGCCTCGGCGCCCGCAAGCGGCCGGGCGCCCTGCGGCAGACCGGCACAGCCGAGCAACATGGTGGGCAACGCGAGGGAGATGCAGCAAACCGCTGAACGCATGGATAAATTATCTAAAGTTGCAACTTTTTGGCAACGGACCGATGCGCAACATCATACGCAGAGGATTTCCTTGCATCAAGCTACTTAAGGCATAGGGGCCGTATTTTATTCTTTTTGTGGTAAAAAAGTCAGCATTTCGCGCCCGACGGGGCGGACCGGGAGCGATCGCGTGCCTGCCCGTCGCCTCACTGGCTATTTAGCTGGGAAGGAGCGGCTCGGCTAGGGTATAATCGAAGGTTTGGTGCGACATCGTGTCGCGTTCAGAGCATGCTAGGACTCTAGAAACATTCCCAGCCCTTGAAACGTCGCGCAAATGCGTGATATGTCCCTGATTTATCAGGGATTTTAGAGACGGGAACTTCTGTCAAAAACGGAAGCTCTTTGTTGAGTACGATTCTTTAGGAATCCATGCAGAAATTCTCCAATTGCAAGTGTCTTTGCAGTTAGGAACGGATTTTGCCGATTCCTGTCTTACGAGACTTAAATCGTGTTCAGAGGCATGCAAAAGTAGGCATTTTCACATCTGCTTACAATTTCTTTATAGCCAGCCTCCTTTCAAGGATAGGTTGCGACGTCTACTTGTCGCAATCTTAGACTCAGAGCGCAAAGCTCTGTGATGCCTTGTTGTGCTCCATTCAATCCCGACGTTACGATTGGATGCCGCCACAACCGAGTGTACGACCATTCGTCACCTACTCAAGCATGCGTCGCCAGCAATGACGGGGTGTGAAGCCTTGAGAAAAATGTACCCCCAGTTTTACTTGGCACTGGATTTGCGCGAGCAAGTCGGTGGACACTGCCAGCAGCAAGGCGGTCGAGGGGCTAGGTGAATGCCGCATGGGCAACGTAAGTGAACTGTCGCTTGAATCCTCGTAACGATTGAAAGGCCCAAACTGCTGTTGGCCTTAACCAAAATGGTATGTGGTTGGTTATCCCTTTCAAACTTGGGGATACGTCGTCATAAAACCATCGGGGAATAGACAGGCCCTAACCGGTTAGTCGCGACGCAATCGCTGGTCGCGTCGGCATTGCAGGGAACGTGGTAAGTCCGATTTTCCGCCATCGCCTCCGGAGTCCGGAAGATGGCAGGCGACCCGCGAGGGGAGCTGTCGGAGGAGCGGATAGAGGATGATGGAGAAAGCGAACGCCGGACTGTAATGGCCCGGATAGGGATTCAAGATTTGTCCCAGTCCGAAAGGACGCCCACTTCCATCTGGTGTAATAGTCGTTCAACGACTGCATAAACTTTAGTAGTCATTTTCAACCGCCCCGAAGGGTCGCTGTTTTCCCTTCGGGGAGAATCGCGTCCTCGGCGGGCACTACTACCCGAGGCTCAGCATGAGAGTAACTGATCATCAGATCGGTTCTGCGTCCTCGCACGCCCCATTGGAATGGTCGGCCATCAACTGGCGACTGGTCCAACAGAACGTGAGAGCCATGCAGATTCGATTAACGAAGACAACGCAGGAAGGCAACTGGCGCAAGGTGAAAGCCTTACAACGGTGGCTGACCCGCTCGTTTTGCGCGAAGGCGCTGGCAGTTAAACGAGTGACCGAAAATCAAGGCAAGCGGACGGCGGGAGTCGACCGCGAACTTTGGGAAACACCGCAGCAGAAGTTTGCTGCGGTTGCGCGGTTGAAGACGCACGGTTATCGGCCCCGTGCATTACGCAGGGTCTATATTCCAAAATCGAACGGGAAGATGCGCCCGCTGGGCATCCCCTGCATGATCGACCGTGCCCAGCAGGCGCTGCATTTGCTGGGACTCGATCCGGTCTTGGAATCGGTGAGCGATCCAAATTCATACGGATTCAGGAAAAACCGCTCAACGGCCGATGCGATGTCGCAGATATTTGTCAGACTGTCCCAGAAAGCTTCGGCTCAATGGGTATTGGATGCCGATATCGAAGGCTTCTTCGACAACATCAATCACGACTGGATGCTCGGCCATGTCCGGATGGACAGGTCGGTCCTTCGGAAGTGGTTGAAGTGCGGGGTTGTGGACCGCGCGCATATGCTTGCAACGACGGCAGGAACGCCACAGGGAGGCATCATTTCCCCTGCGGCGGCGAACTGGACGCTGAATGGACTGGAAACTGGACTCATCAAACACCTCGGTGTGAAATGGGGCCCGGCCAAGGTTCAGAAGCTCAAAGTCGGTGTTATCAGGTACGCGGACGACTTTGTTATTACGGGTGCTTCAAAAGAGCTCCTTGAAAACGAGGTAAGGCCATGGGTAGAGGCATTCCTTGCGGAGCGGGGACTGCGACTTGCCTTGGCCAAAACCAAAGTCGT
This sequence comes from Duganella sp. GW821-FHT07G03, assembly GCF_059418605.1. Classification (NCBI taxonomy): domain Bacteria; kingdom Pseudomonadati; phylum Pseudomonadota; class Betaproteobacteria; order Burkholderiales; family Oxalobacteraceae; genus Duganella; species Duganella sp. GW821-FHT07G03. Next base: position 51,764 of record NZ_JBWKQE010000035.1, read on the forward strand.
GCACATTGACGAGGGCTTTGACTTCCTCGGGTGGAATTTCCGAAAATACTCGGGAACCCTGCTCATCAAGCCGAGTAAGAAGAACGTGAAGACGTTCTATGAAAAGCTGAGGACGGTCATCGGCAGCAGCATCAGTGAAACGCAGGAGGATTTGATCACCCTGCTCAATCCGATGCTGAGGGGCTGGGCGCAATATCACAGCCCAGTCGTCGCCAAAGAGACGTTTTCGCGCATCGACACGCTGTTGTACTGGCGATTGGTGCGCTGGGCCAAACGCAGGCATCCAAACAAGAGCACGGAGTGGATTCGCTGGAAATATTGGCGATCAATCGGTGACCGGGCTTGGGTGTTTGCCGCAGGAGTAAGCAGAAAAGATGGCAGTCGCGGTTGGATGGAACTGTACTCTTTATCAAGTACGCCCATTGAACGCCACAAGAAAATTAAGGGCGCTTATCACCCTTATGACCCAAATTGGGAGATGTACGGCGAGCTTCTTCAGCAGGAACGCATGCTCAATAAGATGCGGTACCGCACTGAATGGGTTAAACTATACGTTTCCCAACGAGGTATGTGCGCGCTATGCGGTTGCGCGATGGATATGGACACAGGATGGCATGACCACCACATAGTACACCGTGTGGACGGCGGCTCCGATGTTCTTGGAAATCGCGTTCTATTGCATCCAAACTGCCATACCCAGGTTCACAGCCTGAAGTTGAAAGTTGTGAAACCGGCCTCTGAATAGAGGCTTTTATTATGCTTGAGCCGTGTGCGGTGAAAGTCGCATGCACGGTTCTTAGGGGGGAGAGAGTCCGGTAACGGGTCTCTCCTACCCTACATTTCAGCCTTAGAAAAGAAGAAAACATGGAAGCCGAACGCATCAACGCCCTCTCCGCCCTGCTCGCCGATATGACCTCGCGCGAAGCCGAACTACGGAGGTATCTTTGACTTCGATAAAAAGTCAGAGAAACTCGAACAAGTAAACGAAGAACTGGAAGACCCGACGGTCTGGAACGACCCGAAAAAGGCCCAGGATCTCGGCAAGGAAAAGAAATCGCTCGAAGCCATCGTCTTCGCGCTGACCAAGGCCGACACCGACCTCAAAGACATGAGCGACCTGTTCGCCATGGCCAAGGAAGAAGGCGACGACGACACGCTTGAAGCGCTGATCGTCGATGCCGAGGACGTGCGCCTGGTCATCGAGGGCATGGAGTTCCGCCGGATGTTCAACAATCCGATGGACCCGAACAACTGCTTCGTCGACATCCAGGCCGGCGCCGGCGGCACCGAGGCCCAGGACTGGGCGTCGATGCTGCTGCGCCAGTATGTGCGCTACGCGGAACGCAAGGGCTTCAAGGTCGAGGTCATGGAACAATCCGACGGCGAGGTGGCCGGCATCAAGACCGCCACCATCAAGGTCGAAGGCGACTACGCCTACGGCTACCTGCGCACCGAGACCGGCGTGCACCGCCTGGTGCGCAAGTCGCCGTTCGACTCGGCCAACGGCCGCCATACCTCGTTCACGTCGCTGTTCGTGTACCCGGAAGTGGATGACTCGATCGACATCGAGATCAACCCCGCCGACCTGCGCATCGATACCTACCGCGCGTCCGGCGCCGGTGGTCAGCACATTAACAAAACCGACTCCGCGGTGCGTCTGACGCACGGCCCGTCCGGCATCGTGGTCCAGTGCCAGAACGACCGCTCGCAGCACCGCAACAAGGCCGAGGCGATGGAAATGCTGAAGGCGAAGCTGTACGAGATGGAACTGCGCAAGCGCATGAGCGAGCAGCAGAAGCTGGAAGACTCCAAGACCGACGTCGGCTGGGGCCACCAGATCCGCTCCTATGTGCTGGACCAGTCCCGCATCAAGGACTTGCGCACCAACTTCGAGACCGGCAACACCAAGGGCGTGCTGGACGGCGACCTGGACGACTTCATCTCGGCATCGCTAAAACAAGGCGTCTAATGAGCACCTCGAATTCGCAGCGCGCGTTCATTTTCGACATGGACGGCACCATCGTCGACAACATGGCCTTCCACACCAAATCGTGGCTGGCCTTTTTCGCCCGTCGCGGCCACGACGTCGACGCCGAAGACTTCTTCCGCGCCACGGCCGGCCGCCAGAGTCATGAAATCATGAACACCTATCTTGATCAGCAGATGACCAAGGAAGAAAGCGCCGCGCTCGATTTCGAGAAAGAGTCGCTGTACCGCGAGCTGTACGCGCCGCACCTGGCGACGGTCGCCGGGTTCGAGGCCTTCATCGCCCGCGCCAAAAGCGCGGGCGTCAAGCTGGCCGTGGCCACCGCCGCACCGACCGAAAACATCGACTTCACGCTGGACGGCCTGGACCTGCGCAAGCAGTTCGACGCCATCGCCGGCGCCGCCGACGTCGCACGCGGCAAGCCGGCGCCGGACGTGTTTCTGCTGGCGGCCGAACGCAGCGGCGCCCTGCCCGCCAACAGCATCGTGTTCGAAGACGCGCCGCTGGGCGTGGAAGCGGCGCGCCGCGCCGGCATGCGCGCGGTGGTCCTGACCACCACCCTGCCGGCCGAAGCGTTCGCCGAATTCGACAACGTCATCGCGGTCGTGCGCGACTTCAGCGAGCTGGATGTCGAAGAGCTCTTCGCCGCCGCAATTAACTAATCATCACCTCAACAAAAGAACAGACCATGACTACGGATCTTCAAGAACAAGCAGCAGCGCCCGACGAAAACAAGATCATCGCCGAGCGCCGCGCCAAGCTGGCCGCCATCCGCGAGCAAGGCATCGCCTTCCCGAACGACTTCAAGCCGCAACACAAAGCCGCCGACCTGCACGTGCAGTACGGCGAGAAGTCGCGCGAAGAGCTGGAAGCCACGCCCGTGACCGTGGTGCTGGCCGGCCGCATGATGCTCAAGCGAGAAGCCGGCAAGAAGGCCGCTTTCGCCACGCTGCAGGATGCGTCGGGCCCGAAGGCCGATGGCCGCATCCAGATCTACGCCACGCTGGACCTGACCGGCGAAGCCGCCATGGCCGCGCTGCACCACTACGACCTGGGCGACATCCTGGGCGTGGTGGGCACGCTGTTCAAGACCAAGACCGACGAACTGACGATCAAGGTATCGGAACTGCGCCTGATCACCAAGTCGCTGCGCCCGCTGCCGGACAAATTCCACGGCCTGGCCGACCAGGAAACCAAGTACCGCCAGCGCTACGTGGACCTGATCATGAACGAAGAGACGCGCCGCACCTTCAAGGCGCGCACCGCCGCGATCTCGTCGATGCGCCGCTTCATGGAGAAGAACGAGTTCATGGAAGTGGAAACGCCGATGCTGCACGCCATCCCTGGCGGCGCCGCGGCCAAGCCTTTCATCACCCACCACAACGCGCTGGACATGCAGATGTTCCTGCGTATCGCGCCTGAGCTGTACCTGAAGCGCCTGGTGGTGGGCGGTTTCGACCGCGTGTTCGAGATCAACCGCAACTTCCGCAACGAAGGCGTGTCGGTCCGTCACAACCCTGAATTCACGATGATGGAATTCTACGCGGCCTATACCGATTACCACTGGCTGATGGACTTCACCGAAGCGATCATCCGCCAGGCCGCGATCGACGCGCACGGTACCGCGACGCTGACCTACGGCGGCCGCGAGCTGGATCTGGCCAAGCCGTTCCACCGCTTGACCATCGTCGATGCGATCAACAAGTACGCGCCAGGCTACACGCCGGAGCAGCTGAACGACGCTGAGTTCATCAAGACAGAACTGCTGAAGTTCGGCGTCAAGCCGTTCGCCACCGCCGGCCTGGGCGCGCTGCAACTGGCGCTGTTCGAGGAAACCGCCGAAGCGCAGCTGTGGGAACCGACCTACATCATCGACTACCCGGTCGAAGTGTCGCCGCTGGCCCGTGCCTCGGATACCCGCGAAGGCATCACCGAGCGCTTCGAGCTGTTCATGGTCGGCCGCGAGATCGCCAACGGCTTCTCCGAGTTGAACGATGCGGAAGACCAGTCGGCCCGCTTCCTGTCGCAGGTGGCTGCCAAGGATGCAGGCGATGAAGAGGCGATGTTCTACGACGCCGACTACATCCGCGCGCTGGAATACGGCATGCCGCCGGCCGGCGGTTGCGGCATCGGCATCGATCGCCTGATGATGATCATCACCGACTCGCCGAACATCCGCGACGTGCTGCTGTTCCCGCACTTGCGCCGCGAAGAGTAATCAAGCAAAAGCCGCTCGTTGAGCGGCTTTTTTTCGGCGTCATCTGTTGCGATATCTACGCCTGCGCAATGCGATAACACATGCCAGCATGACTGCCAAGCCGCTCAGCGTGACTATGGAGAGAAGGCGCAAGTCCAGCGTGAGAATGCATACCGCTGTACTATATCCAAATCGCACAACGCCAAAAACAAACGTCGCAACGATTCCGAGCGATAATGCCAGCGTAGCTATTTGTTTAACGCACATATCCCGTCCCTCCCTGAATATCAAGTCGAGCCTAATCGTGCGATACTAATTTGAAAGCAGTTCCGCGAATCATGCCCATACTGTACGCTGAGCTGCCCAGCCACATCGCCCCAGAAGCAACTCCGTACACTGCAGCGGCAACGCCAATGTTGTCAATAAAACTGAGTTCATGCTAACCAAGCTTAGCTATTTGCCACTGATATGAATCACATAGCTACAACTATAGCGTGTGAACTCATCGATTGATTTATGCAGCGCAATGGAAGTTGCACATCAATTCAGCCTCAACCGGCCAAGATGGGACAGATTTAGGTCAAGTTGCGATTTGGAATACCCAAGCTTTCCCTCTTGAGCCCACCACCCCTCGGGGGTGTACTGTATTCTGTGTAAACGGGTTTTCGTTTAAGCCTGCGGCACCCGGTCTTCAAACTGGATGGCGAAG
>NZ_JBWKQE010000036.1:0-49999 GCF_059418605.1 Duganella sp. GW821-FHT07G03
AAAGTTAACAGCTTCCTCAAATGTTTACAAGAAATTTGAGGGGAAGGTTCAGGGTCAAGTCTGACATTCGGACACGAACTCTGCCGTAAGCAACGTTACGGCAGAGTTCGTGTCCGAATGTCAGACTTGACCCCCGTTGTTTACAGCACTTTTTTCAGCCAGGCGCTGATGTGGTCCACTTCTTCCTGGCACAGCGAGTGTTGCATCGGGTAGTCGTGCCATTCGACGTGGTAGCCCAGTTGCTGGAGCAGGTCGCGCGATTGTTCGGCGCGGGCCACCGGGATCACCGGGTCCATGCGGCCGTGCACCATGAAGATCGGCGTGGCCAGGCTGGCGGCCGTATGCTCGGCGGCGGCCTTGGCGGCGATCGGCACGTAGCCCGACAAACACATCAGGCCGGCCAGCTTTTCCTGCAGGCGCATGCCGGTTTGCAGCGTCATCGCACAGCCCTGCGAGAAGCCGGCCAGGATGATGCGCTCGGCCGGGATGCCGCGCGCTTTTTCACGCTCGATCAGCGCTTCCACCTTGGCCTGCGAGGCGCGCAGGCCGGCTTCGTCTTCCTGGCGGCCCAGGTCGCTGGCGACGATGTCGTACCAGGCACGCATCACGTAGCCGTTGTTGATGGTCACCGGCATGGTGTCGGCGTTGGGGAAGATGAAGCGGATCGCCGGCAGGCCGCGCAGGTCCAGCTCGTGCAGCATGGGCACGAAGTCGTTGGCGTCGGCGCCCAGGCCGTGCATCCAGATGATGGCCACGCTCGGGTTGGCGCCGGTTTCTTTTTCGATGGTTTGCAACAGGGTGCTCATGGGCGTCCTCAGGGTTGGGGGCGTAGCGCGGATTTGGGGCGGAAGGCCTGGCACACGGCCGGGTCGGTTTCCATGTAGGGACCGCCGATCAGGTCGACGCAGTAGGGCACGGCGGCGAAGATGCCGCCCACCAGCACGGCGCCGGCAGCGTCCCGCAGGCCGCCCAGCGTCTCGGCGATGGCCTTGGGCTGGCCGGGCAGGTTCAGCACCAGCGCGGCATGGTCAAGCGTTTCGCGGATCACGGCGGTCTGGCGCGACAGGATCGCGGTCGGCACGAAGTGCAGGCTGATCTGGCGCATCTGCTCGCCGAAACCGGGCATTTCCTTGGTGCCGATGGCCAGCGTGGCTTCCGGCGTGACGTCGCGCCGCGCCGGGCCGGTGCCGCCGGTGGTCAGCACCAGGTGGCAGCGGGCGACGTCGACCAGTTCGGTCAGCGTGGCTTCGATCTGCGCCCGTTCGTCGGCGATCAGGCGGGTTTCAAGCCGGTAGGGAGTGGTCAGGGCGCGCGCCAGCCAGTCTTGCAGGGCCGGCAGGCCCAAGTCCTGGTAGACGCCGCCGCTGGCGCGGTCGGAGACCGACACCAGGCCGATCACCAGGGTGTCGACGTTACTCGTCATCGGACTCGCTGTCTTCGTCGTCGGTCTCGGCGGCAGCCTTGCCCTTCTTGGACTCGATCTGCTTGAGGATCTGGAAGATCTCGCGGTAGGCCTTCGGCGGCTTGTTCTCGGCCTGTTCCTTGCGGGCGTTGCGGATCAGCGTGCGCAGCTGCTGCACGTCCAGTTCCGGGTTCTCTTCCAGCAGCACGGTCAGCGCCTTGTCGTCGACCAGCAGCTTGTCGCGGCGGCGTTCCAGCGCGTGCATGGCGGCCGTCTCCGACTTGGAGGCGCCCTTCCAGCTGTCGATGGTTTGCTGGATCACGGCCACTTCGGCCTCGTCCAGGGTGCGCATCTTCTTGCCCACGTACTGCATCTGGCGGCGACGGCCCTCGTGGTTGGTGATCTGCTGGCAGGCCAGGATGGCTTCCAGCACGTCCTCCGGCATCGGCACGCGCTTGACGCGGTCGCGCGGGGCTTCGACCAGGGTTTCGCCCATCTTCTGCAGGGCGTCCGACTGGCGTTTAAGCTCGGTTTTGGACGGGCGTTCGTATTCTTGTTCGAATTCGGTGGAGCTGAAGCCGACGGCTCCGCGGTTGGGATTTACCATAATATTAACTTTCGGTTCGGCACGTGGCCGCACCTGTAAACTGTAAACGACTGCTATGATACCTGTTTTAGTGGCCACCCGAAGATTACAGCCCATGAGCGATACCCATTTTACCCACACCCAGGACCAGTTGAAGCAGCTCGCACGCGATGTGCTGGCGTTCGCCAAGGAGCAGGGCGGCACCGATTGCGCCGTCGAAATCAGCGAAGGCAGCGGCTTGTCGGTGTCGGTACGCAAGAGCAAAATCGAGACCATCGAGCAAAACAAGGACAAGGGCATGGGGGTGACGGTGTTCATCGGCCAGCGCCGCGGCAACGCCAGCACCTCGGACTTTTCGCAAGCGGCGCTGAAGGCGACGGTGGAGGCGGCCTACAACATCGCCCGCTTCACCTCGGACGACGACTGTGCCGGCCTGGCCGACGCCGACCAGCTGGAACTGGCGCCGCGCGACCTGAAGCTGTTCTATCCGTGGGATATCTCGACCGCCGACGCGGTGACCTTGGCGCAGCGCGCCGAGGCGGCCGGCTTCGACGTCGATCCGCGCGTCACCAATTCGGAAGGCGCCGGCGTGCATGTGCAGCAGTCGCACTTCGTGGCGGCCAACTCGCGCGGCTTCATCGGCGGCTATCCGTATTCGCGCCACACGCTGTCGGTGGCGATGATCGCCGGCAAGGGCTCGAAGATGCAGCGCGACGACTGGTACACCTCGGTGCGCGACGCCAAGCAGATGTCGGCGCCGGAAGCGATCGGCCGTTACGCGGCCGAGCGCGCGCTGGCGCGCCTGAACGCGCGCACCATCGACACCCGCACCTGCCCGGTGCTGTTCGAGGCGCCGCTGGCGGCCGGCCTGCTGGGCGCCTTCGTGCAGGCGACCTCGGGCGGTGCGCTGTACCGCAAGTCCACCTTCCTGCTCGACTCGCTGGGCAAGCAGGTGCTGCCCAAGCATATCCAGATCAAGGAAGATCCGCACGTGGTCGGCGGCGTCGGTTCGGCGCCGTTCGATGAGGAAGGCGTGCGCACCGTCAAGCGCGACGTGGTCAAGGATGGCGTGGTGCAGGGCTATTTCCTGTCGACCTATTCGGCGCGCAAGCTGGGCATGACCACCACCGGCAACGCCGGCGGTTCGCACAACCTGTCGCTGACCTCGTCGCTGACCAAGAAGGGCGACGACTTCGCCGCCATGCTGCGCAAGATGGGCACCGGCCTGCTGGTGACCGAGCTGATGGGCCAGGGCACCAACTACGTGACGGGCGATTACTCGCGCGGCGCGTCGGGCTATTGGGTCGAGAACGGCGTGATCCAGTATCCGGTGGAGGAGATCACCATCGCCGGCAATATGAAGGACATGCTGGCGCAGATCGTCGCCGTCGGCGCCGATGTGCTGGTGCGCGGCACCAAGCAGACCGGCTCCATCCTGATCGAAAACATGGTGGTGGCCGGCGGCTGATCGCTGGCTTACTCTCGCTTGCAGTGCGTGCTTGACGGCAGGCCGCAAGCGACCAGTCTGCCGACGTCGGGGTTGGTCAGATAGTTCAGGTGCGCGTAGTCCGGGCGCTCCAGCAGGCCGAAGTAGGTGCTCGCGTTGGAGACCAGGATGTTGTACACCGTCACACCCTGGCGCGCGTATTTTTCCGATTGCAGCGTGTACGACAGCAGGTCGTTGGGATCGGTGAACGCCACCAGCGTCAGGCGTTGGTCGGCGGCGGCCGTTGCGGTCGGCCGCTTTTGCAGCAGCCGTTGCAGACTGTCGGGCGTGGCCGGCGCCAGTGCCGGCGCGCCTATCTGCTGATCGGCCAGCGACAGCAGGGGTATCTGGTTGGCCGCCATCACCAGCAAGCGCAGGCGAGCCACCGCCTTTTGCGCCACCAGCGCCGCGCGCGAGCCGGGCGCTTCCTCCGTCATGCGCAGCAGGGTGTCGAACAGGATCTTGCTGCCCATGCTGTGTGAAATCACCACCAGCGGTATATCCGACGCGGCATCGCCGGCGTCCAGCACCTGCAAGATCGCATCGCGCATGCGGCGCTGCATGTCGTCGCGCGCCACGCCCTGGTAGACCAGCGCGTCGGGCAGGCAATCGTCGATCAAGCCATCCTTGAAGCGCGCGTTGAGGCGGGCGCGGGTGGATGTGAACGGCGGCGTGCCTTCGCAGATGGACGACTTGCCGGTTTGGTCGTAGCACAGCTGGCGCTTGAGGCCGGTGGTCAGCGGCGACCAGATCAGCGCATTGAAACGCAAACCGCCGGCGGGCGTCGCGACGCTGGACGATACGATCTGGACCTGTAGGCTGCCAGCGGCGGCATGGGCGGAAGACGAGCTGGTCGCGCCCGTGAGCGATTGCATCAGCTGGCCCACCACCACGCCGGCCCAGCTGGCGTCATGGGTGCAGATGCCGTGCACCAGCAGCACGTCGGCGTTCTTGCCGCCGGCGCCGGCGGCCAGGTCGATCAGGCCGGGGAAGGTGGTGCCGGCGTCCAGCAACTGCGGCGGACGGTAGGGCGTGGAGCAGGCGCACAGCATCAGCACGATCAACAACAGTGCGCGGCGTTTCCAAGTCAGGGTATGCATGCTGAACCTCCAGTCGCGGCGCGCGGGTGCGCCGATGAGGTCCAGTGTATTTTTCCCTGCGGCGGCGATATTGTCGCGCCGCAGGGAAGGGCTCAGCTAAGGACTTACTGCTGGGCCAACAGCGATTGCAGCACCGGCTGCAACACCGACTTGCCCAGTTCGGCGCTGCGGGCGCCGTTCCAGCCGGTGTCCGGATCCGGATCGTTGGCGTTGTCCTTGAACGGCATCTCCACGGTCAGCGACAGGCAGCCGAAGGCGTGGGTGATGTGCGGCGAGCCCATGGTCAGGGTCTCGTCGGTGTACGGCGTTTCGCCGTAGCCGTAGTCGTCCTGGAAGTCCGGGCTGGCGATCAGGAAATTGTCGATGAAGTATTGCTGCGCTTCTTCCTGGTCCGGGGTGAAGGTCGGCAGCGACTCGCTGCCCGCCACGAACACGTAAGGCAGGCCTTCGTCGCCGTGGATGTCCAGGCACAGGTCGCAGCCGATTTCCAGCATCTTGTTCTTGACCAGGAACACTTCCGGGCTGCGTTCCATGGTCGGGTTCAGCCATTCGCGGTTCAGGTTGGCGCCGGCCGCGTTGGTGCGCAGGTTGCCGCGCACCGAGCCGTCCGGGTTCATGTTCGGCACCACGTAGAACACGGCTTCCTTCAGGCACTGGCGGCCGAAGGGATTGGCCGGGTCCAGCAGCGCCTCGACCATGCCTTCGACGAACCACTCGGCCATCGTCTCGCCCGGATGCTGGCGCGCGATGACCCAGACCTTTTGCTCCGCTTCCGGATCGCCGATGACCAGCATGTTCAGGTCGCGGCCGTCGATGGTGTTGCCCAGGTCGACCAGCTTGACCAGCGGCGACAGTTGCGCGTTGTCCAGCAGCGACAGGTGGCGCTCCCACGAGTACGGCTCGAAATAGGCGTAGTAGACGCTGTCGTATTCCGGCGTGTGGTTGATGGTCATGACGGTGCCGTCATAGGTGGTCGGCACGCGGAACCAGTTGTCGCGGTCGTAGCTGGCGACGGCCTGGTAATCCTTCCAGCCGTCCGGATAGGCGGCGCTGCCGGCGTTCAGGAAGCGCAGCGCCAGCGGCGTGCTTTGCGCGCCCTGCACGCGGAAATAAAACCATTGCGTGATGTCGGCGTGCGAGTCCTTGCGGATGTTCAGGTCGATGGCGGCCGGATCGTCGGCACGCAGGACCTCGATGGCGCCGGCGTCGAATTGCTGGCTGATTTTGATAGACATGGCTGAATCCCGGTAAATTCTATGTAAGAAATTTGTTTGCGCTTGTGGCGCAGTGGCGACATGATACAGGGTCGCGCCAAGCCCGGGGTCAAGTCTGCGCCAACGCAATGCCGGTCGTGCCGGCTTTGCTAAGTTGAGGGAGGCTGCCGCAGGAGTACAATCCCCATGACCCCCACGCTGTTTCGCCAAGCCGGCTATCGGTACTTCTTTTTCTCGCGCGAGGAAACCCGAATGCACGTGCATGTGTCTCACCCTGACGGCTCGGCGAAATTCTGGTTGGAGCCGGAGATCGCGCTCGCAGAACATACCGGCCTGTCGGCGCAGCAGTTGCAAACGGCTGCGCGGTTTGTCGCTGCGCATCAACAGGAGATGCAAAATGTCTGGCGCACGTATTTCTCACAATGAGTCATCCGCCGAGCGGGCCGGCGAAGTCCGCATACTCGACATTTCGCCGCACGGCTTCTGGGTCGATCTGGGCGACGAAAAACTGTATGCGGCCTACGTGGACTTCCCGTGGTTTGCCAGCGTCACTTTGGCGCAGCTGGAGGACGTGCTGCGCCCCAGCCCCGAACACTTGTATTGGCCGGCGCTGGACATCGATCTGTCGGTTGCCTCGCTGCGTGACCCTGCCGCGTTTCCGCTGGTAGCCGCGTTGACGCCGGCCCAGCGCTAGGCCAGGCCGCCGAAGCGGTCGAAGAAGGCGGGCTCGGCGGCGGGGGCTGCGGTGTCCTCGCGGCGCAGCGTGGCGTCGATGTGCTGCTCGGCCGCGGCATAGACGGCCAGATAGATGGCCCGCGTCAGCTCGTAGGCCAGCGCGCCCGGCCATGGCGTCGGCAGCAGCTCGACCGGCAGTTGCGGATCGTGCAGCTGCACCCGGCGATAGGCGTGGATCAACAATGTGCGCACCACATAGGCTTGCTGCGGCGCCAGTCCGCCTTCCGCTTCGGCCGCCTGCACCGCCGCCAGCAGCGGCTCGAATTGCGCGATGAATTGCTGGTAGCCCTGCGCCACGCCGCTCAGGTCCCAGCCGTCGGCCACCAAATCGCTCAAGGCCCGGCCGCTGACCTGGCGCATGGCCTTGCCCTGCACCACGAACAACTTGCCCGCCACCCCCAGCCGCTTGAGCAGCTCGTCGAGCGCCGGCCCGTCGGCCGCCGGATGGCCCATGATGCCGGGCGCGATCACGCTATAGCCTTCCCACAGCAATTCCTTGCGCACCGCGCTGCGCTCGGCCGCGTTGAGCGCGCCGTCGCCGTTGAGGATCAGGGTCCAGCTGCCGTCCCAATGCACATTCAGCGGCGCATAGATGCGGCGGTAGGCGTGCACGAAGCGCGTCATCGCCGGCGGCGTGATCGCGTACGAGCTGCGGCGGCCGTCGCGCTGCGCCCCCAGCCAGCCTTCCTGCGCCAGCCGGAACACCGAGGTGCGCAGCAGCCGGTCGTTGACGCCGAACGGCGCCAACAGCTCGATCAGGCTGCCCAGCCACACCATGCCACCGTGCGGCACGATGGCGTCGCCGAAGATGGTCACCACCAGCGACTTCGAGCGCGGCGGGTCGCTGGCCAAAAATCCGGTTATCCAGTCGTTGCAATTCATGGGCAGACATCTCTTTCTATACACACAAACAAGAGTTTACTTTGCCTGGCCATCGGCGCAGCATTTATTTCACCGTCGTTGCCGATGGGATACTGATTTTTGATCTGAGTCAAAAAATTCGTAGTCAAAGCAAAATATGTATCGTATTATGGATCATCAGCGATGAGGAGACAGCGATGTATGCACAAATGGTGGAGACGGGCCTGAGCACGGTCCGCACGGCGGACGACATGGCCGCCGACGAGCGCGCCTTCCAGGCCCGCATCGACGACGGCGTCAAGATCGAGGCCAAGGACTGGATGCCGGACGCCTACCGCAAGACCCTGATCCGGCAAATTTCCCAGCATGCGCACTCGGAAATCGTCGGCCAGCTGCCCGAGGGGAACTGGGTGACCCGCGCCCCTACGCTGAAACGCAAATCCATCCTGTTGGCCAAGATCCAGGACGAGGCCGGCCACGGCCTGTACCTGTACAGCGCCGCCGAAACGCTGGGCGTGTCGCGCGACGAGCTGCTGGCAGCGCTTCATTCCGGCAAGGCCAAGTACTCCAGCATCTTCAACTACCCGACCCTGTCGTGGGCCGACATGGGTGCGATCGGCTGGCTGGTCGACGGCTCGGCCATCATCAACCAGATCCCGTTGTGCCGCTGCTCCTACGGTCCGTATGCGCGTGCCATGATCCGCGTCTGCAAGGAAGAATCGTTCCATGCGCGCCAGGGCTACGACATCATGATGGCGCTGGCCAAAGGCACGCCGGAACAGAAGGCGATGGCGCAGGATGCGCTCAACCGCTGGTGGTGGCCGTCGTTGATGATGTTCGGCCCTTCCGACGCGGAATCGGTCAACAGCGCGCAGTCGGCGCAATGGCGCATCAAGCTGTTCTCCAACGACGAACTGCGCCAGCGCATGGTCGACCAGACCGTGCCGCAAGCCGAATACCTGGGCCTGACCGTGCCCGACCCCGACCTGAAATTCAACGCCGAGACGGGCCACTACGAATTCGGCGCCATCGACTGGAGCGAATTCCACAACGTCTTGAAGGGCAACGGCCCGTGCAACCGCGAGCGCCTGCGCACACGCGTCAAGGCCTGGGACGACGGCGCCTGGTTCCGCGAAGCGCTGGTCGCCCACGCCGACAAACACGCCACCGCCAAAGCAGCATAAGGAGATCAAGATGAGCAAAGAATGGCCACTGTGGGAAGTATTCATCCGCAGCCAGCACGGGCTGGCGCACAAACACGTCGGCAGCCTGCACGCGCCGGACGCCGAAATGGCGGTCAACAACGCGCGCGATGTCTACACCCGCCGCAATGAAGGCGTCAGCATCTGGGTGGTGCGCGCAGCCGACATCGTCGCCAGCAGCCCAGGCGACAAGGGCGCGCTGTTCGAGCCGTCCAACAGCAAGGTGTATCGCCACCCGACCTTCTTCCCGATGCCGGAAGAAGTCAAGAACCTGTAAGCGGAGTCCATCGTGCAGACCAAAGTAAATTACCTGCTGCGCCTCGGCGACAACGCCCTGATCCTGAGCCAGCAACTGTCGCAGCTGTGCGGCAAGGGCCCGGCGCTGGAAGAGGACATGGCGCTGACCAACGTCGCGCTCGACCTGCTGGGCCAGACCCGTTTGTGGTACGAGTACGCGGGCGAGCTGGAAGGCGCCGGCCGCGACGAAGACAAGCTGGCCTACCACCGCGACGCCCACGACTTCAAGAACTGCCTGCTGCTGGAGCAACCGAACGGCAACTACGCCGACACCATGGTGCGCCAGTTCTTCTTCGACGCCTGGCACTACTTCCTGATCGTCGGCCTGACGCGCAGCAGCGACACGCGTATCGCCGCCATCGCCGAGAAATCGCTGAAGGAAGTGACCTACCACCTGCGCCGCAGCGGCGATCTGATCGTGCGCCTGGGCGACGGCACGGACGTCAGCCACGCCAAGACGCAAGCGGCCGTGAACGAACTGTGGATGTACAGCGGCGAAGTATTCGCCTACGACGCCATCGATGACGCGATGGTGGCCGAAGGCGTGGCGCCAGCCGCCGCCGACCTGCGCGCGCAATGGCTGGCCCACGTGGCCGAGATCCTGGGCGAAGCCACGCTGACCATGCCGCCAGCCGACGCCTGGATGCAAAGCGGCGGCAAGCAAGGCCGCCACAGCGAGCACCTGGGCTACATCCTGGCCGAGATGCAGTTCCTGCAGCGCGCCTATCCCGGCTCCATCTGGTAACAGGGAGTCCGCCATGACAGCCGCCGCCACCAGCGCCGCCGATCACTCACCCGCCGCCGCCCTAGTCTGGGCCTGGCTGGCCGAGGTCTCCGACCCTGAAATCCCAGTCATCTCGATCGTTGACCTGGGCATCGTGCGCGACGTGCAGCTGGCCGCCGACGGCGCCTGCACCGTCACCATTACGCCGACCTATTCCGGCTGCCCGGCGATGCAGGTGATCGCCGACGCCATCACCGAGGCCCTGCACGCACACGGCCTGCAAGACGTGCGTCTGCAAAACCAGCTGTCGCCCGCCTGGACCACCGACTGGATGAGCGAAGCGGGCAAGGCCAAGCTGCAAGGCTACGGCATCGCGCCGCCGGCGCAGCAGGTGATCGACATCAGCGGCCTGCACACAGGTCCGCACGCCGCCATCTCGCGCCGCGCGCAGCCGCGCCTGACGGTGGCCTGTCCCAACTGCGGCTCGTACCACACCGAAATCACCAGCCAGTTCGGCTCCACTCCCTGCAAGGCCTTGTACAAATGCCTGGACTGCCGCGAGCCCTTCGACTACTTCAAGTGCCACTAAAAAGATCATGAGCAAATTCCACCCGCTGACCGTCTCGCAAGTGCGCAATGAAACGCGCGACACCATCGCCGTCACCTTCGCCGTGCCGCCCGAGCTGCAACAGAGCTTCAAATTCCAGCAAGGCCAGCACCTGACGCTGCGCGCCCAGATCGGCGACGAAGACGTGCGTCGCTCGTACTCGATCTGCTCCGCCGTGCAGGAGGGCGCGCTGCGCGTGGCCATCAAGCGCACCCAGGGCGGCCTGTTCTCCAGCTGGGCCAACGACACCATCAAGCCCGGCATCACACTCGACGTGATGCCGCCGATGGGCCACTTCAACGTGCCGCTGGACGCCGCCAACCGCAAGCACTACCTGGCCTTCGCCGCCGGCAGCGGCATCACGCCCATCCTGTCGATCATCAAGACCACGCTGGCGGCCGAGCCGCACAGCCGCTTCACGCTCTTCTACGGCAACCGCGCCTCGTCGTCGGTGATCTTCAAGGACGAGCTGTCCGACCTGAAGGACACCTACATGGAGCGCCTCAAGCTGGCCTACGTGATGAGCCGCGAGCAGCAGGACATCGAACTGTTCAACGGCCGCATCACCAAGGAGAAGGCGGCGCAATTCCTGAAACACTGGGTGTGGGTGGAAGACATCGACGTCGCCTTCATCTGCGGCCCGGAGGACATGATGCACGGCGTCTCGGAAGCTTTGCAGGAAGCCGGCATGCCGAAGGCGCAGATCAAGATCGAACTGTTCGCCGCCAGCATCCCCAAGAACCAGCACAAGCCGCGCGCCATCGACCCGCAAGCGGGCCGCCACGAAACCGAAGTCACGGTCATCCTGGACGGCAACGCCACCAGCTTCACCATGGACCAGGACAAGGAATCGCTGCTCGACGCGGGCCTCAAGGCCGGCATCGACATGCGCTACTCTTGCAAGGGCGGCGTGTGCTCGACCTGCCGCTGCAAACTGCTCGAAGGTAAAGTCGACATGGACGTCAACTACGCGCTGGAAGACTACGAAATCGCGCGCGGCTATGTGCTGAGCTGCCAGAGCTTCCCCATCACCGACAAAGTCGTTATCGACTTCGACCAGGCCGAATAAAAAACATCCCACCGGAGACGCCATGAACTACGAGAACATCCTCTTCGATATCACCGACGGCGTCGCCACGCTGACGCTGAACCGCCCCGATAAGCTCAACAGCTTCACCCAGGCCATGCACGAGGAAGTGCGCCACGCCATGCACAAGGTCAGTCACGACAAGAGCGTGCGGGTGTTCGTGCTGACCGGCTCCGGCCGCGGTTTCTGCGCCGGCCAGGATCTGTCGGATCGTTCGGTGGAGCCGGGCGCCCGTCCGGTCGACCTGGGTGACTCGGTGGAAAAAAACTACGCCCCGCTGGTGCTGGCGCTGCGCGCCTTGCCTATGCCGGTGATCTGCGCCGTCAACGGCGTGGCCGCCGGCGCAGGCGCCAACATCGCGCTGGCCTGCGACATCGTGCTGGCCGCAAAATCCGCCTCCTTCGTCGAAGTGTTCTGCAAACTGGGCCTGATCCCCGACACCGGCGGTACCTACTTCCTGCCACGCCTGATCGGCAGTGCGCGCGCCATGGGCCTGGCCATGTTGGGCGATAAGCTCAGCGCCGAGAAGGCCGAATCCTGGGGCCTGATCTGGAAGGCCGTGCCGGACGACGAACTGGCCGCCGAAACGCAGGCCATGGCGCGCCACTTCGCCACCGCGCCAACCAAGGGCCTGGCCTTCACCAAACAAGCCTTGCAATGCAGCCCGCACAATTCGCTGCAACAGCAGCTGGCGCTGGAATGCGAAATGATGAGCGAACTGGGTCGCAGCGACGACTACCGCGAAGGCGTGGCCGCCTTCATGGAAAAGCGCGCGCCGCAATTCAAGGGGAAATAAGATGGCAGCTCTCTATACCGACCGCGCGGTCGCCGTCATCGGCAGCGGCGCCATGGGCGCCGGCATCGCGCAGGTGGCGGCCGTCGCCGGCTACACCGTCAAGCTGTTCGATACCCGGCCGGAAGCCGTGGCCAAGGCCATGTCCGACATCGCCGCCGCGCTGAACAAGCTGGTGGCCAAGGAGCGCATGAGCGCCGTCGACTGCGCCGCTTCCATCGCCCGCGTGCAGGCGGCCATCACACTCAAAGACATCGCCGGCTCCGCGCTGGTGGTCGAGGCCATCGTCGAGAACCTCGACGTCAAGCGCGGCCTGTTCGCCGAGCTGGAGGCCATCGTGGCCGACGACTGCATCCTGGCCACCAACACCTCGTCGATCTCCGTCACCGCCATCGCCGCCAAGCTGCGCGTGCCGGCACGGCTGGTCGGCATGCACTTCTTTAATCCGGTGCCGTTGATGGCGCTGGTCGAAGTGATCAGCGGCCTGGCCACCGACGCCACCGTCGCGCAAACCGTGTACGACACCGCCGCCGCGTGGGGTAAACAGCCGGTGCACGCCAAGTCGACGCCGGGCTTCATCGTCAACCGCGTGGCGCGGCCGTTCTACGCCGAAGGCTGGCGCCTGCTGAACGAGCAGGCCGCCGACGCCGCCACCATCGACGCAGTCATGCGCGATTGCGGCGGCTTCCGCATGGGCCCCTTCGAGTTGATGGACCTGATCGGCCACGACGTCAACTTCTCGGTCACGCAATCGGTGTTCGGCGCCTACTTCAACGATCCGCGCTTTACGCCATCGGTGCTGCAGCAGGAGATGGTCAACGCCGGTTTCCTCGGCCGTAAATCTGGCCGTGGCTTCTACCATTATGGCGATGCCGCTCCCGCCGTGCCGCAACCGCAGGCGGAAGCCGCGCAGCCGAAGCCGGAATTCGCCAGCTACACCATCGAGCCGGGTGCAGCGGTCGGTCCATCGCATGCGGTCGGCGGCGCGGTGTGCGACGCGCTGGCGGCGCGCCTGCGCGCCTCCGGCATCAATATCTCGCACCGCAAGACGCCGGAAGTGCGCAGCCACGTGGCCGGCACCGACGACGCGCCAGCATTCCACTGCAACGGCGCCGCCATCTACCTGACCGACGGCCGCAGCGCCACCCAGCGCGCGCACGACAGCCATCATCCGGACACGGTGCTGTTCGACCTGGCGCTGGACTACGCCACCGCCAAGCGCATCGCCGTCAGCTGCGCGGACCAGTGCTCGCCTGCGGCCTTCAACGCCGTGGTGGGCCTGTTCCAGGCGGCCGGTTTCACCGTCACGCGACTGGACGACGTACCCGGCCTGGCCGTCATGCGCACGGTCGCCATGCTGGCCAACGAGGCGGCGGACGCCGTCAACCAGGGTGTCTGCAATGCAAAAGCGGCGGACATCGCCATGCAGAAGGGCGTCAACTACCCGCGCGGGCCGCTGGCCTGGGCCGACGCTGTCGGCATCGGCCAGATCGTCGCCGTGCTGTCCAACCTGGCCGCAGGCTATGGCGAGGACCGTTATCGCGTGTCGCCGCTGCTGCGCCGCAAGCAGGTAGCGGGAGGACGCTTCCATGACTAAGACCGCCATGCTGGCCTCCGCGCTCAACGTCGAAGAAGCACAGGCGCTTGCGCAAGCCGTCGGCGCCGCCATGTTCGAGGGCGACCCGGCCTCGCAGGGACTGGGCATGAAGATCGACGCCATCTCGCCCGGTCACGCCCGCATGTCGATGCCGGTGCGCGCCGACATGTTGAACGGCCATGGCAGCTGCCACGGCGGTTTCATTTTCACGCTGGCCGACAGCGCCTTCGCCTTCGCCTGCAATAGCCACAACCTGACCACCGTGGGCGCGGCCTGTACCATCGACTACCTCGCGCCCGCCCGCCTGCACGACGTGCTGACCGCCGACGCGACCGAGCAGGCGCTAGCCGGAAAAAGCGGCGTCTACGACGTCAAGGTCACCAACCAGGACGGCCGCACCGTCGCGCTGTTCCGGGGGAAGTCGCACCGGGTCAGCGGTCATATACTGCCGCAGCACGCCGAGTAACGAGGAGACACCGATGGTTCAACGCACACCCGCGCCGTCCGATCTGGAGCCGATCGAACGCGCCAGCAAGGACGAGCTGCAAGCGCTGCAACTGGAGCGCATGAAGTGGTCGCTCAAGCACGCCTACGACAACGTCGCGCATTACCGCGCCGCGTTCGACGCCGCCGGTGTCCATCCCGACGACCTGCACACACTGGCCGACCTGGCCAAGTTCCCCTTCACCGGCAAGAAAGAACTGCGCGACAACTACCCGTTCGGCATGTTCGCCGTGCCGCAGGAGCAGGTAGTGCGCGTGCACGCCTCCAGCGGCACCACCGGCAAGCCGACCGTGGTCGGCTACACCCAGAACGACATCGACACCTGGGCCAACGTGGTGGCGCGTTCGATCCGCGCCGCCGGCGGCCGTCGCGGCGACATGGTGCATATCTCCTACGGCTACGGCCTGTTCACCGGCGGCCTGGGTGCGCACTACGGCGCTGAACGACTGGGCTGCACGGTGATCCCGATGTCCGGCGGCCAGACCGAAAAGCAGGTGCAGCTGATCCAGGACTTCAAGCCGTCCATCATCATGGTCACGCCGTCGTACATGTTGAACATCATCGAGGAATTCCAGCGGCAGGGCCTTGACCCCGCCGCCAGCTCGCTCAAGGTCGGCATCTTCGGCGCCGAGCCGTGGACCGACGCCATGCGCGGCGAGATCGAACAACGCGCCGGCATCGACGCGGTGGACATCTACGGCCTGTCCGAAGTGATGGGCCCTGGCGTCGCCAGCGAGTGTATCGAGAGCAAGGACGGACCGGTGATCTGGGAAGACCATTTCTACCCCGAGATCATCGATCCCGAAACCGGCGAGGTGCTGCCGGACGGCGAGGAGGGCGAGCTGGTATTCACCTCGCTGAGCAAGGAAGCGCTGCCCATCGTCCGCTACCGCACGCGCGACCTCACGCGACTGCTGCCGGCCACTTCGCGCTCGATGCGCCGCATCGGCAAGATCACCGGCCGCTCGGACGACATGCTGATCATCCGCGGTGTGAACGTGTTCCCGTCGCAGATCGAAGAACTAATACTCAAGATGCCGAAACTGGCGCCGCAATACCAGCTGGTGATCAGTCGCGACGGCCACCTCGACAAACTGGACGTGCTGGCCGAGCTGCGGCCCGGCGTCGCCGATAGTGAAGTCGAAGCGCTGACGCGCGAGCTTGAACACCACATCAAAACCTATGTCGGCGTCACCACCAAGGTGCGCCTGCTGGCCCCCAACGGCATCGAGCGCACATTAACGGGCAAGGCCCGCCGCGTGGTCGACCAGCGCCCAAAAACTTAAGGAGATTCCGTGAACGACGCTTTTATTTGTGACGCCATCCGCACCCCATTCGGCCGCTACGGCGGCGCCCTCGGCGGCGTGCGCGCCGACGACCTGGCCGCGCTGCCCATCGCCGCGCTGATCGCCCGCAATCCCGGCGTGGACTGGTCCAAGGTCGATGACGTCTACTACGGCTGCGCCAACGGCGCCGGTGAAGACAACCGCAACGTCGGCCGCATGGCCGCGCTGCTGGCCGGCTTGCCGGTCGATGTCCCCGCCAACACCATCAACCGCTTGTGCGGCTCCAGCCTGGACGCGGTCGGCATCGCCGCGCGTTCCATCAAGGCCGGCGAAGCGCAGCTGGTGATTGCCGGCGGCGTCGAAAGCATGACGCGCGCGCCTTTCGTCATGGGCAAGGCAGACAGCGCCTTCTCGCGCGCCGCCAAGATCGAAGACACCACCATCGGCTGGCGCTTCGTCAATCCGCTGATGAAGGCCAAGTACGGCATCGACAGCATGCCGGAGACGGCCGAAAACGTCGCCCAGGAATTCGGTATCAGTCGCGCCGACCAGGACGCGTTCGCGGTGCGCAGCCAGCAGCGCTGGGCCGCCGCCCATGCGGCCGGCGTGTTCAAGGATGAAATCGTACCGGTCACGCTAGTACAGAAAAAAGGCGATCCGAAGATCGTCGACACCGACGAGCATCCGCGTCCGGACACCACGGTGGAGATGCTGGCCAAACTGAAAGGCGTGGTCAAGCCGGATGGCAGCGTCACGGCCGGTAACGCCTCGGGCGTCAACGACGGCGCCTGCGCGATCCTGCTGGCGTCGGCCGCCGCCGCCGAGCAGTACGGCCTGCGCAAGCGCGCCCGCGTGCTGGGCATGGCGACCGCCGGCCTGGCGCCGCGCATCATGGGCTTCGGTCCATCGCCGGCGTCGAAGAAGGTGCTGGCGCAGGTCGGCCTGACCATCGAACAGATGGACGTCATCGAATTGAACGAAGCCTTTGCCGCGCAGGGCCTGGCCGTCACGCGCGATCTCGGCCTGGCCGACGACGCGGCACATGTCAACCCGAACGGCGGCGCCATCGCCATCGGCCATCCGCTGGGCGCATCCGGCGCGCGGCTGGTCCTGGCGGCGCTGAACCAGCTGGAACGCACCGGCGGCCGCTACGCGCTGTGCACCATGTGCATCGGCGTTGGGCAGGGCATCGCCCTCGTCATCGAACGCGTGTAAAGCGCAGGAGCGCCGTCATGGTCAAAGTCTACGAAATCAACGGCGTCACGCCGGTGGTCCACCCGACCGCCTACGTGCATCCCAGCGCGGTACTGATCGGCGACGTCATCGTCGGCCCGCGCTGCTACGTAGGCCCGCTGGCCGCGCTGCGCGGCGACTTCGGTCGCCTGATCCTGGAGGAGGGCGCCAACCTCCAGGACACCTGCGTCATGCACGGTTTCCCCGGTGCTGACACGGTGGTCGAGCGCGACGGCCATATCGGCCACGGCGCCGTGCTGCACGGCTGCCGCATCGGCCGCAACGCGCTGGTTGGCATGAACAGCGTGGTAATGGACAACGCCATCATCGGCGCCGACAGCATCGTCGCCGCCATGAGCTTCGTCCGCGCCGGCATGCAGGTGCCGCCGCGCAGCCTGGTGGTCGGCACGCCGGCCAAGGTGGCGCGCGAACTGCGCGACGACGAGATTAAATGGAAGACCGAGGGCACCGGCCAGTACCAGGAACTGGCGGTGCGCTCCATGAACACCATGCGCGAAGTGGAAGCGCTGACCGAAGTGGAACCGGACCGCAAGCGCGTCGAGTGGGAAAGCTCGCTGCCGCTGCACCTGCACAAAAACGCCCAAGCATAATCAACGGAGAGTTAAACATGGCATCAACCCTGCAAAGCTGGATCGGCGGCCGATGGATCGGCGCCGAAGCGTCTGCACCGCTGCACAGCGCCTTGAACAACGCGCTGATCTACCACACCCACGCCGAGAAGATCGACTTCGACGAAGCCGTCACCTACGCCCGCAAGACCGGCGTGCCGGCGTTGATGAAGATGGATTTCCAGCAGCGCGCCGCGCGCCTGAAGGCATTGGCGCTGTACCTGGCCAGCCGCAAGGAAGAGCTGTACGCGATCTCGCACCTGACCGGCGCCACCCGCGCCGACAGCTGGGTCGACATCGAAGGCGGCACCGGCACGCTGTTCGCCTACGCCAGCATGGGCAGCCGCGAGCTGCCGTCGTCGAACGTGCTGCATGAAGGCCCGGCCATGGCGCTGGGTAAGAACGGCGGCTTCTCCGGCACCCACATCCTGGTGCCGCGCGGCGGCCTGGCGGTGCACATCAACGCCTTCAACTTCCCGATCTGGGGCCTGCTGGAGAAGTTCGCGCCCAGCTTCCTGGCCGCCATGCCGTGCATCGGCAAACCTGCCTCCGCCACCAGCTACCTGACCGAAGCCCTGGTGCGCATGATGAACGATTCCGGCCTGCTGCCGGAAGGCGCGCTGCAACTGGTTATCGGCAGCACCGGCGACCTGCTGGACCGCCTGGGCGGCGCCGACGTCGTCACCTTCACCGGCTCGGCCGATACCGCCGCCAAGCTGCGCACCAACCGCAACCTGATCGCCAACTCGGTGCCGTTCACCGCCGAAGCGGATTCGCTCAACTGCGCCATCCTGGCGCCGGACGTCACGCCGGACGACGTCGAGTTCGACCTGTTCGTCAAGGAAGTGGCGCGCGAGATGACCGGCAAGGCCGGCCAGAAATGTACCGCCATCCGCCGCATCATCGTGCCGGAAAATATGGTGGACGCGGTCGGTACGCGCCTGCGCGAGCGCCTGGCCAAGGTCAGCATCGGTGATCCGTCGGTGGAGGGTGTGCGCATGGGCGCCCTGGCATCCAAGGAGCAGCAGCGCGACGTCGCCGAGCGCGTCGAGCTGCTCGCGCGCGGCAACGAGGTGCTGTTCAGTGAACGCGACGGCTTCAAGTTGATCGGCGACGGCGTCGCCAACGGCTCCTTCTTCTCGCCGACGCTGCTGCTGTGCCGCGACGGCATGCGCAACGACGCGGTGCACGATATCGAGGCCTTCGGCCCGGTCAGCACCATCATCAGCTACAACGGCATCGACGAGGCGCTGGCGCTGGCCGCGCGCGGCAAGGGCTCGCTGGTCTCCACGCTGGTGACCAAGGATCCGGCCACCGCTGCCTACGCCGTGCCGATGGCTGCCGCCTCGCACGGTCGTGTGCTGATCCTGGAACGCGAAGCGTCGGTCGACTCGACCGGCCACGGTTCGCCGCTGCCGCAACTGAAGCACGGCGGCCCTGGCCGCGCCGGCGGTGGTGAAGAGCTGGGCGGCATCCGCGCCGTGCGCCACTTCCTGCAACGCGCCGCGGTGCAAGGCTCGCCGACCATGCTGGCCGCCGTCACCGGCGAATACGTGCGCGGCGCTAAAGTGCAGGAGAGCGAAGTCCATCCGTTCCGCCGCTACTTCGAAGACCTGAAGATGGGCGATTCGCTGCTGACGCACCGCCGCACCGTGACCGAGGCGGACATCGTCAACTTCGGCGGCGTCTCCGGCGACTACTTCTACATGCACTTCGACGACATCGCCGCCAGGGACACGCAGTTCGGCAAGCGCATCGCGCACGGCTACTTCGTGCTGTCGGCCGCCGCCGGCCTGTTCGTGTCGCCGGCGCCTGGTCCGGTGCTGGCCAACTACGGCCTGGACAACCTGCGCTTCATCACGCCGGTGGCCATCGGCGACACCATCCGCGCGCGCCTGACCTGCAAGCGCAAAGTGGACCGCAACCGCACCGACGACAAAGGCGTCGGCCAGGGCGTGGTCGCGTGGGACGTGCAAGTGACCAACCAGAACGACGAACTGGTGGCCAGCTACGACATCCTGACATTGGTGATGAAACACAGCTAAAGTAGTAACCGCGCCGGGACAAGATAGTCCCGGCGCGGCGGAGTGCGAGGTGTTACTTGCGCAGTCCGAACGGATCGTCGATGCTGTGGGCCGGTTCGGTGAACCACTTCGGACCGTTCTCCGTCATGTAGAAATGGTCCTCGTGGCGTACGCCGAATTCGCCGGGGATGCAGATCATCGGCTCGTTCGAGAAGCACATGCCCACGTCCAGCGGCGTCTTGTCGCCGCCGACCAGATACGGCCATTCGTGGATATCGAGGCCGATGCCGTGGCCGGTGCGGTGCGGCAGGCCTGGCAGCTTGTAGCCGGGACCGAAACCGTCCGCCTCCAGCGAACGGCGCGCGGCCATGTCCACCTGCTCGCACGGCACGCCCAGCTGCGCCGCGTTGAAGGCCGCCACCTGCGCCGCCTTTTCGCTGTTCCACACCGAACGCTGACGCGCGCTGATTTCGCCGTACACATAGGTGCGCGTGATGTCGGAAATGTAGTTGTGCAGTTTGCAGCCTGTATCGATCAGCACAGTGTCGCCCGGTTGCAACGTTTGCACATAGCTCACACCATGCGGATAGGCGGTCGCCTCGCCGAACAGCACGATCACGAAGTAGGAACCGGAGGCGCCGACCTTGCGGTGCGCGCGGTTGATGAACTCTTCCACTTCAACGGTGGTGATCCCCTCGCGCAGCATGCTGGCGGTGGCCACGTGCACGGCCAAGGTCATGTCCTTGGCGCGCTGCATCAGCGCGATCTCGTTGGCGGACTTGCGGGTGCGGCAGTGGGCCGTGACCTTGCCGGCGTTTTCCAATGCGTAGCCATCGGCCAGCGGACGGATGCCGTCGTAGATGAAGAAAGCCGCGCTCTCGCAGATGCCGACGCGCGGCGCAACGCCGCCCGCAGCCGCTGGCGCGATGCCCATGCGCTTGAGCGTGTCGACGAACAGCTGGTACGGGCTCTCATGCTCGTGCCACGTATTGACGTTCCCCTCGACCAGCATGAAGTCCTTCAGCGTGCTCTCTTCGAAAGCGGGGGCGATGTACTCCACCGCGCCGCTGGCCGGCAGAATGGCGCCGACCATGCGCTCGCTGGCGTGCCACTTGGTGCCGGTGAAGTAGGTCATGTTGGAACCGGCGTTGACGTAGATCGCCGCGATGCCCTGGTCGCGCATGTAAGCCTGCGCGCGTGCCAGGCGCTGGAGGTGCTCGTCCTTGCCGATGGGGACCGCGCCTGCGGTCATGTCGGACAGCGAGGCCAAGGCCTCTTCCATGGTTTTTCCGCCAATAGTCATTTTTATATCCCTGAATTGATTTGCGTGACTGCGCGGATCTGTGTCTGCGCCAGCCGACGATCATAACAGTTTTGCCCCCGTCGCCAAGTCACAGACAGGTAATACGCCAATGCTAGTGTGCCGAATTCCGCATCCACTTTCAGGACTCACCATCATGTCGCTTGCCTCCCATTTTCGTCCACGCCAATTGCTGATTCCGACCGCCATAGTCATCCTGCTGAGCGCCGTCGCATGCGGCGGCGACCAAGCCGCAGCCGTCGTCGTGCCGCCGATTCCGAGCGGCCGCTGGATCGCCGGCGACCTGCACACCCACACCACGCAGTCGCCCGATACGGACATCAGCCAGACGCTGGACAAGGTGCTGGGCAAGGCCTTCACCACCTATGGCCTGGACTGGATGGCGGTCAGCAACCACCTGCGCCTGTCGTCGCGCGACGAAAAGGGCGCGCCGCTGCCGGCGGCGATTCCGCTGTCGCTCGGCGTCGAGCGCTATGAGATCCCGCGCGTGCAGGCCTTGCAAGCGGCCGGCACCTACGCCGACAAGTTGATCTTCTCCGGCTTCGAGTGGGACATGCCGACGCATGACCACATCGGCATCGGCCTGTTCGAGGGCAGCGACAAGCTGGCCTCCAGCACCAAGGGCATGAAGGAATTCGAGTACCTGTTCACCACCCGTGACGCGGCGCTGTTCGATGCGGCCGATGTCGCCGCATGGAAGGCCAAGTACGGAACCACCCGCTACAACGCCACCGCCGACGACGCGCTGAAGGCCATCAGCTGGTTGAAGGACAACTACCCGGACACCAGCTACGCCGTGGTCAATCACCCGTCGCGCAACAAGGGCAGCTACACCATCGACGACTTCCGCCGCTTCAACGACCTCGCGCCGAACATCATGTTCGCCATCGAAGGCATGGTTGGCAACCAGATGGAGCCGGACCGCGGCGGCTACACGGCCGCCTACACGCCGGAGAACGCGCCGCTGCGCGCCTACGGCGGCGTGGACTACATCGTGGCCAAGGTCGGCGGCACGTGGGATGCGCTGCTGGGCGAAGGTCGCCGCATCTGGAACCTGACCGATTCGGACACCCACTTCAAAATCGTCGGCAACAGCAGCAGCGGCTACTTCCCCGGCGAGTACGCGAAGAACTACGTCTTCAACAGCGCCCAGGGCAAGCCGGCCGCCAAGGACCTGCTGCAAGGTCTGCGCTCCGGAAAAATGTTCTCGTCCTACGGGGACCTGATCAACGCGCTGGACTTCAACCTGGCCAGCAAGGATGACCGCAAGGAGATGGGCGGGGAACTGAAGGTGGTCAGCGGCGACAAGGTGACGATCACGATCCGCTTCAAGTCGCCGGCCAAAAACAACTACGAGAAGCCGGTCGACAGCGGCACCGCCGCCAACGTCAAGCCGGTGGTCGACCACGTCGACCTGATCGTCGGCGACGTTACGGCCAAAGCCACGCCGGGCAGCGCGGCCTACAGCGTGGCCACCAACGCCAGCACGCGCGTGGTGAAGCGCTTCAACAGCGCGGACTGGAAGGTGGATGCGGACGGCTACTTCAGCATCAGCTACGAGACCACCGCCAGCAAGAACCAGTACTACCGTCTGCGCGGCACCAACCTTGGCGCCGATGTCGCCGGCTTGACCCAGGATGGCGAACCGCTGGCTGACCAGCGCACCGGCACCACCGACAACACCGCGCGCTTCAACGACATCAACGACCGTAACTACCGCAGCCTGTGGTTCTACTCGAACCCGGTGTTCGTCAGCCTGCGCTGATTACTTCGTTATCAGGCTGACTTTGTCGAGCACGAAGGAGGTCTGCTTGGAGCGGTCCTCCCGCATGGCGAACGACAGCGTCACCGTCTGGCCCTTGAAGGCGGCCAGGTCGTAGCTGCGAATCTGGTAGCCGTCGGCGGCGTCGAGGTTGGACCAGGTGGCCAGCGTGCGCAGCACGGCCCCCGTGCTGCTCCGCACGGTGACGACCAGCCGGTCGTAAACCGTGGGCTTGGTTTCATCGGTGTCGATATGCAGTGCGAAGGTCAACATCGCCGACGTGGCGTTCGACGGTATCGTCACGGACTGGGTCAGCACTTCGATCGCGTAGAAGCCGTTGCCGCCCAACCAGGCGTAGCGCGTGCCTTCGTACGCCGGCTGGTCGGCGAAGCTGCCGATCACGCCGGTGCTGCCGTGCCATCCCGTGGTGCCGTTTTCAAAGCCGCCGTTGGTCACGCGCTCGGTGCCGCCACCGCCGGCGGCGACGGTCAGTGTCGCCTTGGCCGAGGTGGCGCTCCTGGGTGGCGATGCGGCGTCGCTGACGACCGCGTTGAACATCGCGCCGTTGTCGGCGATCTGCGCCGTCAGCGAGTAGCTGGCCGCCGCCGCGCCGGCGATCTCGGCGCCATTGCGGTACCATTTGTAGGCATAGGGCGGCGTGCCGCCGCTGGCGCCCACGCTGAATGACGCGGTCGCACCGGGCGCCACGGTCACGCTGGCCGGCTGCGTGGTGATCGAGACATCGCCGCCGGACGTGCCGCCTTCGTCGACGTCGGCGCCGACGTTGATCGCCGCGTAGGCGCGCTGCACGGCGATGGCCTCTTTCGATCCGGCGCCGTACAGCTCCTGCGCGGAAGCGAGCACCTTGGCGCGCGCGTCGGCGTAGTTGGTCGACGAGGTGAACTTGGTGGTGTTCGCCTTGAACCAGATCCGGTAGGCCTTGTCGTTGCCCACGCCCGTCATCGCGGCGGGGCTCTTCACCAGGTATTTGCTGTAGTAGTCGGACGCGGGATCGCTGCTGGAGCCCTGCGAGAGGAAGTAGTACATGCGGTTATTCGGTCCGCTGGAGTAGTGCACGTCCAGGTATTTGATGGTGCTGCTCCATGCGTCGGGACTTTGGCCGTCCTTGCTCGGCTTGTACATCCAGCGCAGCGGCTGGCCGGTCTTGCTGATCTCCTTGCCCATCATCCAATCGTTGCCGGTGGCCGGTATCACGGCGCCGGTGCCGCCCGCGCGCGCGTAGGCTTCCACCATTTCACCGCCGATGTCGGAGTTCGATTCGTTCAAGCCGCCCGATTCGCCGGAGTAGGTCAGGTCCGAGGTCGACGCGGTCACGCCGTGCGACATCTCGTGGCCGATCACGTCGATGGAGCCCAGGCTGTAGAAGCTGTTGCCGTCGCCGATGTACATGCATTTGCAGCTGTCGTCGTAGAAGGCGTTGTCGTAGGACGTATCGACGTGGGCGGCGATGTAGGTGGCGGTGTTGTTCCCGTCCAGCGAATGCCAGCCCAGCGCGTTCTTGTTGGCGTCGTAGGTGTTCATCAGGCCCCACAAGGCGTTGACGGCGGCGGTCTGGCCGTTGGCATTGGTGGTGCTGCCGCCGTTGATGTACTGCTTGCCGTCGCCCCAGGTGTTGCTGCTGTTGGTGTAGATGCTGCCGGGATCGGGATTGTTGGCCGAGCTGTGATCGGCGTTGGTGATCGCCATGCCGCCGAATTTCCCGCCGACGCCGCGCGAGTCGTCCAGCATCTGATAGCTGGCGCCGGACAGCGTGGTATTGATCGGCACCACGCCGTTGTATTGGCTGTTGCCGGTGCCGACCACCGTTTTCAGCGCCTGCCACTGTGCGATGATGGCGCCGGTCTTGGCGTCGACGACGGTGTCGTAGTAGATTGGTTTGCCGTCTTCCGCCATGCGCAGCTTGACGTAGTAGGCCAGCTGGTAGCTGTCCACCACCTCTTCCACGTCGAGCGCATTGAGCTCGGACTCCGGCTTGTTCAGCGCCGACGGCAGACGCACCGTTTTCATGACCGGGTAGATCAGCAGCTCGGCGCTGGGCGGCCAGCGATTGGTGCCGCGCGGGGCGATGGAGTTGGCCGCCACGGTAATGGCGTCGTTGGCGCTCAGCGTGGGCACCATGTCGCTGATGGAGGCCGGCGCCAGGCCGGTGGCCAGCCGGCCGCGCCGGTCGGCGCTCGAGACGCTGACGATCTGGCCGGCGGCGTTGGTGACCACCACCGACTCCGAACCGAACACCCGCAAGCCTTTGTAGGTGTGCTGGGCGCGGACGATCTTTTGTCCGACCACGCCGGGATGCAGGCTGCTGATGCGGAAGCTCAGGTCGGGCGGGACGCCGCGCGCGGCGTCCATCGCCGCCAGTTGCGCGACCAGGCCGGAGCTGTCCTGCGGCGTGAGCGTGTTGACCGGAGGGGCCATCAGTTGGTCTGCCGCGAGCGTCGCGGTGGCGGCCAGCAGCGCGGTCGCAGCGGCGACGGCGGTGGTGGCGGGTAGCAGGCGTGTACGCAGGATCATCTCATCCTCCCAAGTTCGACCATTCCAGCTGGCATCGAATGATGTCGCCGATTCCGCGTGGCGGATGAATCACGCTAGATCTTGGATGGCTTGGGGGTTCTGTCCCATATCAACAAATTCGCAACGAGTCAGCGTTTGGCTTCCGCATTCTGCGGCACGATGAACAGGTCATAGGGATAGGCGAATATCCAGTCGGCGTAGCGCGGTTTTTTCGCCAGGCCGGCGTCGTCGTCGTCGAAGTTGTCCTGCTTGATGGGCCGTTTGGTGGAAGTCGAGCGGATGCCGACGATGCGGCCCTGTTGCAGCACCAGCGCCCAATCGGGCTTGCCGGTGATCGGGTCGTTGTACAGCCGGCGCAGATGGCGCTTGGCGTTGGGGAAGCGCGGGTCCTTCAGCAGCTCCTCCAGCGTCAGCGGATACTGGCCGGCGCCATTGGCCTTGTTGTAGGCCTCCAGCGCGTGGCGGAACTCGTGGCCGATGGACAGCAGCTCGCGCTCCTTGTCGCGCCGCATGGCGGTCGCATACAGGTCGGCGGCGATGGTCAGGCCGACGCCCATGAAGGCCACCAGCATCAGCGTCCACAGATAGGCGAAGCCGCCTTGCCGCCTAAAGCTGTTCGAACGGAATGCCATCACGGGTTTTTCCTTTGGCGCCGCTGCGGATGTCGGCCACGCCGGGCTTGTCGGCGTCGGCCGATGGCAGCAGCTGCCAGGTGGTGGCGGATTCCGTCACCGGGTCCAGCGGCACCTTGCGGAAGTAGCGCTGCGCGACCAGGTCCGCCAGCGCCGCAGGGTACTCGCCGCGGTCGGCGTAGTATTTGTCGATGCCGCTGCGGAGCACTTGCAGGTTCTCCCGCAGCGCCACTTCCTTCGATTTGTCGACGGAGCTGAAGTAGCGCGGCAGCGCGATGGTGAGCAGCAGGGAAATGATCGCCAGCACCACCAGCAGTTCGACCAATGTGAATCCCTTGTTGCGCTTCATGGCGTCACCATTGTTTGAGGGGGACGCCGTTCAGTCCCATGATGGTGGAGCGGGAGCTGATGTCGAATACGTCCTCGCCTTCGGCAGGATTGTCCGGCGGCGAGGCGTAGGAACGAACGGCCCAGCCGCCGCCGGCGGCGCTGCTGGCGAAGCCGTTGCCGTTGCCGTCGGCAGGCGCGAACGGATCGCGCGGTATGCGGCGCAGGAAGTACATATTCTGCTTGCGCGGACTGCGCTGGTCCGGCACGCCGGCGACCAGGTCCTCCAGCTTTTTCGGATAGCCGGATTCGCCCATCGCCAGTTTGATGCGGCCATTGTCGGCGGCGCGCTTGTAGGCGTCGATGGCTTCGCGGATCTCGATCAACGCGGCGCGCAGCTGGTGCTCTTTTTCGCGCTGCAGCGCCACCTGCGCCATCGGCGCCGCCACCATCGCCAGCGTGGCGAGGATGGACAGCGTAATCATCAACTCGATGAATGTGAAGCCACCTTGATCCTTGCGCGGCATGGCTATTGGCCCTTCTTCGGCGGCGTGTGGGGTACGGGGTTGATCGGTTCCGGTTTGGCTGGCGGCGTTGGCGGCGTATCGCCGCCGGTCATGCCAGAGCTGCCGGCCGGCGCCAGGGCCGGCGCGGTTTCGCGCGGCGTGGGCGCCATGTCCGCCGCCGTATCGGGCACGGAAGCCAGCGTGCTGCCTATCTGGCTGCGGCCGCCGATATCGGATTCGGTGCCGGAATTGAACTCCGCCGCCGACAATTCCGGCCGGCGGATGGAGCGCAGTACGCGCGGCGTAATCGACAGCACGATCTCGCTGCGGGTGGAATCGTCCTTCTGGGTGCCGAACAAACGGCTCAGCACCGGCAGGTCGCCGACGCCGGGTACCTTGTTGGCTGTGGTGCGGTCCTCGTCGCTGATCAGGCCAGCCAGCACCTGCGTCTCGCCGTCCTTCAGGCGCAGCACGGTGGCGGCGCTGCGGGTGCCGATCTGGTAGGCCTGGGTGCCGGATTTGCTGACGATCTCCTTGACCACGCTGCTGACCTCCAGGTTGATCTTGATCGCCACCTCGTCGTCCAGGTAGACGTTGGGCTCCACGTCCAGCTTCAGGCCCACGTCCACGTAGTTCACGCTGTCCGAGCTGACGCCGTTGTTGGTGGTGACGGTAATCACCGGCACGCGGTCGCCGATCAGCACCTTGGCCTTGTCCTTGTTGCGCACGCGGATGCGCGGATTGGCCAGGATATTGCTGTCGGTGTCGTTCTTGTTGGCGTTGATGGTGACGGTGCCGAAGCCCAGGCCGATGGTGCTGCCGGTGATCTTGCGCAGGTCACCCACGTTCAGCGCGCCGTATTGGCCGCTGCCCAGCAGCGTCAGGCCGACGGTGTCGGGCCAGCGCACACCGAGCTCCTGGATGCGCGAGCGCTTCACTTCCAGCACTTCCACTTCCAGCATCACTTCGGGATCAGCCACGTCCTGCACGGCGATGATGCGTTCGGCCATGCGTATCATTTCCGGCGTGTCGCGCATGATGATGCTGCCGATGCGTTCATCGGTGACGATGTCGCGCGCCTTGAGCAGTGTCTTGAGCGAGAACGCCACCGTCTTCACGTCGGAGTTCGCCAGGAAGAAACTGCGCACCAGTAGCTGCTGGTAGTCCTTCTGCTTCTGCGGGTTGTTGGGGTAGATGGTGATGGAGCGCTCGCCGGTGATGCTCTGTTCCAGCTGGTTGGCGCTCAGCAGCATGCCGATGGCTTCCTCGATGCTGGTATCGCGTACCGAGATGGTGGCGCGCAGGTTGGGATCCACGTCGCGGTCGAACACGAAGTTCAGGCCCGATACCTTGCTGATGAAATCGAACACGGCGCGCAGCGGCGCGTCGCGAAACTCCAGTGTCACCGGTTTGCGGTAGGCCATGGCCAGCCGTCCGCTGGCGGGGCGCAGGCGGGTCTGGGCGTCGCTGACGAGGGTCTTGAGGCGCAGCAGGTCGCGCTGGCTGGGACGTTCCACCAGCAGCGGGCGCAGTAGTTCCTGCGCCTGCGCCAGATTGGCGTCGCCGCCGCGCTGGACCAGTGCCTCCACATCGCCCGTCACCTTCTGCTGGCGTTGGTCCTGATCCAGCGCCGCCTTGCCCTGGCGCGCCACCTGGTTGGACGGATCCAGCGCCAGTGCGCGGTCGTACATCGCGCCGGCTTCGGCGGGCATGCCTTTCGCGCGCAGCATGTCGCCCTGGCCGTTCATGGCGTTGACCAGCTTGAGCCGGCGGTTCAGCAACACGATGCGGTACTCGGCGTTGTGCGGGTCGTCGCGCGCGGCCTGTTCCAGCTTGGCCAGGCCCTGGTCGATCTGGCCTGCGTCCAGCAGGGCGTTGCCTTCCTTGAAGGTCTGGCTGCCGGCGCAGGCGCTCAGCAACAACGTGACGGCGAGGATGTGCAGGCGGTGGGCGGTCGATTTCAATTGGTGTCCCCTACGACTAAGGTTTGTTTCTGATTGAGCGGCAGGTAGATGAAGTTCATCGTATTGTCGCTGACGCTGTCGAGCAGGTAGTTGTCGTTGACTTTTTCGCCGGGGCGGGCGACGACGTTCTGGCCGTCGATTTGCAGGAAGTAGGCGGTCTTGCCTTCATCCGTGAAGCGGCCCATGAACTGGAAGGGCAGGGCTGGCGGGCCGGCGGGCACGCTGGCCTGTTGCGCCGTTTGTTGGGCCTGCGCCTGGTCCATCATGATCTTCTTCGGCGTCTCCGGCGTCCAGCTTTGCTTGGCGAAGACGTTGCCCATCTCGTCGTCGGCGACGCGTGGGTGGATTTGCAAGTCGATGCCGTCGGCTGGTGGCGCTGCGTTGGCCGGGGGCGCGGCGGCAGCCACGGGCGCCGGCGCGGCTTCGCGCGTGGTGGCGGCTGCGGGGCCGACCACGCCGCCGTCCTGGTCGGGCGCGAACCATGCGGCCAGCAGCGTGGCGACGGCGGCTGCGCCGATCACGATCTTTCTCATCGCCGCGCCTCCTGCCGCACCAGCAGCACGAACTGGATGCGCGCTTCGATCTCGCCGGATTCGATCTGCTCGCGCTTGAAGGCGACCGAATCGAGCGTCAGCGTCGGCAGCGCTTGCAGCGCGCCGATGATGAAGGTCTGCACGCTCGCATAATCCGCCTTGACCGGCAGCGTGATGCGGTAGCGCAGGAAGCCGGCCTTGGCGTCCAGCTCAGGTTTGTACTCCGCCTTGTTCAATGCGATGCCGCTTTGCTGCGCCACCTTCACCAGTTCCTTGAGCTGGTCGGGAATGGCGTCGTGCGCGGGCAGATAGGCGTAGAAGGCGGCCACGCCGCCAGCGGCCGTCGGCGCCGGCGTATGCGGCATGGCGGCGGCGCGCGCGGCCGCGTTGAGCTGGCGCGTCAACGCGGCCTGGCGCTGGTCGAGTTGGGTCGCGTGCCATTGCGCCAGCACGGCCAGCAGCGCGCAGGCGATGCCCGCCACCGCGCCGGGACCGGCCTGGCGCAGCAGGCGGCTAGCTTGCCACGCCAGCCTGGGTGCGAGGTTGGGCGCGAGCTTCAGCTTGGGCAGCGCGCCGGATTTCATTGCCGCCATTGGGCCTCCAGCTGAAAGTGATAGGGCCGATCACCGGCGCCGGCCGCCATCTCGTGTTTGACCAGGTACACGGAGCGGAACATCGGCTGCTGGTTGAGGAAGGCCAGGTAGTTGATCATGTCTTGCGCGGTTTCCGCTTCGGCGGCGATCTTCAGCGCGCCGGAAGGGGCGGCGGTGTCGGCGCCGTCCTGCGGCGGCTGGCCGCTGAGGTCCAGTGCCAGCAGCGCCACCCGTACATCGGCCGGCGCGACGATGGCCTTGATCAGCCGCGTGACCGGCAGGTTGAGCTGGCGGACCGCTTCGGCCACCGCTTTTACCTGCAGATCCATTTCGTGCTGCTGCGCCGGCGCCAGCGCGGGGCGCGTCAAACGCGTTGGTTGCGTGGCGGCCGATTGCGCGTCCAGCCGCGCCTCCAGCCGTTTGACGGTTTGCAGTTGCGAGATCCAGTTGCCGGCAGCGGGCAGCAGCATCAGCAGGCCGACCGCCAGCACGGCAAGGCGCCAGCCGGTGGGCTGCGTGGCGCGTGGCAGGAAGTTCAGGTGCGTCATGCCGCCACCTCCGGCGAAGTCGCAGGCGCCTGCCGGGTCGCGGCCACGGCGACGGCGGCGGGAGCGCCGAACGGATTGGCGCTCAGGTGGAAACGCGAGGATGACGCGCTGGGTACCAGATGCAGCGCGGCGGCGGACGGTGTGGCCGCAACCGCGGTAGGCAGCGCGCTCAGGTCCGTGACGGCCACCTGCTCGATGCCGGCCAGTTCCGGCGCGCGCAAGGTCCAGCGCTGCCACGCTTGCGGCAATTCGAGCCGCCATGCCTCGCTGGCCGGCTGCGATTGGATGGCGACGATGCGGTGGTCGCGCAGCGCCGCCATCGTGATGCGGCCAGGTTCGATCAACGCCAGCGCGTCGGTGGTGGCGGCCTTACCTTTGCGCAGCCGTCTTGGTTGCGATGCTTCCAGCGCGCGCAGCGCGGTGCCCAGCAGCGGCTCGATCACGCGGCAGGCGTGGCCGCATTCGGCGGCGACCTCCTTCAGGGCTTGCAGCAGCGTGCTGTCGACGCCGCAGATCAGGCGTGTGTGGCCGTAAGGCGCATCGTCGCCGACCACGCTCCAGCCGCGCGCGCTGTCGCCGTACAGGGCCGCCAGCTGCGTTTGCAGGAAGCGGCTGGCCGCTGGCTCGGACAGCAGCGCATCGCTCCACGGCGCCAGCACCAGCTGGCTCCAGCGGCCGGACAGGCTGATCTCCAGCGGCAGCCTGGCCGCCGCGATGTCCGGCTGCTGCAGCAGCGCGCGCAGCGCGTCGATGCCGGCCTGCCAGTGGCCGCCGGCGCCGTCGACCGCGATGTGCTGCGCGCTGCCGTCCACCAGCCGGCCGCCTTGGCGGACCACGCACAACAGCTGCTGCGGCGCGAGCAGCACGCGCAGGCGGCGCTGCGCCAGCATAGCCAGCGGCGCCAACCCGGCAAGACGTTCAATAAGTGACACGATTGAGCTCCAGTAAAGTCGTTTCGCCCAGCCGCACCAGATCCAGCCCGGCGCTGCGCGCCAGCCGGAAGCCCATGGTCGCGGCTTCTTCCTTCATGCGGCTGACCGGTGCGCGGGTGCAGATCATCTCGCGCATGGCGTCGTTCAGTATCAGCACCTCGGCCACGGCCTTGCGGCCCTTGTAGCCGGTGCCGCGGCAATGGCCGCAGCCGCCGCCGGCCTTGAAGCGCCAGTCATGCACGGCGTCGGCGGCCAGGCCGCTGTCGATCAGGTCCTGCGGGGCGGGCGCCACGTCCACCGCGCAGTGCTCGCAGTTCAGGCGCAGCAGCCGCTGGGCGACGATGCCGTTCAGCGCCGCCGCGAAGCTGTACGGATCCACGCCCATGTGCAGGAAGCGGCCGACCACGTCGAACACATTGTTGGCGTGGACGGTGGTGAACACCAGGTGGCCGGTCAGCGAAGCCTGCACCGCGATCTGCGCGGTTTCGTCGTCGCGGATCTCGCCGATCATGATCTTGTCCGGGTCGTGGCGCAGGATGGAGCGCAGCCCGCGCGCGAAGGTCAGGCCCTTCTTCTCGTTGACGGGAATCTGCAGCACGCGCGGCAGCCGGTATTCCACCGGGTCTTCGATGGTGACGATCTTGTCGCGGCCCGTGTTGATCTCGGTGATGGCGGCGTACAGCGTGGTGGTCTTGCCGGAACCGGTCGGCCCGGTCACCAGCAGCATGCCGTGCGGCTTGGCGGCCAGGCGGCGGATCTGCACGATGGCGTCGTCGTTCAGGCCCAGGCTTTCCAGCCGCAGCGCGGCGGCGGCCTCGGTCAGCGCGCGCCGGTCCAGCAGGCGCAGCACCGCATCCTCGCCGAAGATGTTGGGCATGATGGAGACGCGGAAGTCGATCTCGCTGCCCTTGACGCGCACCTTGAAGCGGCCGTCCTGCGGCACGCGGCGCTCGGCGATGTCCAGCTCCGCCAGCACCTTGATGCGAGAGATGATCTGCTCCGCCATCTGCAGGCCCTGCACCGTGCCGGCCTGCACCAGCACACCGTCGACGCGGTACTTGATCACCAGGCTGGCGGCGTCGCATTCGAGGTGGATGTCGCTGGCCTGGAACTTGAGCGCGTCGTAGATGGTGGAGTTGACCAGCTTGACCACCGGGCTGCTGTCTTCGCTGATGCGTATCAGCGAGATGTCCTCGATGGTCTGGTCCAGGTCCGCCAGCTCGCCGTGGCTGCCGTCCTCCATCATGTCCTGCATGGCCTGCTGCACGCTCTCCTGCTGCACCAGGTAGACGGTCAGGTCGTCGGGATGCGCGAGCGCCACGCTGTAGGCGCAGCCGATGGCGTAGTCGGCCCACTGCAAGGTGTCCTCGGCGAACGGATTGCCGATGACCAGCACCGGCGCCGCGCCGGTGTTGTCGGCGTCGCGCAGCAGCACGCAGTCGCGCTGCGCGCAGTCGGTGTAGGACAGCAGGTCGAAGGCCGGCAGCGCCGCCTGCAGTTTGCTCATCGGCCAGGCCGGATAGCAGAACAGCTTGGCCAGCTGGCGGGTCAGTTCTTCCGGCGTCAGGCCGCAGGTTTCCTGCAGCAGCGCCATGGTCGGGCGGCCTTGCGCCATCGCCGCGGCGCGAGCGCCATGCAGCATCTCGGGGCTGAGGACAGCCGGTTCGCGTGCGTTCAAGACAGACTCCCCGCCAATTCGAAGATCGGCATGTACATCAATACGACTACACCGCCGATCACCACGCCGATCAGCGTCATCAGGACGGGTTCCAGCAGGCGCGAGGCCCAGTCCACCCAGCGGGCGAATTCCTCGTCGTGGAACTTGGCCGAGCGTTCCAGCATGTCGCCCAGGCGGCCGGTGTTCTCGCCGACCTTGAGCAGCGACTGCGCCACCGGCGTGGCCAGCGCGTTCTGTTCCAGCGCGGTGGAAAACGGCAGCCCCTGTTCCACCGCGCGGCGCGTCTGCACCAGCTGCAGCTGCTGCTCCGGCAGCAGCATGGCGTTGGTCATCGCCAGCGCCTTCGACAGCGGTATGCCGGCGTGCAGCAGCAGCGACAGCGCGCGGTAGAAGCGCGCCAGGCGGAATTCGGCGGCCTTGGCCGACAGCACCGGCAGCCGCAGCACGGCCAGCACCAGCTTCTGGCGCATGGCGGCGTTACCGAGGCCGAACACCACGCCCAGCACCACGCCGCCCAGCGCGCTGGCGCTCAGCCAGGGATGCGCGGCCAGCGTCTGGCCGAACGACAGCAGCATCTGCGAGGCCCACGGGATTTCGCGGCCCGAGCTTTCGTACACCACGCTGAACTTCGGCACCACGTAGCCCATCAAAAACAAGGTGACCAGCGTGCCCACCACCAGCAGCATGGTGGGATAGATGGCGGCCGAGACCAGCTTCTTGCGGATGGCGTCGAACTGCAGCTGGTAGCCGACGAAGCGCGCCAGCGCCTCCGGCAGATTGCCGGATCGCTCGGCCGCGTGCACGGTGGCGACATACAGGTCGGGGAAGACGGCCGGGAAGTCGGCCAGGGTGTCGGAGAAGCTTTTCCCCTGTTGCAGCGAGCGCTGGATCGCGGCCAGCGTGGCGCGCGCGCCGCCGCGGGTTTCCTTGTTGAGCAAGGTGGCGGTGGCTTCGCTCAGGTTCAGGCCCGCTTCCAGCAGGGCCAGTAGCTCCTGGCTGAATTGCAGCAGCGGGAAGGGCTGCTTGCTCAGGCGCGCGGGCGCGCGCGCCCCCGCACCAGTGGATTCGGTACTGCCGATGGCCAGCACGCGCCAGCCGTTGCGCGCCGCCTGCCGGATCGCTTCCGCCTCGCTGGCGGCGTCGATCGCTATGGTTTGCGGGCCGGATGGCCCACCCTGCACTTGGAGATGGTACTGCATTGCATGCGTACTGCCTTAAACACTCAGCTGAAAAAAACGGGGCGGCGGTCGACTGCCGCCCCGGCAAAAACAGCCCCGTCGGGTCAGGCGGGGCTGCGTATCACACTTACTGGGTGATCAGGCTGACCTTGTCCACCACGAACGACGTTTGCAGCGACGAGTCTTCCGTCATGGCGAACGACAGCGTGACGGTCTGGCCTTTGTACGCGCTCATGTTGAAGGTGCGGACCTGGTAGCCGCTGGCC
Source organism: Duganella sp. GW821-FHT07G03 (assembly GCF_059418605.1). Taxonomy (NCBI): domain Bacteria; kingdom Pseudomonadati; phylum Pseudomonadota; class Betaproteobacteria; order Burkholderiales; family Oxalobacteraceae; genus Duganella; species Duganella sp. GW821-FHT07G03. The sequence continues at coordinate 34,140 of NZ_JBWKQE010000036.1, forward strand.
GCATTCACGTTCGAATACGTGGCCAGGGTGCCCAGCACCGAACCGGCGCTGTTCTTCACGGTCACCACCAGCTTGTCGTAGGCGGTGCTGCCCGTTTCATCGGTGTCGATGTGCAGCGCGAAGGTCAGCGTGGCCGAGGTCACGGTCGAAGGAATCGTCACCGCCTGGGTGATGGTTTCCGACGCGGTGGTGCCGTTACCACCCAGCCAGGCGAACTGCGTGCCTTCATAGGCGGTCTGGCCGCTGTAGTTGCCGATCACGCCGGTGGTGCCGGCCCAGCCGGTGGCGCCGGACTCGAAGCCGCCGTTGGTCACGCGCTCGGTGGTGCCGCCGGTGGTGCCGACGGTCAGCGTGGCGTTGCCCGAGGTGGCGGTCTTGACCGGCGACGACGAGTCGCTGACCACGGCGTTGAACACCGCGCCGTTGTCGGCCGTCTGCGCCGTCAGCGAGTAGGTGGCCGAGGTGGCGCCGCTGATGACGGCGCCGTTGCGGTACCACTTGTAGCTGTACGGCGAAGTGCCGCCGGACGCGCCCACGCTGAACGAGGCGGTGGAGCCGGCAGCGACGCTGACGTTGGACGGCTGGGTCGTGATCGACACGCCGCCGGTGGCGCCGGTTTCGTCGATGTCGGCGCCGACGTTGATCGCCGCGTAGGCGCGCTGCACGGCGATGGCTTCTTTCGAGCCCGCGCCATACAGCTCGGTCGCTGCGGCCAGCACCTTGTTGCGGGCGTCGGCGTAGTTGGTCGTGGAGGTGAACTTGGTGGTGTTGGCCTTGAACCAGATGCGGAACGCCTTGTCGTTGCCGATGCCGGTCATCGCGGCCGGGCTCTTGACCAGGTATTTCGAGTAGTAGTCGCTGGTCGAGCTGGAGTTCGAGCCTTGCGACAGGAAGTAGAACATGCGGTTGTTAGGGCCGCTGGAGTAGTGGACGTCGAGGTTGGAGATCGTGCTGCTCCAGGCGTCCGGGCTGCCGCCGTCCTTGCTAGGCTTGTACATCCAGCGCAGCGGCTGGCCGGATTTGCTGATCTCCTTGCCCATCATCCAGTCGTTGCCGGTGGCCGGGATCACGCTGCCGGTGCCGCCGTTGCGGGCGTAGGCTTCGATCATCTCGCCGCCGATGTCCGAGTTCGATTCGTTCAAGCCGCCCGATTCGCCGGAGTAGTTCAGATTGGAGGTCGAGGCGGTGACGCCGTGCGACATCTCGTGGCCGATCACGTCGATCGAACCGAGGCTGTAGAAGCTGGAGCCGTCGCCGATGTACATGCACTTGCAACCGTCGTCGTAGAAGGCGTTGTCGTAGGAGTTGTCGACGTGGGCGGCGATGTAGGTGGCGGTGTTGTTACCGTCCAGCGACTGCCAGCCCAGCACATTTTTCAGACCGTCGTAGGTGTTCATCAGGCCCCACAGCGCGTTGACCGCGGCGGTCTGGCCGTTGGCGTTGGTGTCGCTGCCGCCGTTGACGTACTGCTTGCCGTCGCCCCAGGTGTTGGTGGTGTTGGTGTAGATGCTGCCGGCGTTCGGATTGTTGGCCGAGCTGTGGGCGGCGTCGGTGATCGCCATGCCGCCGTAGGTGCCGCCGGTGCCGCGCGTGGAATCCAGCATTTTGTAGGTGCTGCCCGACAGCGTGGTCTGGATAGGCACCACGCCGTTGTACTGGCTGTTGCCGGTGCCGACCACGGTCTGCAGCGCTTTCCATTGGGTGATCACGGCGCCGGTCTTGGCGTTGACCATGGTGTCGAAGTACACCGGCTTGCCCTTGTCGGCCATGCGGGTCTTCACGTAGTAGGCCAGCTCATAGTGGTCGACTACTTCTTCCAGGTCCATCGCGTTGAGGGCTGCTTCGGACTTGTTCAGGGCCGAGGCCACGCGCACCGATTTCATGACCGGGTAAATCAGCAGCTCGGCGCTTGGCTCCCAGCGGTGCGTACCGCTTGGCGCGACGGCCTTGACCACCAGCGCGATGGCGTCGGTGGCGCTCAGCGTCGGATTCCAGTCGGCCGGGGCGACGGTGGCGGAACGGCCGCCGCCCGAGGCGGCGGGGGCGCTCAGCGCGGTGCGGCGGTCGGCCACCGATTCGCTGATGATGTCGCCGGCGCTGTTGGTCACCACCACCGATTCCGAGCCGAATACGCGCAGGCCCTTGAAGGTGTGGTTGGCGCGGGTGATCTTCTCGCCGACGACGCCGGGGTGCTGGCTGGCGATGCGGAAGCTATGGTCGGCGGACAGGCCGCGCTGGTTGTCCAACGCGGACAGCTTGGCCACCAGGCCGGCGCTCTCTTGTGGAGAGGCCTGGGCCACTGGCGCGGACATCAGCTGTGCCGCCGCTTGGGCTGCGTTGGAGGCCATCATCGGCAGTGCGGCGACAATGGATGCAGCAAGTAGGGTCTTACGTAAATTCATCTCTTCTCCATGGGGTCTATGTGTTTTCGCTAGGTGCGGCCTTGGCCGGGATAGTGGCCAACTCGGCGTTCCCGACGCTGCGTCGGCGGTTGGCCTGACAGCGTTTTTTTGCGGCTAAAACGGCGAGTAGGGGCGACACTATTCCTGTCGAGATGACGAAGTCAAAAAACTTGGAAAATTAGTCGCGGAACAAAAAAATGTCCGAAATTAGACACTCCGGCGAGCGGCAAACCGCGCCGGCGGAGGTCTCCATACCAGATGTAAGCCGCATGAATGCGCACGATAGGCCAGGTTTGTCTTATATCAACAACGAACTAGGGGGGACCCTCTATTTTCGGTGGCTACGCAACACAATGCCCAAATTTTCAGCAAATCGTAGTTGCAGAGTTCTAATATTGCGAATTAAACTAGTTGATGCCAGCTCGGATTATGGTTCGTGACTGGCATATAAAAAGCGCAGGGCACGACCCTTGGTAACAAGCGCAACGGGAACCACAGGAAGAAAATAATGACCGCACACCCAACGCATAACGTCAGTTCCGCCCGCGCACTGCGCGCCGCCCACACAACGGCGCCGCCACCGGCCTAGCATCGCCCTCCAATCATCACCGCTTGCCGCACCTTGACTGCCGCTGCGCCTCCACCCGAGGCGCCGGCAGCGGGATTGCGTCGCCGCGCGGACGCCTACCAAGGCGCGCCGCCTGGCGCAGCGCCTGCAGTTCAGTATCGTTTTTGTCCGCCGGCGCGCGGACAGGGGAGCTTGTATGCTGTCGATTGCTACCAAAGTAGAACGCATCGTCATGGAGTCGTCCTTCCTCACGGAGGGCTTGCGGCGCAATTTGATTAATCTGTCGGAGTTGGCGCGCCAGCTGCAGCCGCAGCTCGAGAGCGACATGTGGAAGCCGGTCGGCCAGGCGGCGGTGGTGATGGCGCTGCGGCGCGTGGCCGAGCGCCTGCCGGAGGCCAGCAACCAGCCGCTCGCGCTGGCGCAGAAGACCGGCGAGCTGACCACCCGCACCGAGCTGACCGAATACACCTACCGCTATTCGGACAGCATCAACGAATGCCATCGCCAGTTGCTGGCGAAGGCGGAGCCGATGCGCGGCGCCTTCGTCACGGTCACGCGCGGGGTCAACGAGGTGATGGTCATTTGCAGCCGCGTGCTGACGGCGATGGTGGAGGAGGTGTTCGCCGGCGAGCGGCTGCTGGCGCGCCAGGACAACCTGAACGCGGTGACGCTGCACCTGAACCCGGACACCAGCCGCACGCCCGGCATCTATCACGCCATCCTCAAGCAGCTGGCGTGGGACAAGATCAACCTGGTCAACATGATCTGCACCTACACCGAGCTGACCATCCTGCTGGAGCAGAACCAGACCGGCGCGGCGTTCACTGTCTTATCGAAGATCGTCACCCAGTAGGAAGTCGTTTCAAAAAGACCGCAGCGTCGTTGCGGTCCCTCGCCGTGCATTCGCACTGTCTTCGGGGCCGCGCCTAGCTGCGCTCATTTTGAAACAACTTCCAGCTCAGGCCATCCAGAAGAAGACGGCGGTCATGCGCTTGTCGTCGTGGTCGCAGCCGAAGTAGCTGCTGGCCGAGTGCACCAGGTTGGCGCGGTACAGCAGGATGCGGTTGAACTGGTTGTCGACGCGCTGGTCCTCCTGCCAGGCCTGCGGCGGCAGGCTGGTCACGCCCAGCGCCTCGCGCAGGTTGGCGTGCGGCGGGCTGCAGTAATTGCCGCCCAGCGTGCCGTCCGGGTAGCGCAGGCGGTAGAACGAGGTGCCGGCCGCCGGCAGCGGATCGGGCGACAGGTAGATCACGGCGGCGTAGCGGCACAGTTTTAGGGAATCGGTGTGCGGGCGCGGACCGGATTCGATCCCGCCCACCAGCTGCACGTAGTTGTGATTGAGGGTGCTGCCTTGCGGCGTGGCTTCCTGCCACAGCTTTTTGGCGCCGGTGACTTTTTTGACCCAGGCTTCCACCTGCGCCAGTTCGTCCGGCAGCAGCGCGCCCTTGCTGCGCATGCCGGGCCACGGCTCGGGGCGATGCGGCGCGCCCAGTTCCCAGTCCTCGCGGGCGAAGCAGCGCTGGGCCACTTCCTGCGCGTTCGGCAGGATGTTGTCCATGACCCAGTAGTCGCGCCCCAGTTGCGGTTTGCGATAGGTGAGCGTCGGGCGCGCCATTGCCTTATTTGGCCAGCTGCTCGCGCACGCGGGCGATGGCCTTGCGCACCTGGTTGGGGGCGGTGCCGCCGACGTGGTCGCGCGCGGCGACCGAGCCTTCCAGCGTCAGCACGGCGAACACGTCGTCGTCGATCAGTGCCGAGTAGGCGCGCAGCTGGTCGAGCGACATTTCCGACAGGTCGATCTTGAGGTCGTCGCAGGCGCGCACGGCGCGGGCCACGGCTTCGTGGGCGTCGCGGAACGGCAGGCCTTTCTTGACCAGGTAGTCGGCCAGGTCGGTGGCGGTGGCGTAGCCTTGCAGCGCGGCGGCGCGCATCGCCTCCGGCTTGACGCTGATGCCGCCGGCCATGTCGGCGAAGATGCGCAGCGTGTCGACCACGGTGTCGACGGTGTCGAACAGCGGTTCCTTGTCTTCCTGGTTGTCCTTGTTGTAGGCCAGCGGCTGGCCTTTCATCAGGGTCAGGAGGCCCATCAGGTGGCCGTACACGCGGCCGGTCTTGCCGCGCGCCAGTTCCGGCACGTCCGGGTTTTTCTTTTGCGGCATGATCGACGAGCCGGTGCAGAAGCGGTCGGCGATGTCGATGAAGCCCACGCGTGGGCTCATCCAGATCACCAGTTCTTCCGACATGCGCGAGATGTGGGTCATGATCAGCGAGGCGGCGGCGGTGAACTCGATGGCGAAGTCGCGGTCCGAGACGGCGTCCAGCGAGTTGTGGCAGACGTCGTCGAAGCCCAGCGTCTTGGCCACGCGCAGGCGGTCGATCGGGAAGGTGGTGCCGGCCAAGGCGGCGGCGCCCAGCGGCAGGCGGTTGACGCGCTTGCGGCAGTCGGCCATGCGCTCGGCGTCGCGGCCGAACATTTCGACGTAGGCCAGCATGTGGTGGCCGAAGGTGATCGGCTGCGCCACCTGCATGTGGGTGAAGCCGGGCATGATGGTGTCGGCGTTTTTCTCGGCCAGGTCGGTCAGGGCGCCGCGCAGGGCCGCCAGCAGCACCACCACGTCGTCGATCGCCGAGCGCACGTAGAGGCGGATGTCGGTGGCCACCTGGTCGTTGCGGGAACGGCCGGTGTGCAGGCGCTTGCCGGCGTCGCCTACCAGTTCGGTCAGGCGTTTTTCGATATTCAGGTGGACGTCTTCCAGGTCCAGCAGCCATTCGAACTGGCCGGCTTCGATCTCGGCGGAGATCTGCGCCATGCCGCGCTCGATCTCGGCGCGGTCGGCGGCGCTGATGATGCCCTGCGCGGCCAGCATTTCGGCGTGGGCCAGCGAGCCCTGGATGTCGGCCTTGGCCAGGCGCTTGTCGAAGAAGACCGAGGCGGTGTAGCGTTTGACCAGGTCCGAGACGGGTTCGTTAAAACGGGCCGACCAGGCTTCGCTTTTTTTGGAAAGTTGTGCTGTCATAGTGGGGAAGGCTTGTACGCGTGAGTAATATGATTGATGTCAGCACCGATTATAAACCGCAAGCTGCTCAAAAATATGTCAACATTAGTATTTTGATTATCGAAAACATGACGACTCTGCACATCAGCACCAACAAGGCGGACCTGGACGTGCCGCTGATTTATCAATTTATCAGCGAGCAGTCGACGTGGGCGGTCGGCATGCCGCTGCCGGTGCTGGAGCGGGCGATCGACAATTCGCTGTGCTTCGGCGCCTACCTGGACGGGCGGCAGGTCGGCTTCGCGCGGGTGGTGACCGACTGCGCCACCTTCGCCAACCTGGTCGACGTGTTCGTGCTGCCGGAGTTTCGGGGGCGGGGCTACAGCACGCAGCTGATGGAGGCGGTGCTGGGCCACCCGGACCTGCAGGGCCTGCGCCGCTTCACGCTGGCGACCGGCGACGCGCATGGCCTGTACGAAAAGTTCGGCTTCACGCCGCCGGCCCGGCCGGCGTCGCTGATGGAGCGCTACTTCCCCAACATCTACAGCAACTAGGCTGTTAGTGGGGGCAAGTCTGACATTCGTTCGTTATTGCCAGTTCATCAGGCAGGGCGGCACCAGCAGCGCCAGCGCCAGCACGGCGTAGATCAGCTGCAGCGGAACCATCCACTTGGCCCAGGTGATCCACGGGATGCGCGCCAGGGCCAGCACGCCGACGGTGATGCCCGACGTCGGTATCATCGGCGTGGTGAACTCGCCAAACTGGAACGCCAGGATCGCCGTCTGCCGCGTCACGCCCACCAGGTCGGCCAGCGGCGCCATGATGGGCATCGTCAGCGCGGCCTGGCCGCTGCCGGAGTGGACGAAGAAATTGATCACGGTCTGGATGCCGAACATCTTCCACGCCGCGAAGATCGGGCTGGACGACTGCACCAGCGGCATCAGCGCGTGCAGCATGGTGTCGATGATGTGGGCGTCGCGCGCCAAAATCATGGTGCCGCGCGCCAGCGCGATCACCAGCGCCGTGCCCACCAGGTCGCGCGCGCCCTGGATGAAGCCTTCGACGATCTGGCCCGAATCGAGCCTGCCCGCCAGGCCGATGACGATGCCCATGGTCAGGAACAGGGCGGCGATTTCGTCGATGTACCAGTCGTAGCCGACCACGCCGCCCACCATGATCACCAGCGAGCCGACGAAGATCGCCAGCACCAGCTTGTGGCGCCCGGTCATGCCGTGGAACTCGCCCAGGCCGTGCGGCTGCTCGCGGCGCTTGTCCAGGTCCAGCGCGTAGGTCGGGCTCAGTTCCGGCGTCTTCTTCACGCGCGCGGCGTACCACATCAGGAACACGATGGTGATGGCGGTGGCGATCACCCACACGATCAAACGATAGGCCCAGCCGGAAAACACCGGCACCCCGGCGATGCCCTGGGCGATGCCGACGTTGAAGGGATTCAGAAACGCCGCCGAGAATCCGACCTGCGAACCGAGGAAGGGAATCGACACGCCGGTGATGGTGTCGTAGCCCAGGGCCAGCGCCAGCGGCACGAAAATCAATATAAACGGTATGGCTTCTTCATTCATGCCGAAAGTGGCGCCGCCGATCGAGAACATGGTGACGAACACCGGGATCAGCGCCCTCTGGATGAACACCGAGCTGTCGTGCGCGCGCGCCAGCGACTTGATCATCGAATCGACCGCCTCGGTCTTCTGCAGCACCGAGAAGGCGCCGCCGACGATCAGCACGAAGCCGATGATCAGCGCGGCGTCGACGAAGCCCTTGATCGGCGCCTTCATCAGCGCCGTCACACCCTGTGGCGCGCTGGCGATGTAGTGGAAGGTGGCCGGATCGATCAGCTGCTTGCCGTTGACCAGGTGGGTGTCGTATTTGCCGCCGGGGACCAGCCAGGTGGCCGCCGCGATCAGGGCCAGGATGATGAACAGCAGGACGAAGGTGTGCGGCAGCTTGAATTTTTTAGTGGTCATTTTTTTAGACAGCGTCATTGGCTCAGCAAATCGCCGGCACGGTAAGCCTGGGCGCCGGCGACTTTGCCGACGTTCATGCCACGGATCACGTGGCGGTGCGCGCTGCGGGCGAAGAACACCCCGGCCACGCCGGCGCGTATCACCGTGGTCTCGCCGCTGACCGGGTCGATCAGGTCGGCCACGGCGTCGCCCGGCGCCACGCGCGCGCCCAGCTCGCGGGTGTAGACCAGGATGCCGGCGTGCGGCGCGTACAGCGGCTCGACGCCTTCCAGCGGCGTGGCCGCGCACAGCGGCGCCGGCAGCACGGCCGCCGCCGCGGCGGCCGCGGCGTCCGCCGCCTGCAGCACGCCGTTGAGCGTCAGGAACTGAATCAGGCCGGCCGCGTCTTTCTCGGCCAGCGCGTAGCTCACTTCCATTTCGCCGCGCAGTTCGACGGTGGTCGACAGGCAGGCGGGCGGGATCGGGTAGCGGCCTTCGAAGTGTTTATCCAGGTCCCACCACAAACGGCTGCAGGCTTCGTCGAATGGTTCGCCGCCGGCCTGGTAGGCCAGCAGCAGCGCGTGCGCACCCAGGATGGCGGCCAGCGGCGCGACGCCTTCGGCCAGCGGCGTGCCGGCGTAGATGTGCAGCGCCGCCTCGTTGTCGCAGTGCAGATCGAGCACGATGTCGGCGTCGACGGCCAGCGTCATCAGGGTTTTCTTCAGCGTGTCGGCGTCGGTGGCCGGCTGCCAGGCGGCGATCGAGGCGCGCGCGTGTTCGCGGATCAGGCGCACGTTGGCGTCGGCGTCCGCGCCCAGCAGGCCGTCCAGCGATTTTTTCAGGTCGTCGGCCACGTGCTTGTACGAGCGGTTGAAATTGATGCCGGTGGTGAGGTCGAAGCGGCCGAAGGCGGCGCCGTGGATGGCCTGCGCCAGGCCGATCGGATTGGCGGCCGGCACCAGTATCACTTCGCCGCTGATGCGGCCGGCCGCTTCCAGCGCGCCCAGCTCCTTGCGCAGGAATTGCGCCACCAGCATGCCGGGCACTTCGTCGGCGTGCAGCGAGGCCTGGATGTAGACCTTCTTGCCGGCGCCGGGGCGGCCGTAGTGAAGGCTGGTCAGTTCAAAGCTGGCGTTGCTGTGCGGACCGGACAGCGGATGTTTGTGTACTTGCATGGCGGGAAGGACTTTGTCGACAAAGATTGAGTATGTAGCACTATTTTCACAAAGTAAATCGCTGCGGGGCGAAAGGCGGCCTGGTTTCTTGAGTTTTCCCGGCGATGTGCGTACAGTTAGTTTAATGGAATTATTTATATAACAATCAGAGAGAAAATCATGGGTGATGTGCAGAGTATGCGAGTGACGATGATGGCGCGGTCGGTGCGCCTGGCTTTGAGCGCGGGGGCCGTGGTCGGCCTGCTGGGCCAGCCGGCGCTGGCGCAGAATACGGAGGCCAATCCGGCCGTGTTGCCGAAGGTGGAGATCACCGGTTCGGCGATCCGCCGCATCGAATCGGAAACCGCGCTGCCGGTGCAGGTGATCACGCGCGAGGATATCGAGAAGGCCGGCGTCACCACCGCCTCGGAGCTGATGGCGCGCGTGTCGGCCAACGTCGGCGGCCTGACCGACGGCGCCAGCATCACCGATGGCCACGACCAGCGCGGCTTCAACAGCGCCAACCTGCGCGGCATCGGCACCTCGTCGACGCTGGTGCTGCTCAACGGCCGCCGCATGGCCAACTTCGCCTCGCCCGGCGACGACACCGGCGTCGACTTGAACAACATCCCGGCCGCCGCCATCCAGCGCGTCGAAGTGCTGCTGGACGGCGCCTCGGCGCTGTACGGCACCGACGCCATCGGCGGCGTGATCAACTTCATCACCCGCAAGGATTTCCAGGGCGTGGAGCTGAACGCCTACGGCAGCAAGACCAAGGAGGGCGGCGCCGGCAAGCGCACCGCCACACTGACCGCCGGCACCGGCGACCTGACGCGCGAGGGCTACAATGTGTTCGCGGTGGTGGACGTGCAGCGCACCGACGCCCTGAGCACCTCGCAGCGCAAGTTCATCGGCAACCTGCAGATCCCGGAGCGCCTGCCGCACCTGCTGTCCGGCTATACCTCGCCGGCCAACATCCGGCTGACCGGCGCCCAGCGCGACTACCTGAACGACAACGGCTTCACCCTCAACGGCAAGCCGTTGACCAACCGCACCATCAACCTGTCGGTGCCGGGCTGCGCGCCGCCGGCCAATCTGTACCTGCCGGCCGGTATCGGCGGGGTCGACGCCTGCACCTACAACTACATGCGCGACACCGAGCTGTATCCGAAGTCGGACAAGGTCAACTTCCTCAGCCGCGGCGTGCTGCAACTGAACCCCGACAACCAGCTGTTCGCCGAAGTCGCGTTGAGCCGCTCGAAGACCAATTACGTGGCCTCGACGGCGCGGGTGAAAGCGCTGATCAACTACAAGAAAATACCGGGCCTGGCCAAGTACGACCTGGAGTCGGAAGAGGCCAGCGCGGACGACGACGTGGCCGGCGATGTCGAGCTGCGCATCCGCCTCAACGACGCCGGCCGCCGCACCAGCGAGTTGACCAGCGAAAGCCAGCGCTTCGTGGTCGGCCTGACCGGCAGCGCCAACGGCTTCGATTACGACGTCGCGCTGAACCACAGCGTCAACACCATCAAGGACAAGGACACCCACGGCTATCTGCTATATGACAAGCTGGTCAAGGGCATCTACGACGGCGTGATCAATCCCTTCGGCCCGTCCAGCGCGGCCGGCGTGGCGCTGCTCGACAGCATCCAGGTCAACGACGACGTGCGCCATGCGCGCGGCGTGATGGATTCGGTCGACTTCAAGGTCTCGCACGCGGTGGGCACGCTGGCCGGCGGCGAGGCGGCGCTGGCGATCGGTGGCGAGGTGCGCCACGAACGCACCGACTTCACGCCGTCGGCGCTGCTGCTGAGCGATAACATCAACAACGACGCCGCGCCCGAAGGCGGCCGCGCCACCAGCGACAAGCGCACGGTGCAGGCGGTGTACGGCGAGCTGCTGCTGCCGTTCACCAAACAGTGGGAAGCGCAGCTGTCGGCGCGCTACGATCACTACCAGGTGGTCGGCGGCGCCGCCAGCCCGAAGGTGGGTGTGACCTATATGCCGGCCAAGACCATGCTGTTCCGCGCCTCGGCCGGCCGCGGCTTCCGCGCGCCGTCGATGTCGGACCTGTACCGCCCGACCGTCTACAGCAGCACCGCGACCTTGCCCGATCCGCAATACTGCGCGAAGGTGGACAACAGCCTGGCCGACTGCGCCGACAACTGGAACACCCGCCGCTATTCGAACGCCAACTTGAAGCCCGAGCATAGCCGCCAATACTCGGTGGGCATGGTGATCGAGCCGTCCAAGCAGGTGACGATGACGCTGGACTACTGGAACATCAAGCGCACGGACCTGATCAGCGAGATCGGCGACGACGTCATCCTGGGCAACCTGGCCAAGTACGGCAACCTGGTGCACCGCGACGACGATGGCCTGATCGACTATATCGAGCTGCACAAGGAAAACCGCGGCGCCCAGTTGGCCACGGGCCTGGACCTGACGCTGGACTACCGTGGCGTGAAGACCTGGGCCGGCAATTTCGGCGGCCATCTGTCGGGCACCTATGTGCTCAACTCGAAGATCCAGAACGCGGCGGGCGACCCCTACCTGAGCAACCTGGGACGCTTCGTTACCGACGGCGTGGTGCCGCGCTGGCGCCATACCGTCACCTTCGACTGGGACCGCGGCCCGTATTCGGCCAGCCTGTCGAACACCTGGTCGAGTGGCTACGAAGACCAGAACTCGGCGATCAACACCGACGACGGCACGGTGGTGGCGGCCAACCATGTGAAGGCCTACTCGCTGTGGGACTTGTCTGGCGCCTGGCAGGTCAACAAGGCCTTCAAGCTGCGCGCCGGGGTGCAGAACCTGTTCAACACGGCGCCGCCGTACTCGAACCAGGCCTTCTTCTTCATCTCGGGCTATGATCCGACCTACACCGATCCGCGTGGCCGGCGCCTGTATGCCAGCGCCAATTACGCCTTCAAGTAATGTAACGTAATGATGCTTTAAGCCGGATTGCGTAATTGATTGGTATCATCTGCATTATCGACGGCGCCGCGCGTGAGCGTGGCGCCGGTTTTCATCGGAAGGGCAACATGAAATTAACAGGTTTTACACTGCGGCGTCTCGTCATGCTATGGCTGCTGGTCGTCGCCGGCGCGGGCGTGTGTGCGGCGCAGGTGGCTGGATCGGCGCCGGCCGCCAAGGCGCCGGTCAAGTCCAGCAAGCCGGCCAAGGCGGTGCCGCCGCCCAAGCCGGTGCTGGCGCCGCCGGCGGGCAACCTGGTCATCATCGGCGGCGGCCTGCGGGCCGACAACGCCGAAGTCTGGCAGCGCATCGTCACCCTGGCCGGCGGCAAGGGCGCGCGCATCGGCGTGTTCGGCTCGGCCTCGATCAATCCCGAGAAGTCGGCCCAGAACACCGTCAACAAGCTCAATCAGTACGGCGCCCAGGCGTTCTTCATTCCGCTGGGCGTCACGCTGCCCAATAGCGACTACCGCAAGGCGGCCGAAGATCCGGAAGTGGTGGCGGCGATTCATTCGGCCACCGGCATCTACTTCACCGGCGGCGACCAGGCCCGCATCACCAAGGCGCTGGTGCGCCCGGACGGCAAGCACACGGCGGCGCTGGACGCGGTGTGGGACGTGTACCGCGACGGCGGCGTGGTGGCCGGCTCCAGCGCCGGCGCGGCCATCATGAGCACCACCATGTTCTACGACGCCAAGCCGACCCTGGACATGCTCAAGCTGGGCGTCAACGACGGCCATGAAATCGCCTCGGGCCTGGGCTTCATCGGCGACGACGTGTTCGTCGACCAGCACCTGCTGGTGCGCGGCCGTTTCGCCCGCATGATCCCGGTGATGCTGAAGAAGGGCTACCAGATCGGCCTGGGCATCGACGAGAACAGCGCCATGGTGGTCAACGCCAAGCGCGACGTCGAGATCATCGGCTACAGCGGCGCGCTGCTGCTGGACCTGTCGGCGGCGATCACCGACCGCGGCATCAAGGGCTTCAATATCAGCAACGCCACCATCAGTTACCTGGACCGGGGCGACAAGTTCAACCTGGTGTCGCGCGAGTTCACGCCGTCGCCGGACAAGGCCGACAACAAGCTCGATCCCAACCAGCCGGACACGCGCGAGCCGGTGTTCACCAACGACATCCTGGGCAACAACGCGGTGCTGGACCTGATGGTCAACCTGATCGACAACGCCCAGCAGGAAGCCATCGGCATCGCCTTCGGCAATCCGCGCGACGCCTATCCGGACCTGGGCTTCGAGTTCCGCTTCAGTAAAACCATCAACAGCGTCGGCTACAGTTCGACCGAGGTCGAGGCGTATTCGGTGCTCAAGCTGCGCATGGATATCCGGCCTATCCAGCTGCAACAGCCGCTGTACCGCTACCGCTAGCGGCGGCGAAAAATCGGGTATATTGGATGGGATGGCGCCTCTGGCTCCATCCCATTTTTCATGGCGGGGGCGCGTATGCGGATGTCACTCTTGAAGCATTGCTTGCAGGCGGCGCTGATGTTGGCGGTGCCGCTGGACGGGGCGCTGGCTGCGTCGAGCGTCGCGCCGTCCGCGCCCAAGGGCTCGCTGGTCATCATCGGCGGCAACCTGCGGCCGGATAACGCCGACGTCTGGCAGCGCATCGTGCAGCTGGCCGGCGGGCCGGGCGCGCGGGTGGCGGTGCTGCCGTCGGCCGCCGCCGATCCGGCGCCGGTGGGCGCGGCCATCGTCGGCTTCCTCAAGCAGTATGGCGCGGATGCCTTCCTGGTGCCGCTGGCCGTCAAGCTGGCCGACAGCGATTTCCGCAAGGTGGCCGACGATCCCGAACTGGCGGCGGCGGTGCGCGGCGCCGGCGGCGTGTTCTTCGTCGGCGGCGACCAGGCCCGCATCACGCAGGCGCTGGTGCGCGAGGACGGCAGCCGCAGCGCGGTGCTGGAGGCGGTGTGGGAGCTGTACCGCAACGGCGGCGTGGTGGCGGGCAGCAGCGCCGGCGCGGCCATCATGAGCAGCACCATGTTCTATGCGCCGAACACGGTGTTCGCCACCCTGCGCGGCGGCGTGACCGAGGGCCGGGAGATCGCGCCGGGACTGGGCTTCATCGGTGACGACGTGTTTGTCGACCAGCACCTGCTGGTGCGCGGCCGCTTCGCTCGCATGATCCCGGCCATGCTGAAGAAGGGCTACAAATTCGGGCTGGGCATCGACGAGAACACGGCGATGGTGGTCGACAACCGGCGGCGGGTGGAGATCGTCGGCCACAAGGGCGCGCTGCTGATCGACCTGACGCGCGCCACCACCGATCCGGCCAGCGCCGGCTTCAATGTCTCCAACGCCGTCATCAGCTATCTGGACCGGGGCGACCAGTACGACCTGGGCACGCATACCTTCACGCCGTCCGAGGCCAAGGCCGCCGGCAAGCTGAAGGCGCATGCGGCGGTGCTGCGCGAGCCGGTGTTCTCGGCCGACATCCTGGGCAAGAACGCGGTGGTGGAGCTGATGGAGAACCTGATGAACAACCGCCGCAGCGAAGCGATCGGCATCGCCACCAGCGGCCGCAATACGCCGCTGCCGGAGCTGGGCTTCCAGTTCACCTTCTCCAAGACGCGCGACAGCGTGGGCTACGCGTCGGCGGCGCCGCAAAGCTATTCCATCCTCAATATGCGGCTGGACATCCGGCCGCTGGATATCGGCCAGTCGCTGGTGCAGAAAAATTAGATTCGTCACGGATTAGCGGACGTAAACTCGGAATCAGTTGCGATTTGGAATACCCAAGCTCTTGAGTTATTTGCAAATGAACTCCGCCATTTGTTTGGTTCTCTGATCAATGCTTTTGGTCGTCAAAATGCATTGCGTAGCGTCGTCAGCGATGCGCTTGAATAACTGAAGCGGGCCACCTGCGCCGCCATAGCCGCAGTAGGCCCAGGTGGTGTAGCCATGAGGAACGTCGAAGGTCCAACTTTGCGTTTGAATAGTCTGCTTGCCGAATTTCTTGCTGGTGTAGTTATCTGGGACCAGATACGCGGACTCATTGGGAGCACCGTGCAGCATCCCGCCTTCGGTCAAGCTGAGCGCATGCGGCATGTATACATCCCAGCCGGCAGGTGGACGTTGGGGCTGCATAGATTCAGGTTGGAGTAGTTCTGGGCAGGTGATGCGCTGCTGCGCGCAATCGCCAGTGGCGCACATCCAGCATGCTGTAGTGGCCATCGCTAGTTTGCGAAGAGGGTTCATCGTTCGATCACATAAAATGCCAGGGCATTATCGCTGGGGTGTCTGAAAGAGCCATCACGGTTGTATTGCAAGTGAGGCGGAGGAATTCGAATGAATCTGGATCGAATAATACCCTTGTCTTTCCACTGATCGAGGACGTAAAAACCGGATTTCATCACCTTCAGAACGATTGCGGCGTGATTGCCATGGACCGCATTAGGATAGCGACCGTCAACGAAAGTGGCGATTGCCGTTCCTCTCTTTACCTTGTCGCCCAATTCCAATACGTTCCCGCCCGCACTCCATGCTGACGTCGGCACGCCCTTTAGGCCAGGAACATAGTGTTTGATTAGCGCGACGCAGCTACCGTCGCCTACGGCAAGTGGTGGTGGAATGATATCCAGTGTATCTACATCTTTGTAGATGAATGGCATGGAGTTCCCCTCGCAGAGACGGAGTACGGAAAAGGCATTCTTGATCCTGCTGGCTGAGGCTGCATTGAGCGGCAGCAAGAGTTAAAACCATTCACTGTAAAGTAAGCGTCCAGCCGCTCCACCTTCCACACAAGGCTAGTTCTGCGTAGAGTTTGGAAACGGTAGCAGCGTGTCGATC